>JAZODT010000051.1:0-19133 GCA_045597205.1 Clostridia bacterium
TGTTCTCTTTTACGAACTTCTGCGATAACGCCGTCTTTTGCGCAGGAACGCTTGAAACGACGCAGGGCACTATCTAAAGATTCGTGATCCTTTAATCTAATTTCAGACATGTTTATTCCCTCCCTCCGGTACTTTGCGTTGGGTTTGATTTGTACTCAAATTCAATAGATGTAAAAAACTACAAATTATATTATAACAATTTTAAAGCTGATTGTCAACAGAATATTTTATATATTTCACAAATTATTCATGAATCTGCCTTTTTACTCACTTTAAAGCCACAAAACGCCACGGCATATTGCGGTATTCCTCTGTTGCATAGCCAATACCAATGCGCGGTGTGGTCTTATATGAAGGTTGCGGACCATCTTCTATCCACAACACATCCCCACCCACCAAATTTATACCATTATGGGTTTTATCAATCCCCATAGCGTGGGTCAGCTTGCCGGGGCCGTCGTAACGCCCCGCGCCACGAATCAAAACACCTTGGGGCACATTTTCTTCTCCGCAAATGACATTCATTAAATGATGCATGCCATAACAAAGATACACATAAGCCCAACCGCCTCGACGGTATAAAAGTTCTGTCCGTTTTGTCCGTCCTTTGTGGGCATGACAGGCGGTGTCCTCTTCTGTATAATATGCTTCTGTTTCTGTTATAGGCAGACGCAAAACACCCTCAGGCGTTTTGTGGCAAAGAAATTTACCCAACAAAAGCGGTGCCAGTTCAACAGCATTTTTATCGTAAAAGCTTTGGAGTAACCGTTTGCTCTTTACCATTTTCCATATCCTATGGTTTCTTCAGCGGGTTTTCGGATTTTTTTGCGTACATCTTCTGTTTCGGCATAGCCCATAGCAACCACAAGGCGAACAGGTACATCATCAGGAATGTTTAACAGCTTTTTAATTTTCTCTTCACGAAAACAACCCATAATACAGGTAGAAATTCCCTGGTCGGAAGCTGCCAGCGTAAGCATCATGGTCACCATCCCAATATCCATTTGCGCAAACCGCTGACGGTTACCGCCCACACCCTCTCTTAAGCTGGCCTTTGTTTCGCAAATCACCACAAAGGTGGAAACCTTATCTGCAAATCGGTTTAAGCCAGCACCTTGCACCATGGGGCGCATGGTTTCTGCCATTTCGTCCTCTACGGCTATTAAACGCCAGGGTTGAGAATTGCAGGCAGAGGGAGATAAACAAGCCGTTTCTAAAATTGTTTGCAAAAGTTCACGGGGAACCGGTCTGCCATCATACTGTCGGCAACTTTCACGCTTTAATGCTAAATCTTTAAACACAAAAACACATCCTTAATTATTGTAAAACATAAGAATATTATACTAACTAACAATATAACTGTCAACAAATTTTACTTTGCATGGAAATGAGCGAATCGGCAATACTGTTTTTAGAAGAAAACAAACGAGGTCAATACCATGGAAAAATTTATTATTAAAGGACAAAAAAAATTAAACGGCACAATTTCTGTCTCCGGTTCTAAAAATGCGGCATTGCCTATTTTGGCTGCCTCTTTAATGGCAGACAGTACCATTATGTTAGACTGCGTGCCAGCACTTTCTGACATTTGCGTTATGTGCGAAATTTTGTCTTGTTTAGGTTGTCAAATTAAAAACGACCAACACCAAATATTAACAATCTCTCCCCAAAACATCAACCGCTATACTGTACCCTATGAACTAACAGGCAGACTACGCGGGTCTTTTTTGGTGTTAGGTCCACTTTTAGCCCGCCTTGGCCGGGCAAGAATAGCCCTGCCGGGCGGTTGTCCTATTGGCCTCCGCCCCATTGACTTACACATAAAAGGGCTTTCTGCTTTAGGTGCCACCTTCAAAAACAATCGCGGCAGCATTGTTGCCACTGCAAAAGAGCTCGTCGGTGCTAAAATTTATTTAGACTTTCCCAGCGTGGGCGCCACAGAAAACATTCTTTCTGCCGCTGTTTTAGCCAAAGGAAAAACCATCATCGAAAATGCCGCCACCGAGCCGGAAATTGTAGATTTAGCCAATTTTTTATGTGGTATGGGGGCACAAATTTGCGGCGCCGGTTCTGACACCATAACCATTATCGGTGTTACACAGCTTACAGGAACCCGTTACAGCATTATGCCTGACCGGATTGAAGCCGGTACCCTTTTGCTTGCTGCCGCCATTACCGGCGGACAGGTTACTGTTACCGGTGTTGCACCCGATGATGTAAAACCTCTCATTGCCAAACTGCAAGAAATGCAAATTCCTCTCACAACGCACAAAAATTCCATAACCATAAACCCACGAAGCACCATGCGCGCTGTGGATATTAAAACCATGCCCTTTCCTGGATTTCCCACAGATATGCAAGCGCCTATGACGGCGCTTTTATCCCTTGCTGAAGGCACGGGCATGATTACCGAAACAGTTTTTGAAAATCGTTTTCTGCATGCTGGAGAATTGTGCCGTATGGGTGCTTCTATTAAAATTTCCGGCAGAAACGCTGTCATCGAAGGCAAGAAAAACCTTACCGGCACAAAAGTAAAAGCCACAGACCTGCGTGCCGGTGCTGCATTGGTGCTTGCCGGCCTGGCTGCCCGTGGCGATACTGAAATTTCAGATATTTATCACATTGACCGTGGTTATGCCTCTTTAGAAAAAAAGTTACAAAGCCTCGGTGCCGATATAGAGCGTTTGCCTTAAAGACTCTCAATATATTTAAGAGCAGAATAGGCTGCCACAGCACCGTCTGCCGCAGCCGTAATCACCTGCCGCAAAGGCTTTTGGCGCAAATCACCGGCGGCAAAAACACCAGGGATTTCTGTTTTCATTTCTTCATCTGTTTCCACATAACCGTCGGTTGTCAGTTGTAATTCGCCCTTCAGCAGTTCTGTGTTGGGTTGTGTACCCACCGCTACAAAAACACCATTAACAGAAAGCTCAGCTTCATCCCCTGTGACCACATTGGAAATGAGTACAGTTTCAACCGCATTGGTGCCTTTTATTTCCTTTACAACAGAAGAAAGCACCAGTTCAACATTTTCCAGCCTTTTCACCTGTTCTACGAGCGTCTGCACACCCCGAAACGCATCCCTACGGTGAATTAAATACACCTTTTGGCAATATTTTGCCAAAAACAAAGCATCTTCTAAAGCCGTATCGCCGCCGCCCACCACAGCCACGGTTTTGTTCTTATACAACGCCCCGTCACAGGTGGCACAATAGGAAACCCCTCTGCCACGGAAAGCCTCTTCCCCAGGCACACCTAATGTGCGGGGTTGGGCACCCATACAAGCGATAAAGGCTTTTGCCGTGAGCACACCTTTCGCCGTGGTTATTGTTTTAACATCGCCGGATAAATCCAGCACCTTAATTTCTTCATATTTTATTTCGGCACCGGCATCTTTTGCCTGCTGCTCCATATTCATGGCTAGCGTAATGGCATCCACCCCACCAGGAAAACCAAGATAATTTTCCAGCGTTGTGGTGGTGGACATTTGTCCGCCGGCGAACATTTTTTCTAACAAAAGACAAGAAAGGCCTGACCGTGCTGCATATAAAGCCGCATTGAGTCCGGCAGGACCGCCGCCGGCAATAATTACATCATAATCCATTTTAGTTCTCCTCAACATCCAATTCTAACAATGCCGAAAGCTTTTCATAAAAATCATAAGGGTCTTCACGGAAGGCACGGCACATAGCAAGAGCACGCTTTTTGCTGCCTGCAAATAAAGAAAGGACAAGCAATGAATTTTTCCCTTCCTTTAATTCCAATTCTGCACAAAACATACCGTCACCCACCGGCTTCACATCACAACGGATAGCTTTGCGGCTAGTTTCATTTTTATAATATTGGTCGATGGCATCTTTTAAACTGTTTTTCACGCTGGCTAAGAGTTTATTTTCAAACATAGTAATCATATCTTCGCCGGAACTTGTCAGCACATATTTATCCATTTCATCACGCCACACAGTTTTGATATGGTTTTCGTTCAAAAGCTCTTCAATCACATTGCAAAGCTCTAAAAAATCCACACTGGTGCCCTCTAACATGCAATGTTTTAACTCCACATCACTGACGGGAATATCCGCATAAAAGAGGACATATAAAATAGCCAGTTTAATTTCTACCGGGTCTTTTAATCTATAATATACATTTTCCCAAATATTCTTTTTCATACGAAACTCCTTTTCCATTTACTCCATTATTACTTTATCATATTTTCCCACATAAAGCAATAAAAAAACTACGATATTGAAATGATTTACCATTTATGATATAATGATTATGTTTAAATTTTTACTTTTAAAAATCCCCGGAGGTCAATATGATACAAGAAATTTTGGGTGCTAACCACCCCATTATAAAAAAAGTTGCCAGTTTAAAAGAAAAAAAATATCGGGAGCGGTACGGCGAATTTCTGGTAGAGGGTGCTATGTCCGTTTTATGGGCGTTAGATTCTGCCTACGAAGTAAAAGCCGTTATCATCAGCACCGATTTCATATTGCCCGACGGTTTTGAGCAAAAGCTTGAAAACCAAACGGTTTACCTTGTGCCCCCCCATTTGTTTGCCAAAATGGCTGACACTAAAACCCCGCAGGGTATTTTGTGCACCTGCACTCTGCCCTCAGCTCAAGCTTTACCCGAGAAAGGTTTATACCTATACTTAGACCGAGTTCGTGACCCCGGTAACGTGGGGTCTATCATCCGTTCGGCTGATGCGATGGGTTTTAACGGCGTGTTACTTTCCCCTGAAAGTGTGGACCCTTTTAACCCCAAGTTAGTGCGCTCTACCATGGGTTCTTTATTTCACATTGATATTTATACCGAGATAGATTATGATGCACTTTGCACTTTAAAAAAGCAGGGCTTTTCCTTTGCTGTTTCTGCCCTGACGGAAAACAGCATTGCCTCTAGTAATTGGCAACCATCTGTAAATACCATTATTGCCGTAGGAAATGAAGCACAAGGCGTTTCAAACGAAACCCTTTCTTTGGCTGATACCGTTGTGAAAATTCCCATGGCCGGCAGCGCCGAATCCTTAAATGTTGCGGCCGCCGCGGCCATTTTAATGTATGAAACCGGCGTAAAAAAACAATAAAGGAATGGGATGTCATGATAAATCCATTTATGCAAGAAGCCATAAAAGAAGCACAAAGAGCCGCCGCTATGGGTGAAGTGCCTGTTGGTGCGGTTTTGGTGAAAGATGAAAAAATCCTGTTCCGTGCTCATAATGTAACAGAGCAGAAACAGGACATACTTTCGCATGCCGAAATGCTGGTGATGAAAGAAGCTCTCCAAAAACTGGGCACCAAACGGCTCACCGGTTGTTCTTTATATGTCACCTTAGAGCCTTGCCCCATGTGTGCCGGTGCCATTTTACTGGCAAGGCCAGACCGGGTATATTTCGGCGCTTATGACTATGCCAACGGCGCCTGTGGCGGCAAAAACGATTTGCTGACAAACGCACCTATTGAGGTATATGGCGGCATTATGGAAGAACCTTGCACCAATATAATAAAAACTTTTTTTCAAAGCCTTCGATAAGGCTTTTCTTCTTTTGTACAGGAAACAGAAACTAAAGGCCATTTGCCTTTTATGTTCTCAATTAACAGATTCAATTCTTCTTCTTTTGCACGCAACACATAAAAAACTAAAACTTCCTCTCCGTTTTCCCCTTGCTCTTCTGCCATGTGAAATGCCCAACCACAACTTTCTAATATGTCTTTGGCATAAACCTCTACGGCTTCTTTTTCTTTTGCAGAAAAAATCGATAATCTATAAAGCATTTCTCCCTTTTGTCTGCTTTTAAAATAGCCTGCCAACAAAACAGCTGTCCCTGCCGCAAAACCTAAAATCCATTTCAATCTGTTCTTTTGTTTCTGTTCCATTTTCATCCCCTCTTTTCTACTTGCTATGGTAGCATAAAAGACATTTTCTGTCAAGAAAACCACTTTTCTGCACAATATTAAAAAAATACTGGAAAACTGGACAAAACTATGTTATACTTATTAATAGGTATGCTTAATTATGATTTTTATACAAAGGAGTTTCGATATATATGGCTTCTGCTAAGAAAAAAACGGCTAAAAAAACAAAAAAAGCAACACAACAAACGGTTAACTCTCCCATGAAAAATGAATTTGTTTCTCTGTTTATTATTGTGGCAGGTCTTTTATCTGCTGTCTTTATGTATATTCCCAGCGGCGTTGTAGGCCTTTGGGTACAACATTTATTCACCGGCCTGCTCGGCTTACCGGCTTATTTATTACCCCTTTTATTGCTCACCTTTGGTATTCACCGTGCCATTGGCAAAAAATATGAAGAAAACAAAAAAAAATACATACAGTGTTTACTAACCATTATTACCCTTTCCGGCTTATTCCAGTTATTTGCCGGGCTTCCGGCCGTTAATCCCTTTTGGGGCTCCAGCATTGTTGATTACTGGTCCGGCGGCACCTATGGCTATGGTGGCGGTGTTTTGGGCGGTGTGCTATGTGATATTTTTGCAAACACCGTTGGCAAAATTGCGGCCGGCATTATTTTGTTTACCGTTTTATTGGTTTTGATTATGATTGTAACAAAATGGTCACCTTTAAAGGCTTTGTTGCGTTTACTGGTTCGTTGTTTTATGGATGTGAAAACCATTCGCCAACAGGTAGAGACAGAAGTTGCAGAAGAATCAACCGCACTGCCGGAAAGAAAATCCGCCAAAAAGCAACCCATGCCCAATTTCAGCGACGAAGAGGTAACTCGCGAGCGTGAACGTTTGGTGATTCCAAAACCTTATGATGATGAAAGCTATATGCCTGAATCCATTCGCAACGTTGTGATTGATGGGGATAATTTAGATGAGTCCCCCTATGATTTTAAAGAGCTGGATGCTATTTTAGATAAGGTGCTGCCGGCAGAAGAAAAACCGATTATCGCCCCCTCTTCTTTTGAAACGGAAAAAGGAGCGGCCGAGCCGGCATCCACCAGCACCCCTTTAGAAAAGCCCGAACCCTTAACTCTTGAAGAAACAGAAGAAATTGCACAGGAATTAGAGGATGCCTTTGAGCGCATTCCTTATATCTATCCTGATGTTGACTTGTTAAACCATGTGAGCGACAGTTTAGATTCTGCCGATTCCCGCACAGAACTTAAAGAAACAGCCACCAAACTGATTGCCACTTTAAAGAGTTTTAATGTTGAAGCTAAACTGTTAAACGTGAGCAAGGGTCCCACCGTCACCCGCTATGAACTAAAGCCGGGCGAGGGGGTTAAGGTGAGCAAAATTGTTGGCCTTTCTGATGATATTGCTCTGCGTTTAGCTGCTACCGGCGTGCGTATTGAAGCACCCATCCCTAACAAAGAGGCCATTGGTATTGAAATTCCTAATAAAACTGTTTCAACCGTCAGCATTCGTGAAGTGTTAGATTCTGACGAATTCCGCAATTTTCCCTCTAAGTTAGCTTTTGCATTAGGCAAAGACATTGCTGGCAAAAATGTGGTGGTGGATTTAGGCAAAATGCCTCATGTGCTCATTGCCGGTGCTACAGGCTCCGGTAAGAGTGTTTGTATTAACACCTTAATTACCAGCATTATTTACAAGGCTGACCCCAACGAAGTGAAGCTTTTAATGATTGACCCGAAAGTGGTTGAATTAAATGTTTATAACGGCATTCCTCATTTGATGATTCCCGTTGTGACAGACCCTCGCCGTGCTTCCGGTGCTCTTTACTGGGCCGTGCAGGAAATGACACGTCGTTATGCCGTTTTTGCTGAAAGCAACGTGCGTGATATTAAAGGCTACAATGAAATGATAGTAGAATTGGGCAGCGAAAACACCATGCCCCATGTGGTCATTATTATTGATGAATTGGCAGATTTAATGATGGTAGCCCCCGGCGAGGTGGAAGATTCCATTTGCCGTTTGGCACAAATGGCTCGTGCGGCCGGTATGCACTTAGTCATTGCCACCCAGCGTCCCTCTGTGGATGTTATCACCGGCATCATCAAAGCCAACATCCCCTCTCGTATTGCATTTGCTGTTTCTTCACAAGTGGATAGCCGAACCATTTTAGATGCTGGCGGTGCTGACAAGCTGTTAGGGCGTGGTGATATGCTTTTCGCCCCTGTAGGTGCGCCCAAGCCTACCCGTTTGCAAGGTGCCTTTATCTCAGATAAAGAGGTCGAACGGGTGGTTGACTTTATTAAAAGCGGTTCTACCGCACGTTATGATGAAGACGTGTTAGAAAAGATAGAAAATGGCAAGGTGGTTAACATTTCCGGCCATAATAACGACCATGATGCCGGTGATAACGATGAACTGTTGCCCCGTGCTATTGAAATTGCTGTAGATACCGGCAAAATTTCTGCCTCTTACTTACAGCGGCGGTTAAAAATCGGTTTTTCCCGCGCGGCAAGAATTGTTGACCAGATGGAAGAACGGGGTTGGATTGGTCCTCAGGATGGAAGTAAACCAAGAGAGGTGTTACTCTCTAAAGAAGATTATTTAGAAATGAGTATTCAATCATGATGGGTATAAAACAAGGTTTTTTGCCGGTCACAAAGGCAGAAATGGATATTTTAGGTTGGGATGAGCTTGATTTTATCTATGTGTCTGGCGATGCTTATGTTGACCATCCCTCCTTTGCCAATGCAGTCATTACCCGTGTGCTGACTTCCGCCGGTTATCGTGTGGGCATTATCGCCCAGCCGGATTGGCAAACAGCAGAGCCTTTTAAAGTATTGGGCGCTCCCCGCTACGGTGTATTTATTGGTGCCGGCAACTTAGACTCTATGGTAGCACACTACACCGCCGCCAAAAAGCCCAGAAAGCAGGATTTATATTCCCCCGGCGGTATTGCCGGCAAACGGCCGGACAGAGCTGTCATAGTATATGCCAACCGTGTACGTGAGGCTTTTCCCGGCATCCCCATTGTCATTGGCGGCATTGAAGCCAGTTTGCGCCGGTTTGCCCATTATGATTACTGGCAGAATAAGGTGCGCCGTTCTGTGTTGTTTGATAGCCGTGCTGACCTGCTCTCTTATGGTATGGGTGAAACCTCCATTGTGGAAATTGCTGATGCGCTAGCCTCCGGCTGCCCGGTTTCAAGGC
Organism: Clostridia bacterium; assembly: GCA_045597205.1. Classification (GTDB taxonomy): domain Bacteria; phylum Bacillota; class Clostridia; order UBA1381; family UBA9506; genus UMGS755. The sequence goes on from JAZODT010000051.1 coordinate 9,095, forward strand.
TCAAAAACATTCAAGGTACCTGCTATATTACGAATTCACTCGAAGATATTCAAAAAGATTATTTGATGCTCCCCTCTTTTGAGGAAGTTTCGACTAATAAAGAAGCTTATGCCGATGCCACGCGGATTTCTTTTTGTGAACAGGATGCTGTCCGTGGTAAAACTTTGGTACAAGCCCACGGCAATCGATTTTTAGTGCAGAACCCTCCGTCTATGCCCCTTGAGAGTGCTGACTTGGATGCTGTATATGAATTGCCTTATGTCCGCCGGGCACACCCTATATATGATGAAGCTGGTGGCATTCCCGCTCTTTCGGAGGTGCAATTCAGTATCACCTCCTCAAGAGGTTGTTTTGGCTCCTGCAATTTCTGTTCCCTCACCTTTCATCAGGGACGGACGGTAACCGCCAGAAGCCATGAATCCATAATAAAAGAAGCAACTCTTTTAAAAGATTTACCTGGATTTAAGGGATATATTCACGACGTAGGAGGGCCTACTGCCAATTTCCGTCAACCTGCCTGCAAAAAGCAGCTTTCTCAAGGTGTTTGCCCCGATAAGCGTTGTTTATATCCATTACCCTGCAAGGCACTCATTGCTGACCATAGAGATTACCGCGAGCTGCTCAAAAAACTCCGCGAGCTCCCCTTTGTGAAAAAGGTTTTCATTCGTTCCGGCATTCGGTTTGACTATCTGTTAGCTGACAAAAATGAAGGCTTTTTTCATGATTTATTAAAGTACCATGTGAGCGGTCAGTTAAAAGTTGCGCCGGAGCACATTTCGGACAAGGTACTCTCTGCCATGGGCAAGCCTTTTAACCATGTTTATGAAGCCTTTCGGCAGAAATATAAAAAAATTAATGAACATTTGGGAAAAGAACAGTATTTGGTGCCCTATTTAATGTCCGGTCACCCCGGTTCTACTTTGGATGAAGCCATCAAACTGGCAGAATATCTCCGTCGTGAGAAAATTCGGCCGGAACAGGTGCAGGATTTTTATCCCACTCCCGGCTCTGTTTCCACCGCCATGTATTATACCGGTTTAGACCCTTTTACCAAACAACCGGTGTATGTACCCAAGGGTGAAAGCAAAGCTATGCAACGGGCACTGCTCCAATCCTTTTTACCAGAAAACCGAAAATTAGTATTGCAAGCGTTAAAAAAAGCAGGACGGGAAGATTTAATTGGGAATGGTCCCAACTGTCTCATTCCGTTCAAGCCATCAGATATAGGAGGAAAAAACAATGACAAACGCAAAAATTCTGGACGGCAAAGCCGTATCCCAGAGAATCAAGGACGAACTGAAAAACGAAGTGGCAGAGTTAAAGGCAAAGGGTCTTTCTCCCGGTCTAGCCGTAATCATCGTAGGGGATGACCCTGCTTCCAGAATCTATGTTAATAACAAAAAGAAAGCATGTGAATATATAGGTGTTCGCTCCATCGAATATGCTCTTTCCGGCGAAACCACGCAAGAAGAACTGCTCGCACTGATTAATGAACTGAACGAAAGCACAGAAATTGACGGTATTCTCTGTCAGCTGCCCCTGCCTAAACACATTGATGAAAAAGCTATTATCAACGCCATCCGTCCGGATAAGGATGTGGATGCTTTTCATCCTGTAAACGTGGGCAAAATTATGATTGGTGATTATGACTTTCTGCCCTGCACCCCTGCCGGTGTGATGGAACTCATTAAAGAAAGCGGCATTGATATCGTGGGCAAGGAATGTGTGGTTATCGGCCGTAGCAACATTGTGGGCAAGCCTATGTCTATGCTTTTATTGCATGCACATGGCACCGTAACCATTTGCCATTCTAAAACCCGCAATTTAGCTGAAACCGTTCGCCGTGCCGATATTGTTGTAGCCGCTGTTGGCGTACCTGAACTGATTAAAGGTGATATGATTAAAGAAGGCGCCGTTGTCATTGATGTTGGCATGAACCGTCTGCCTGATAAACGGTTGGTTGGTGATGTGGAATTTGTTACCACCGCTGAAAAAGCTTCTGCCATTACCCCTGTGCCTGGCGGTGTGGGTCCTATGACCATTGCCATGCTAATGAAAAATACTGTCAAAGCTGCGTTAATTCACCAGAATCACAAATAATTTAATTTTTTTAAAAAAACACTTGCAATTAACATAATAATTTGGTATAATAGTTTTTGCTTGTTTAATCCTTTGGAAAAACGAGCAAGAAATAAGTTAAATTGGCTTTGTGTTATATTATTGTTTCTAACATACAGGAGGTGTACGATAGATGGCAAAATGTGAAATTTGCGGAAAAGGTATGGTATTTGGTATTAAGGTTAGCCATTCTCACAGAAGAACAAACAGAACCTGGAAACCCAATTTAAGAAAGGTTAAGGCATTGGTTAACGGCACACCAAAGACCATTAGCGTTTGCTCAAGATGTCTGCGTTCCAACAAGGTTACACGCGCAGTCTAATTTAAAATGCATTAAAGGGTACCGAAATGGTACCCTTTTGTATTGTTATAATAAAAACAGGGTCTGTGAAAAATCACAGACCCTGTTTTTATGCAAAAATTAACTTTTCTAAATCATCTACTGTTTGAGCTATTTGATCGGCACCTGCTTCTTCTAATTCTGCACGACTGCCATAGCCATATAAAACACCAATGGAAAATAAGCCTTTGCTATGCCCGCCAATAATATCAAAGGAGCGGTCCCCTACCATAATACTCTCTTCTTTTTTTAATTGATTTTGTTCTAAAACATATTGTATAACATCCGGTTTTTCAACACGCTCTCCGCTTAACAGACTGCCGCCCACAAAATCAAAATATGTAGAAAGATTAAAATGCTCTAAAATATGTTTGGCATAAATCTCTGGCTTTGATGTGGCTAAAAACACTTTCTTCCCACTGTCTTTTAGTTTTGCCAAAAGAGCGGGAATGCCTTCATAAACCTTGTTTTCAAACATACCGGTTACACTAAAATATTCCCGGTATTTACGAAGTGCTTCGTCTGCCTTTTCATCACTAAAGCCATAAACCTTTTGAAAAGAGCCTTTTAAAGGCGGACCGATAAAGGGTGTTAATTTCTCTAAGGAGTCTTCTATAATACCAAAAGAACGCAGGGCATATTGAACAGATTTTGTAATGCCAATCATGGGATCCGTTAACGTTCCATCTAAATCAAACAGTATATTCGCTTTCTCCTGCAAGGCTTTCTGCCTCCTTTTTCTTATGTGTTTCTTCACCAATTTCCAATCGGTTAACCGAAACTTCGTAAGCCGTTTTTGTTACGCATTCTGTTTCTGATATTTTTTTCTGATAATCTCTGGATTGCATTCGCCCCCAAATTTTCATATTGCGGCCAACCTCTAAATGTCGTACAAAGCGGGCATTTCTTCCCCAGGCAATACAGGGAATGTAATCCGATTTATTATAAGCCCGGTTCACCGCCAACAAAATATCAGCAATTTCACGGCCAAAGGGTGTAACACGATAGACAATAGGCTTGCAGATAAACCCATTTAAATAAATTTCATTTACTGTTTCTTCCTCTTCTTCTGCCTCTGACAGTTCCTTGGCAAAAAGTGTTAAAATCAGCTTACTTCCCTCACCGGTATAATTATTATATGAACGATATTGCCCCTTGACTTTCACACGCTTGCCAATATCAATGCTGGTATCCATCAACATTTTTTCTGAAACCGTTACACAAATCGTGTCTGCATTGTCACTCAACCGTTTAGACTGTAACATAAAGCGGTAAAACCGTTCATTGTGCACATCGTGGCTATAGGTAAGATAGTCACTCACTGTGCCGATTACACATGCTTCATTATCATCTAGGTAGTTTAACATACCGTATATCTCCCTTCTAGTGTTGCGCCATAGAATAAGGTACACGGTATATTCTATTAATGCTCAGCAAAAAATATGCCCTTTATTGCACAAGGCTTTCACAAATTTTGTTAACATCACCGGCACCCAAGGTTAAAATATAATCACCTGGTTGCGCCAAAGATTGTAACACCGCTGTTGCTTTTTCAAAACTTTCTGCATATTGAGCATTTTGCGAACAGTTTTGAATTTGGTCCGCCAGTTCTTTTGAAGAAATTAAACCCATATCTTTTTCTCTGGCGGCATAAATATCCACAACCAACACACGATCGCAATCTGCAAAGCTTTCAGCAAATTCTTCTTTCAGTTTTAAAGCACGGGTATAGGTGTGTGGCTGAAAAACACACCATACCTTATGCTCTCCGGCAGCTTTACGAGCCGTTTGCAGCGTGGTTTTAATTTCTGTAGGATGATGTGCATAATCATCAATCACATAGGCACCATTATACATCCCTCTTTGTTCAAAGCGACGTTTGGTGCCCTTAAAACGGTCAAAACCCTGTTGAATAGCCTTAGAAGCAACGCCCATAAATTCTGCAGCTGCTACCACTGCCAAAGCATTTTTCACATTGTGAATGCCTGGTACTGAAAGGGAGGCTTCCATAAAATTTTCTCCTCTGAAAAGCACTGTAAAATCCGCACAGCCATCTTCTCGAAAGGTAATATCTTCCGCCACGAAATCGGCATTTTGCTTTTCAAGCGAAAAGGTACGCACAGGACATTTCACATCTTTTGCTGCCTGCATGGCTTCCATATCATCAGCATTGACAATTAAAACACCCTCTGCCGGCGTTTTTTGGGCAAAGGTATGAAAACAATTAATAATATCATTAATATCTTTAAAATAATCCAAATGGTCTTCTTCAACATTTAAAATCAGACTAATTTTTGGGTTAAATTCCAAAAAACTGCCGCAATATTCGCAGGCTTCTGTAACCATATAATTTTCCCCGCCAATGCGCATATTGCCACCAATAGACGGCAAAATGCCTCCAACTAAAATGGTAGGGTCTAAATCTGCCGCCATAATCACCTCAGAGAGCATGGATGTTGTGGTGGTTTTTCCATGGGTGCCGCTGACGGCAATCGGTGTTTTGTACCATTTCATAATTTCGCCCAACAAAACAGCACGTTCTGCCACCGGTATGCCTAACGTTCTGGCATAGACAAGTTCGGGATTATCCTCTTTAATGGCTGCTGTATAAACAACCGCAGACACATCTTTAATATTTTCAGCCCGATGACCAATAGAAACGCAAACACCTTGCGATTTTAAATATTTTGTCATTTCACTTTCTTTAAAGTCAGAGCCACAAACCAAAAAACCTGCTTTTTTTAAAATAATGGCCAATGCACTCATACTAATGCCGCCAATACCTATCATGTATATAGCCTTATTTTTATCCAGATTGTTAAGGTCCAGTTTTCCTTTATGATTCATATCCATACTCCGTTCTAAGAGAAAATATCGACATTCTATTATACATTATATTACAACTTACAAAAAAATAAAAGCACTTTTTTAAAAATATGTATATTTCTTCAGCTTTAACAAAAAATAAACGCAAATCTAAAGAAAAGCGTCAAAGGAGAACGACAAATGCAAATAACCGATATTAGAATCAGAAAAATTAATTTAGACTCAAAAATGAAAGCTGTGGTGTCCGTTACTTTTGATAACGAACTGGTCATTCACGACATTAAGGTCATTGAAGGCGCAGAAAAAATGTTTATCGCCATGCCCAGCCGAAAAACACCGGAAGGCGAATTTAAAGATATTGCTCACCCCATTAATATGGACATGCGCGATTCTTTAGAAAAAAATATTTTGCAAAAATATCAATCTGCCCTGATTGCCGAAGAGGCCGAAAGGCCGGATACTATTAAAAATTGAGGTAAAACCATGATTTTAAAAGAAAGTCTTGCCGAAAACAAAGCCATCTTTCAAGAAATTTTGCCCGTAGGTAAAAGCAATGACTTACTCACCAGGGATTTTTATTTTGGCTCGCGGCCTGCCTCTTTGTATTATTTAGACGGATTTTTAAATGATGTTTGCATGGAGCGAATGGTCTCACGTTTGTTAGACATTACGCCCAAAGAAATGGATAAAACAAAAGATTTACAAGATTTTGTTAACAAGTTCATCACCTACACAGAAGTGGATATTTACCAAAAAGCAGATGTGGTTGTAACCCAGCTGTTAGCGGGCAAAAGTGTATTTATGGTGGATGGCCTTGCCGGTGCCATTGTCCTTGACCTGCGTGATTATCCGGCGCGCAGTGTACAAGAACCAGAAAAAGAACGGGTGATGCGCGGCTCACGCGATGGATTTGTAGAAACCGTTATTTTTAATAGTGCTTTAATTCGCCGACGCATCCGCGACCCGAAACTCATTGTGGAAATGCTGTCTGTCGGCAGCCGTTCCCGTACCGATGTGGCGCTTGTCTATCTTGAAGACATGGTCAACCATGATGATTTAGACATTGTCCGCAGCAAAATAAACGGTATCCAAACCCAAGCACTCACCATGAATATGGAAAGTTTAGCAGAATGTTTAATTCACCAACGGTGGTATAACCCGTTTCCTAAAACCCGTTTTACAGAACGGCCTGATACTGCCTCCGCCGCTATTTTAGAAGGTAATATTATTATTTTGGTGGATAACGCCCCAGCAGCCATGATTGTGCCCACCTCCATTTTAGATTTTTTGCAAGAGCCCAACGATTTTTATTTTCCGCCCCTCGTGGGGACCTACATTCGTTTGGTGCGCAATTTGGTATTTTGGGTTACGCTGGTTATGTCCCCCCTTTGGCTTCTAATTGTGGAAAATACCCACCGTCTGCCGCCTGCGCTTTCATTTTTGGGGCTATCCGCTCCCGCTGCTGTGCCGGTTATCATACAACTTTTGCTATTAGAGGCCGTCATTGATGTGCTGCGCTTAGCGTCTGTGAACACGCCTAACATGTTAGGCAATTCATTAAGCATTATCGGCGCTCTGCTTTTGGGAGAGTTTGCAGTAAAATCAGGATGGATGGTGCCCGATACCATTTTATATATGTCCTTTATTGCCATCGCCAGCTTTACGCAGCCCAGCATGGAATTAGGCTATGCTTTTAAATTTATGCGCATTCTGCTTTTACTGTTAACCTACTTCTTTGGCTTATGGGGGTTAATCGGTGGTTTATTGGCCATTCCTTTAATCATCGCCAGCAACAAAACCATCACCGGTAAAGGCTATTTATATCCCCTAATCCCCTTTAACTGGCAGGCATTAAAATCCCACCTTTACAGGCGGCGCATCCGTTCAAAAATAAAATAAAAATCAGCCGATGCATAAAAACTATGTGCACCGGCTGATTTTTTTGTATATTTTTTGGAGTAAATACTTGCATTTTCCCCAGCAGTAGTATATAATAAAATAGTACACAGTCTTCAGGGCAGGGTGAAATTCCCGACCGGCGGTAATAAACAACCTTTTGTTTTAGCCCGCGAACCTTTTTTAGGTTGATTTTGGTGTGATTCCAAAGCCGACAGTGAGCAAAAGCAAGTCTGGATGGAAGAAGCTGCAAAGGATTTCTTTGTTTTAATTGACCTGCCCTGTTTTGCCTGTTTCAATGACAAAACAAGGCTTTTTTTTATGGCGAAATTAGAATATAAGGAGTCATTTTCATGCACAACAAAAATATACATTGGATTACAAAAGTTTCCATTTTATCTGCTATGGCATTTATTTTAATGTTGATAGAATTCCCTCTTCCTTTCATTGCCCCCAGCTTTTATGAATTAGATTTCAGTGAAGTGCCGGTTTTAATCGGAGCCTTTTCATTAGGGCCGCTTGCCGGCGTCACCATCGAAGCCATTAAAATATTGCTGAATTTAATTTTAAACGGCAGTATAACCGGTGGCGTGGGTGAATTGTCAAATTTCGTATTGGGTGTTGTTTTTGTTTTACCGGCAGCCCTCATCTATAAGCGGAACAAAACAAAAAAAAGTGCCCTTATCGGTTTAATTGTCGGTGGTTTGACCATGGTTATTTTAGGGTGCTTCACTAATGCTTACATCATGTTGCCCCTTTACAGCCAATTCATGCCATTAGATGCTATTTTGGCACAAGCTGCTGTTATCTGGCCCATCATTGATAATACCTTTTTATTTGTGGTTTTGTGCGTGGTGCCCTTTAACCTGGTAAAAGCAGCGCTCGTCAGCATCGCAACATTAGTGTTGTATAAAAGGCTTAGTCCATTGCTTAAGGGAAAAAAATAATTGTAAAAAAGTGTTGACAAACTGTCCCTTGCGTGGTATAATGTATCTTCGTTGGGAACAGTTTCACAGGCACCTTTAGCTCAGTTGGTAGAGCACCTGACTCTTAATCAGGGTGTCCAGGGTTCGAGTCCCTGAAGGTGTACCAAGATAGAAACCGCTAAAACTCAGTATTTATGGGCTTTAGCGGTTCTTTTTTTACTCTTTTTTACAAAATTTTAAAGTGCAGAAAAACACAAAAAAAATACTATAAAATACTATAAAAATTCTCATAAAATACTCACACTTTTTGCCACCATAATAGCTTTCTTACATACTCTTCAAAAAGAAGATTCTTACAAAAAACAGCCCCGGCATCTGCCGGGGCTTCATTTTATTCCGTCTCTTCGTTTTTGTTACTACTCTTCTTCGTAAAGAAATATGTAATCACCATGGTCACCACATTGGAAAAGAGCAAAAACACGTTTTCGTCCAGTGTTTTATTGGTTATAACAATAAAAACCAAAGCAAAAATAAGCACTAAAGTAACAATACTTTTAACATCAAATAATTTTTTTAATTGATTCACAGCAAATTGCTCCTTTACTTTATTTTATTAACCAACTTATAAAATCCCCAATATAGAGGCGATCCGCTTTTTCTAGCTGTTTCAAGTGCTGTAACAAAATTTGTCATTTCCGTAATAGGAAAATACGCATGATTTAATTCCCAGGCAATATCATTAGCACTGATAAGCCGCACATCTTCTGCTTCAGTATATTCTATGCCAAAACCCTCTGCAAGACCCTTACAAATGGCAGAAATAATGGCGTTTTTTTTCGTTTTATATAGATTCATATCATCCACATCATCTATAAAACAAAGCTCTAACAACCCGTAGGAAACCCCTTGGTCACGTTTGCAAACATTCATGTTAAGCAAATTATTCCGCCGTTTTACACCGCGATTTGTAAAACCTAAATCCTCTAATCGTTTCACAATCTTTTCTTCCACAAACATGCCTGTTTCGCTGGTATGAATAAGCATTTCCGTACCCGTTATCTTTCCGTTACCAATAGTATCTTTTACCGCGGCATTAAAGTGAATTTCCAAAACATAGTCATAGAGCCTAAAATTAAAGTGTTTTCCTGAAGCAAGGTAGGCATACATGTTTTTTTCTGGTGTAAACACCATCACATCCATAATAGCTGACAATTGTTTTGCCAAAGCAACCGCAACTTCCCTTGTCAACTCCGCTTCACAATAACCGTTGCCACAGGCACCGGAATCGCCCTGCCCGTGACCTGCAATTAATAAAATTTTCATTTTCTATATCTCCTTTGCAGATAAATTGCCACCTTTCTGCTCTCTTAGTCTTATTCCGTTTTCATCTGCATCATCTGATGGTATAAATCCGTGGCCACATCATTGCCACCCAGCTCATGATAGCTGTCATAAGCCCTTGTCAACGCCTCTTTGGCATAGAGGGGGCAAAAGCCCCGCTCTGTATATTTATCATAAGACCGTATAATTTCTGCCCGCAGAAGGCATTGCACACCCTTTTTAAAAGCCAATTCCTTTTTATGGCTCCGTTGCATACCGGCTATCATGGTGCTGACCAAAGACACCGCACTGCCGCATAAAAAAGGCACCAGCCACCTGAGGACTAAATCCCAAACCTCATTCTGCATACTCCTCCACCTCCGGATATTGTGCATCAATAACAGTACTAATTTCTGCCAAATCCTCTTCGGTCAGCACGCCCTTTTCCAGCCATCCGGCAGCATTTAAAATTACCTGATAATCTGCCATTCTGCCAACAGCATCCAGCAAACCTTTTTTGATAAAATCCTTTAAATTAAACATTACACATTTCCTCCTAATGAAATAATTGCATTGGTCAGTTTTTCAATCGCCTTGTTTGTGTCTTTGTTAT
>JAZODT010000052.1:0-5021 GCA_045597205.1 Clostridia bacterium
GATTAAAATCCCCGTTTATCAACAAAGCAGAAGAGTCATTACGCAAGAAATATATGATAGTAGATAACCAAGTTTTACAGTAAGGAGCGTGAGAATATGACAAGAAGAAATGATATGAAATCAATAATTATTGAGATGGCAGACAAGCTGTATCGAGAAGATATCAGCAAAAAAATCAAGCCGAGCAAAAAAGCGAACAAAAAATAATTGTTCGCATGGCGATACATAAACACCTGAAACAACAAAACACTTATAGGGAAATCCTATAAGTGTTTTGGGTGGTGCGGCTGAAGGGATTTGAACCCCCACGTCATTGACACTAGATCCTAAGTCTAGCGCGTCTGCCAATTCCGCCACAGCCGCATATTAAGTTTTACCTCTTAATTTTTACACGGGAGAGGTTACCCGAGGAGGAGCAAAATCGCTTAATCCTCATATATGAAAACGGAAAAACCGTAATCAACAATAAATTCACCGAGGTGGAAGAAGCAAAGTCTAGCGCGTCTGCCAATTCCGCCACATCCGCATAACAAAAATATGAAATTATTATACCATGTTTGCTTGTTGTTGTCAAGCGTTTTACAGATTTGCATAAATTTTGAACAGTTGGGAAATACTTTTTAATAATCTGACGTAGGAGGTTGGAAAAGTGGTTGAACAAGATACCATTCGTTTGCTGAGAGAATGTGATGCAGGTGTTAAAATGGGGGTGGCATCCATTGATGATGTGTTGCCCCATGTGGAAAATAAAAAATTAAAAGAAATGCTTACAGCCAGCAAATCGGACCACGAGAAATTAAAGGAAAAATTACAGGTTTTGCTGGATGATTATCAGGATGAGGGCAAAGATCCAAATCCGGTGGCTAAAAGCATGTCATGGATGAAAACCAACGCCAAACTGATGATGGAAGAATCGGATTTCACCATAGCGGACTTAATGACAGACGGTTGCAATATGGGAGTTAAATCCTTAAGCCGTTATTTAAATCAATATCAAGCGGCAGACGAAAAAACTAAAGATATAACCAAAGATTTAATCAGTTTAGAGGAACAGTTGGCAGTTGACATTAGACCGTATCTGTAAAAAATGGGGGTGGCCTTGGGCTGCCTCTGTTTTTTTTATTTGACAAATTTTTGTGCAATATTAAAATTAAATTTTCTTGATTATCGAATGTATTTGTGATATAATTGTAAAACATGCAAGTTTTAATTATCAATGTTGGGGGAAAATGAAATGAAGGCGCAGTTATCATCTATTTGGTATCAGGCACTGAAAATCTTAAAAGAAAAGCCGGAGGTTAGCCAATCTGCTTATGACCATTGGATTGAACCCCTTTTGCCGGTTGGGATGACAGAAGAGTCAATCTATTTAAAAGTGCCTACAGAGCTGCATTATGAAATTGTTAAATCCATGCATTTAGAAGCAATAAGCGAAGCGATTAATGCTTGTGCAGATAAGATTTATACCATAGAACTGCTGGATTTTAATCAGGCCTTGCCACCGGAGCTTGCATATAGTGTATCGTTTGCTACTGCCGGTGACGGTGTGACTACCTTAAATCCTAAATATACCTTTTCATCTTTCGTAGTGGGAGATTCTAACCGATTGGCAAGTGCTGCCTCGCAGGCTGTATCTGAACGTCCTGCCGATGCCTTTAACCCCCTGTTTATTTATGGCGGACCGGGACTAGGCAAAACTCATTTGGTACAGGCGATTGGTAACAAAATCCGTGAAGGGAATCCCACGGCCAATGTGCTTTATGTTACCAGTGAGCAGTTTACCAACGATTTTATTAATACATTGTTAGATAAAAAAACGGTTGATTTTCGTAATAAATACAGAACCTGTGATGTTTTGATTATTGATGACATTCAGTTCATTTCTAATAAAGATCAAACACAGGTGGAATTTTTCCATACCTTTAATGCGCTTCATGAGGCGAATAAACAGATTATTATCACCTCTGACCGTCCGCCCAGAGAAATTAAAGAATTGGAAGAACGTATGCGTACCCGGTTCGAATGGGGCCTAATTGTTGATATTAAACCGCCGGATTTAGAAACACGTGTGGCGATTTTGAAGAAAAAAGCCAGTGAAGAAGATTTTGAAGTACCGGATGATATTTTGTTTTATATTGCAGAAAATTTAAAGTCCAACATCCGAAATTTAGAAGGTGTTTTAAAAAGATTAACGGCCTATAATGTGTTGATGGGGCGTCCTATTACGATGCAACTGGCTGATGAGGCCATTAAAGAATTTTTAAATAAATCAGATGACCCGCATATTAATACAGAATACATATTATCCATTGTGTCTAACTATTTTAATCTGACATCGGATGAGATTCTTTCTTCTAAACGTACACAAGAGATTTCTTATGCCCGTCATATTGCCATGTATCTGTTGCGTGAATTTACCGGTCTTTCTTTGCCTAAAATCGGTAAGGAATTGGGTGGCAGAAATCATGCCACAATTTTAAACGGTATCAATAACATAAAAAACAGCATGGAAAAAAATGAAGATACCAAGAAAATTGTAGAAGAATTAATTACTAATTTAGAAAACAGACAGTAATGCGGTGAACGGCAATGAAAGTACAAATTAAAACAGAATTTATTAAGTTAGACCAGTTGTTAAAATTTGCAGGCATTTGTGGCTCGGGCAGTGATGCTAAAGAACTGATTTGGGAAGGCGCTGTCAGCGTGAATGAAGAGCCCTGCACCATGCGCGGCAAAAAAATATATCCCGGGGACAAGGTGTTTTTGGAACTGGGTGACGAATATTTGGAAATAACGGTGGAATAGCCTATGTACATTAAGAGTCTGAGCCTGAAAAATTTTCGAAATTATCAGGAACAACATCTTACCTTTGATGAAACAACTAATGTTTTCTGTGGGAGCAATGCACAAGGGAAAACCAATTTACTGGAGGCATTGTATCTTTTTAGCATGGGCAAATCCTTTCGAACAGTGCAGGATGCAGATTTAATTCGATTTGGTGAGGAATATACGAAGCTTTCCTTAACTTTTTGTGACCACAATCGAGAACACAATTTAGAGATTATTATTTTGCGCAATAAAAAAAAGCAGATTAAAATTAACGGGCTCACCATTAGCCGCTTAAGCGAACTGGTGGGGCATTTAAACGTAGTGTTATTTTACCCTGAGGAATTGGGCTTGATTAAAGAGGGTCCCCATATTCGCCGACGGTTTATGGATGTGGCTCTTAGCCAATTGCGTCCGGCATATTATCACACATTAGGGCGCTATCAACGGGTGGTGGAGCAACGAAACAAGCTCATTAAACGCATTCGCACATCTCACAACTCATCAGGCCTCTCAGAAACGGTTTTTGTTTGGAATGAAAAACTAGCGGATTATGGCTTGGAGCTTATGCAATATCGGGCAGAGTTTATGAAACGGTTGGATGCTTTGGCGCAAAAAGCGCATTTTGAAGCCACCGGAGAAAAACTCAATGTGGTGTATAAACCTAGGTTTACGACCAAAGAAGCGTTTTTGGAAAAACTGGAAGAAAACTTTATGCGGGAAGTGGAGCAAGGCTATACCTTGTATGGACCTCATCGGGAGGATTTTGAAATTTATATTGACGATAAGGTGGCAAAATCCTTTGGCTCTCAGGGTCAACAACGCAGTGCGGTTTTATCGCTTAAATTGGCACAGGCAGACCTTTTATTTGAAGAATATGGGGAATATCCTGTGCTTTTATTAGATGACATTATGAGCGAATTGGATCAGAAAAGAAGAGCCTATCTTGTCGGAAAAATTCCTGATAAACAGGTGTTTATTACCTGCACCGAACTGGATTCTTTATTGCAAAAAGGGCAACAGTTCCATGTGGTTGAGGGTAGTGCAAAACGTGTTAAAATGTTGTGAATGAGGGACGGATATGTTTTTACATTTAGGATCAGATGTGGTTGTGAATATGGCAGATGTGATAGCAATTTTAGACTTGGATGTCACCAGCACATCAAAAATTACCCGTGAATTTTTAGCAGTGGCAGAAGACGAGGGGTTTGTGATGAACGTGCCCGGCGATTTGCCAAAATCCTTTGTGATTACGGAAATTGATAAAAAAAGCCGGGTGTTTATTTCGCCGATATCCACGGCAACCCTCTTAAAACGGGCGAGGTCCGGCGGTGGCATTATGTAATTTGAGGGAGTGCATTAGACACTTCCTTTTTTATTTTGGCATGGTATAATTTTAAATAAATTTGTTAAAGTTTTTAAGAGATGTTTTGTATAGTAACAAAAATTTGGAGGAAACATAAATGGAAATACTTTCGCAGTTTGAGCCGAGGGATGTTTTTGCTTATTTTGAAGCATTGTGTCACATTCCCCATGGCTCGGGGAATATGGATGAAATTAGCAATTATTGTTTGACATTTGCAGAAAATCAGGGACTTTCGGCCTTTCGGGATGAGGCAAATAATGTAATTATTCTAAAGCCAGGGAGCCGTGGTTATGAAAATGCAGAACCAATTATTTTGCAAGGGCATCTGGATATGGTCTGTCAAAAAGTGGAGTCATCAAACATACAGTTTGAAACAGAGGGTCTGGAAATTTTTGTAGATGGTGATTACATCCGTGCAAACGGGACAACTCTTGGCGCAGATAATGGCATTGCAGTGGCAATGATGATGGCAATTTTAGCAGATAAAACCTTGTCACATCCGCCGATTGAAGCTGTTTTTACAACCGATGAAGAAATTGGTATGATTGGTGCCAGCGCATTTGATATGTCTTTTTTAAAAGCAAAACGAATGATTAATCTGGATTCAGAAGACCCATCTGTTGTGACGGTTTCTTGTGCCGGTGGCAGCGATTTTACAGCCACCATTCCTGCAAAACGTGAAAAACGAAAAGGCAGGCGTGTGACGATAACAGTTCATGGACTTCAGGGCGGTCATTCCGGCGTTGAAATTAACAATGGCAGAATGAACGCTAATGTTTTAATGGGCAGATTTTTAAGTCATTTGAGCAAAATAGTTCCTTTTGATATC
>JAZODT010000053.1:0-13939 GCA_045597205.1 Clostridia bacterium
TTATTTTGACAAAAAACAGGCAAAAAATCTTATAAATGACCTTTATTTTTTTTTAAACTTTTTTTTGACACTTTTCGTGTCCTTTGTTTCCTAATTTATCATTATTTAACGATTTTATGTCATGGTTTTGAAACAATTTTATCGACTTCCATTTTTATACAATTATTGGCAAAAATTTGCTTGAAAAATTAGTCGGTTGATGTTATAATATCAACATCAAAGCAAAATTGTAAAATATTGGAAATTATATCATATAAGGAGGCAGCTTAAATGCAAAAAAATTCTGTTGTTATTATTGATGATAACAAAGCATTATGTCAAGCCATTCAAAAGGATATTGACAAAAGTGAAGATTTAGAAACCGTTGGCATTGCTTATGACGGCGCAGAGGGATTAGAATTAATTATGGAAAAATTACCCGATGTTGTTATTTTGGATATGGTGATGCCCCGCATGGATGGTCTTGAACTGCTGGAGCAGTTACAAAAAAATCCACCTAACAAAAAACCGGCATGCATCATGATTTCGGCAGTCAGCCATGATGGCATCACCTGCAAAGCGCTGCAATTAGGTGCACAATATTATTTGGTAAAGCCTTTGCAAAGTCACGATGTCCTTTTAAAGCGCATTCGTCAAGTTGTTCAAAGCACCACTCCTATATCCGTCACCGGTTCAGAGAGCTTTTCATTAACGGATTCTTCCCAAACCAATTCGTCGGCTTTTCGCCCCGACAATTTGGAAAGTATTATCACCGATGTCATTCACGAAATTGGTGTGCCTGCGCACATTAAGGGCTATAACTACCTGCGTGAAGCCATTAGCCTATGTATTCAGGATAAAGAATTTATTAATTCCATCACCAAACTCCTCTACCCAACTGTGGCGCGCAACTACCAAACCACTTCCTCCCGGGTAGAGCGCGCCATACGGCATGCCATTGAGGTGGCATGGAATCGTGGCAGGGAAGAAATTTTAAACAACATTTTTGGTTATACCATTGACACGAACAAAGGCAAGCCAACGAATGGTGAATTTATTGCCATGATTTCTGATTCCATTCGTTTAAAAATGAAGAACACCATTAACTTCTAAAACGTTATAACCAAGGCGGGTTGTCTTCCGTCCGCCCTTGTTATAAAAAACAGGCGCTGTTTTATCCCCCAAAACAGCGCCTGTCCTTTTTTATTTACTTTTCTGATTCAATCTTGTTGCTAACTATTTCTTCTTCAAACAAGCTATCATCATTGCTAATCCATCGGGCAACAGGAATAATGCGATATTCGTCTTTTGTATCGCGCACAATCACTTCTTTAATGCCCGCATTAATAATTAACCGTTTGCACATACTGCAGCTGTTCGTGCCGGATAAAAGTTCGCCCGTTTTGGCATTCCGGCAGGCAAGGTACAAAGTCGAGCCTAACATATCCCTACGAGATGCACTGATAATGCAGTTTGCCTCCGCGTGCACCGACCGGCAAAGCTCATACCGTTCACCAGATGGAATCTGCAATTTTTCACGCAGACAATGGCCCATATCAATACAGTTTTTTCTTGATCTTGGCGCTCCAGTATAGCCGGTAGAAATAATTTCATCATTCTTCACCAAAATAGCACCATAATTCCGGCGCAAACAAGTGCCACGTTCTAAAACCGTTTGGGCAATATCCAGATAATAGTTAATTTTATCACGTCTTTCAACCATGCCTCTTCCCCCTCTGCTTTATGCAGTTAAATTTTATTTTTCCAAAGCATGCAGTTTATCCAGGCGGTTTTGATGCCGTCCGCCTTCAAACGTTGCATTCATAAACGCATCTAAAATATTTTTAGCAAGATCAGGACCCAACACACGACCGCCCATAGCAATTACGTTTGCATTGTTATGCTGTTTTGCTTTTTCAGCTGCATATTCACTGTTTAATAAAGCGCAACGAATCCCGTCTATTTTATTGGCTGCAATAGAAATGCCAATACCGGTACCGCAAAGCAAAATGCCAAATTCAAAATTTCCACTTTTCACTTTTTCACAAACTTTTTCAGCAATGTCAGGATAATCCACGCTGCCGCCGTCAAAGGTGCCGCAATCTTCTACAGTTGTACCTTTTGCTTCTAAATGCTCTTTTAAAACCGCTTTCAATTCAAAAGCGCCGTGATCACTACCAATTACTATCATTGTCACAATCTCCTTCTTTATCTTAATTTTTATGTTTTTCTGCATATTCACGTTCTGCTTGAGAAACCCGCAAATAAGCCGGTTCCATTTGCTCTAATGGCTCTAATTTTCCGTTTAAGGCGGATTCATAGCCCAACTGGGCAACCGCACCGCCGCTGATAATATGTACTTTCCCCTCAGGAATTGTTACTATTTCTCCCAGTTTTTCTAAAAACGATGTGCTATATTTTAAGGCACCATCACCCACCAGCATACATTTTTTGCCCATCAAAAAATTGGCTAAGGCATCAAAAGTCATAACTGTGGGCGCTAACACCTCTTCGCCTTTTTCATCATAAGCTGCGCAAAACAGTTCATCCGCCCGGGCATAAATAGCACTCACACGCAAGCCATTGAACGCACGGATATTCTCTGCCAAAAGGCGCAGGCTAGATATGGAAACCACTGATTTTTCCCAGCTTTGCGCAAAGCCTTTTATGGTTGCCACACCAATGCGCACGCCGGTGAAAGAACCGGGACCAATGCCACAGGCATACACATCAATATCCTGAAAAGAAATGCCGCACTGCAAAAGCACAGTTTCCACCATAGAAAGTAGCTTAACAGAATGGTTTTTCCCATTGTTAACGGTATATTCGCACAAAAGCGTGCCATCGGCCACAAGGCCAACCGCCGCCGCATCTGACGATGTATCTATGCCTAAAACAATCATCCTCTAACTCCCTTAAGATAACTTTTTCACCACAATCTGCCGGCTATCTTCACCCTGCCGCTTCAAAAATACTTCCCAACAATCTGCAGGCAAAAGTTCTCCGGCTCGCTCTGACCATTCAATCAGCACCACCGCATGACCGGCAACAAATTCTTCAAAACCAATGGCATAAAGTTCCTCCGGCTCTTCAATTCTGTATAAATCAAAATGATACACCGGAAAATCTGCACCATCATATTCATTAACCAAAGTAAAAGTAGGGCTGCTGACATGCTCCGTTACACCTAATGTTGCACAAAGACCCTTGGCAAAAATGGTTTTTCCCACGCCCATTTCACCGTTTAAGCAAATAATTTGCCCTGGCTTTAACTCTTTTGCCAGTGTCTCGGCCACCTGTTTGGTTTCCTCTTCGTTATGGGTTATATAACAAATTTCTTTCATTATTTTTCACTCATTCCACGCCACTTGCACCCGGTGCCACAATGGTTATACCAGGTTTTTTTGTTGGTGCTATGGTTGGCTCTGCCGTAGGCGCCGCAGCGGGTGCTGCTGTGGGCGCCTTCGTTGGCACTACCGTTGGGTTTGCTTTAGGCACTTTCGTCGGTTCAGCGGTTTTGGCTGCCTCTGTCTTGTTCGGTTTTTCTGTGGGTTTTGCAGTGGCAACTGTCTCTTCCCCTGTCCTATACTGAGCCAGTTCTTCTTCTAACATTTCTATTGTCTCTTGCTGCTCAATCACCATTTTTTCCAGTTCTTCATAAGTCGGCTTCGGCGTTGCCGTAGCTTCCACCCCTACCTGTTCAGGAATTTCAGGATTTTGATTAACTTTTAAAATTAACCCCGTAATCCAGAATGAAAGGAAAAATAATATAATCAACAAGGCCAGTACGCCTACTACTAACAGCGGTTTTTGTTTGCTGCTATATGCATTTCGTTTGTTATAATGTTTTCTCATATTTCTCCTCCCATAACATTATTTCTAATGATCAATAAACTTATCTTATTATATTTTATCATAAATCACTTTTAAAGTAAAGTATATTTTAAAATGCTTCCTGTTTCCCTGACTGTTTTTTGTTCAACGCTTTTAAAAACGGTTGCATGGCCGAAGGCAACGCGATACTTTGGAATAGTTCCTCAAAAGAAAACCATGAAAATTTCTTCTCTTCGCTTTCCGCATTAACCAAATAACTCTGCATATCCCAAATCAAATGGGTAAATACATGCCGGCTCTTCACAAATTTTTCTCCTTTTTCATTGATTCCCCAAGATGCTAAATGCTCTTTCGCCTCATTTTTTGTTATATGTCCATCCACAGCAGGAAATTCCCACATACCAGCCAAAACACCTTTTTCTGGACGTTTCACCAAAGCAACTTTATCCCCGCAAACCAACAAAAAAACAGTTCGATTCACCGTTTTTTTCTCTTTTTTCACTTCACGCACCGGCAACAATTGTTCTCTCCCTGCCTTACGTGCCATGCACAGTTCTGCCAAAGGACAAATTTCACACTTCGGCACCCCAGGCACACAAATCAAAGCGCCCAGCTCCATTAAGCCTTGGGTTAAATCACTGGTATCTTCTGCTTCGGGATATACCAGTGCCAAATTCTCTTTTACCCGTCGTTTTGTCTGCGGCAGCATAATGTCAGCATCATCATTTAATAGTCTTGCCGCCACTCGCAGCACATTGCCATCCACCGCCGGTGTGGGCAAACCAAAGGCAATGGAGTTAATGGCTCCTGCCGTATAATCTCCAATACCCGGCAGTTTTTCAAGAAGCTTAACATCTGACGGAAACTGACCGCCATATTGCTCTACCACCGCCATAGCCGCCTTCTGCATATTCTTCACACGACTGTAGTAACCAAGACCCTCCCACAACTTCATCAGTTGCTCCATGGGTGCTTGCGCCAATGCCTCTACGGTGGGTAGTGCCTCTAAGAAACGGTGATAATACGGAATGGCTGCCTCTACCCGGGTTTGTTGCAACATGATTTCCGATACCCAAATGCGATAAGGGTCTTTATTTTCCCTCCAGGGCAGAATCCGTTGATTTTTCCTGTACCACGAACAAAGCGGCGAAATAATCGCCGCTAAAATATCTTTATGTTCCATACT
Source organism: Clostridia bacterium (assembly GCA_045597205.1). Lineage (GTDB taxonomy): Bacteria > Bacillota > Clostridia > UBA1381 > UBA9506 > UMGS755. Next base: position 5,000 of record JAZODT010000053.1, read on the forward strand.
GCGCTCCTATTCCGAAAGACCAAGCAATCGGTAAGCATTTTTCCATAGAATCTGTTCTTTTTCTTCTTCTGTTAAATCCAATCGGTCAAAAACTTGAAGTTCCGGCACATGCAGCGATAAGGGATAATCCGTTCCAAACAACACTTTTTCTACGCCATGAGCACGAACCAAAGTGGTCGCCGCATCAGGCTCCATAAAGCGGATGGAACTGGAGGTATCCACATATACATTCTCTCTGCCAATAATATATTCCTTTGCCGCCTCCCATTCGCTAAAACCGCCCATATGCGCCGCTATCGTTATAAGATTAGGGAACTTATCCAGCACCCTCGCAAGTCTTTTGGGAGTCGCACCGTCACTGTTTTTATCCCCCACGTGAATCAGCATAGGATATTTCCCCTCTAACGCCTCATAGATAGGAAACATAGACACATCATCAATGTTAAACCCCTGAAAAATGGGATGAAATTTAATACCACACAAACCTAAAGACGGAAATTTATCCAGTTCCATTTTCCAATCGGCATAATCCGGATGCAACGTACCAAATCCAATAATATTCTCCCTCACCAGGTCGGAAACATACTTATTAATCACCGGCACCTGCTCCGGCTTTGTGGCTGTTGCGTGAATGACCAGCTTATTAATATGATTTTGTTCCATACTCTCTAAAAGATAACGGAACATGCCGTTGCCGGCTAAGGGAATATCATAATATTCAGTTAAATTTTTCGCCGCTTTTTCTGCTATTTTATCATGAAAAGCATGAGCGTGAAAATCCACTATTTTTCTATACAACTCCTTGTGCCTTCTTCCTATATACTTTCCTTTTTTCTGCCAATGTCAGTACGATAATGCACATTGTCAAAATGAATTTTCTTCACACCTTCATAGGCTTTTGAAATAGCTGCTTCCAAATCATCACCAACAGCTGTAACACCCAGCACACGACCGCCGTTTGTCAGAAATGTTTCGCCATCAAGCTTGGTGCCTGCGTGGAACACGGTAATCGCTTCATCAGCTTCGGCAGCTTCCAAACCACTGATGGGCAGACCTTTTTTGTAATCCTTGGGATAACCGCCGGATGCCATAACAACGCAAACGGCCGCATTATCTTCCCATTCCACGGTCATTTCACCCAACCGCTCTTCTGCCACAGCCAAGAAGATTTCCAACAAATCAGTTTTTAAACGGGGCAGAACCACCTGCGTTTCAGGGTCACCGAAGCGAGCGTTATATTCAATTACTTTCACGCCGTTTTTAGTCATAATCAAGCCGAAGTATAAAACACCTTTAAAGGTGCGCCCCTCCTGATTCATAGCCTCCATTGTCGGCATAAAAATGTTTTCCATGCACTCATTGTGAATGGCCTCTGTATATAATCGGCTGGGCGAAAAGGTACCCATACCGCCGGTATTTAAACCTTCGTCGTTATCATAGGCACGCTTGTGGTCTTGAGCGCTAACCATAGGATACAGGGTTTTACCGTCAGTAAATGCCAAAACCGAAACTTCCTGACCGGTTAAAAACTCTTCAATAACAACACGGCTGCCGGCATCACCAAACACCTTATCACACATAATGTCCTCTACGGCTGCTTTTGCTTCTTCAAAGTTTGCCGCAATAATAACGCCTTTGCCTAATGCCAACCCCTCTGCCTTAACAACGGTGGGATAAGAAACACCCTCTAAATAGCTAATGGCTTTTGCACTGTCATCAAATACCTCATAAGCCGCTGTGGGAATGGCATATTTTTTCATTAAATCTTTAGAAAAAACCTTACTGCCCTCAATAATTGCCGCATTCTGTCGTGGACCAAAGGCCTTTAATCCCTCTTCTTCCAATCGATCTACCATACCCAGCATCAAGGGGTCATCCGGTGCAACCACTGTTAAATCAATCTGATTTTCCTTGGCAAATTTCACAATGCCCTCTACATCTGTGGCTTTAATATCCACGCATTTAGCCAGCTGTGAAATACCTCCGTTACCCGGTGCCGCATAAAGTTCCGGCTTTATAGGACTTTGCGCCAATTTCCATAAAATTGTATGTTCACGGCCACCGCCGCCAACTACCAATACTTTCATCAGTCTGTCTCCTTTTTGTGAAATAATTGCCGCCGCGCAAAAATACGCAGCGGCAAAAAAAGATTCAAATTTTAGTGTTTAAAATGACGCTGACCAACAAAGACCATGGCAATGCCATATTTATCACAAGCATCAATAGATTCCTGGTCTTTTTTAGAGCCGCCAGGCTGAATGATGGCTTTAATACCGGCTTTTGCTGCCTCTTCCACTGTATCCGGGAAGGGGAAGAAAGCATCAGAGGCAAGGCTTGCGCCCTGTGCACGTTCACCGGCATAGTCCAAAGCAATTCTTGCTGCCATTACGCGGTTTGTCTGGCCGGGGCCAACACCAATAGACATATTGTCCTTAGCCACGGCAATAGCATTGGATTTTGCGTGCTTAACAACTTTCCAGGCAAACTTCAAATCGCTGATTTGTTCAGCTGTAGGCTGTGTTTTGGTTACAACCTGCCAGTTTTCTTCGTTATAGAGCTCAGCATCACGCTGCTGCACCAAAAGGCCGCCCATAACCTTTTTCATATCAAAATCGTTCACATCTGCTTTCTTAGCAATATCGGGCAGTTCTAAAAGACGAATGTTCTGCTTCTGGGTTAAAATTTCCATTGCCTCTTTAGAGAAAGAAGGCGCCACAATGATTTCCAAAAAGATTTTGCTCATAGCTTCAGCTGTGGGGCCGTCAATTTCTCTGTTAGCCGCAATAATACCGCCAAAGATGGAAACCGGGTCACCCTCATAAGCACGGGTATATGCTTCAAAAATATTTACACCGGTACCCACGCCGCAAGGGTTAGCATGCTTGCAGGCAACAACGGTAGGCTCGGTAAATTCTTTTACCAAATCGAGTGCTCCATTGGTATCGTTAATGTTGTTATAAGAAAGTTCTTTGCCATGGAGCTGTTTTGCAGCAGATAAAGTACCGGCGCAGGGGCCAACTTCCTTGTAGAACACAGCCTGTTGATGAGGATTTTCACCATAACGAATATCCTGCACCTTTTCAAAGGTAAGTGACAGGTTTTTGGGGAATAATTCCTTACCAATGGTCTTTCTTAAGTATGTAGAAATTAATGTATCATAAGCTGCTGTGTGCTCAAATACTTTATAAGCTAAATAAAATTTGGTATCACGGCTGACAGCACCGCTCTCCTTATATTCAGAAAGCACAGTTTCATAGTCAGCCGGGTCAACCACAACAGCTACGTCCTGATAGTTCTTAGCCGCTGCACGAATCATAGTAGGACCACCAATATCAATATTTTCAATCGCATCCTCTAACGTAACATTTTCTTTTTGAATGGTTTCTTTAAAGGGGTAAAGGTTAATGGCAACCACATCAATCGTGTCCACACCCAGTTCTGCCAATTGCTCCATGTGTTCCGGATTGGAACGCATTGCTAAAATACCGGCATGAATTTTAGGATGCAGGGTTTTTACACGGCCATCCAAACATTCAGGAAAACCGGTAATTTCAGAAACACCGGTTACAGGCAAGCCTGCTTCTGTTAATGCTCTTTTGGTGCCACCGGTGGATACAATTTCAAAACCTAAATCAATTAAACCTTTTGCAAATTCAACGATACCGCTTTTATCGGATACGCTCAGTAATGCTCTTTTTGCCATTAAAATCCGTCCCTTCTTATCTTTTGTTTATTATGTTATTCAGTAATTAAAACTCGTCGTCCGTCCCGCTTTAACTTGCCGGCACATAAAAGTTCTACTGCCTGGGGCAATAAAACATGTTCTGCTTCTTTCATAACCAGTTGTTGCAAATCCTCTGCCGAAATCCCCTCGGGAATGGGCACAGCCTTTTGCATAATAATGGCACCGCCATCGGTGATTTCATTTACAAAATGCACCGTCGCACCGGTAACCTTCACACCGTATTCCAATGCTCTCTCATGCACATGCAAACCATAAAATCCATCTCCGCAAAAAGATGGGATTAAAGCCGGATGCACATTCACAATTTTATCCGGAAAACTCCTGATAAACTCTTCACTTAAAACCAGCATAAAACCAGCCAGCACCAAAACATCAATCTTTCGTGCAGAAAGTTCAGAAAGCAAAGCTTTTTCAAAGCTTGCTTTGTCCGGGAAGGCTTTCCGCTCTACGCAAATGCCTTCTATACCGGCCTTTGCTGCACGTTCTAAGGCAAACACACCGGGTTTACTGGCAATCACAACTGCAATTTCACCGCTTGTCAGTTTCCCTGCTTCCTGCGCATCAATCAGCGCCTGCAGATTGGTACCACCGCCGGAAACCAAAACGGCAATTCTTTTTTTCTCACTCATATGTATGCCCCTATTTAAGTTCAACTTCGCCGGCACCCTCTGCCACTTCACCAATCACCCAAGCCTTTTCACCTAAAGATGCAAGGTGGCTGACAATGGCATCGGCTTCTTTTTTGTCCACAGCCATAATGAGACCCACACCCATGTTAAAGGTGTTGTAAAGGTCACGCTCAGAAAGACCAGCTCTTTCTTCCATCAAGCGAAAAATAGCCGGTGTTTCAAAACTGTCTTTTACAACTTTAGCATGCATACCATCCGGCAGCATACGGGGAATGTTTTCATAAAAACCACCGCCTGTAATGTGAGAAACTGCGTGTACATCAAATTTCTCAATAACAGAAAGCAAGGGCTTAACATAAATTTTAGTAGGTGTGAGTAACGCTTCACCCAAAGTGCATCCTAAACCGGCAGGGGTTTCCATTAAACGTTCTTTGGCACCCTCACCGTCTAAATTAAACACTTTACGCACCAAAGAATAACCGTTACTGTGAATACCGGAGGATGCAATGCCTACCAGCACATCGCCTACCTTTGTTTTAGAGCCGTCAATAATTTTATCTTTATCAATCACACCTACACAAAAGCCGGCTAAATCATATTCTTCAGGTTCATAAAAACCGGGCATTTCAGCAGTTTCGCCGCCAAGTAAAGCAGCACCGGCTAAAACACAACCGTCTGCTACACCTTTCACGATTTCTGCAATGCGGGTAGGCACGTTTTTGCCAACTGCTAAATAATCTAAAAAGAACAAGGGCTTTGCACCGGAACAAGCAATGTCGTTAGCGCACATTGCCACGCAGTCCTGACCAATGGTATCGTGCTTGTCCATCAAAAAAGCAAGGCGCAGCTTTGTTCCCACACCATCTGTTCCGGAAACCAGCACGGGGTTTTTATAACCCTCACCCAATTCGAACAAACCGCCAAAACCGCCAATACCGCTAAGCACACCAGGAATCACGGTTTTATTAACGTGTTCTTTCATCAGTTTAACAGCCTCGTAACCGGCCTCAACATCCACACCTGCAGCTTTATATGCTGTACTCATATCATAATCCTCCCTGTTTTATTTCAATTCATCTTTAATAGGTGGCACATCCATAGGATATTCGCCGTTAAAGCAAGCCTGACAGTAATCGCACTTTAATGCCTTGGTTGCGTTTTTCAAACCGTCAATGCTTAAATATCCCAAACTGTCTGCACCAATTTTTTGCCGGATTTCTTCCACACTGTATTTCACAGCCATCAAGCAATCCCGCGAAGGAATGTCTGTCCCAAAATAGCAGGGCCACAAAAACGGCGGGGAACTAACGCGCATATGCACCTCTTTGGCTCCAGCTTCTTTTAAAGCACGGATGATGTTAGCGCAAGTGGTGCCGCGGACAATAGAGTCATCTACCATCACCACACGTTTACCTTCCACACTGCTTTTTAAAACATTTAATTTAATATTAACCGCCGCTTCACGCTGCGCCTGTGTGGGTAGAATAAAGGTACGGCCAATATATTTATTTTTTATAAATCCTTTACCATAAGGAAGTCCTGATTCTTCTGCATAACCAATGGCTGCACACAAACCGGAATCCGGCACACCAAACACAAGGTCTGCCTCTATAGGATGCTCTTTTGCCAGTTCATGACCCATGGCTTTTCTCACATCATACACACTGGCGCCCTCCACAACACTGTCCGGCCGAGCTGTATAAACATATTCAAACACACAAATTTTTGCCTTTTCCAACGCGTCCTTATGGCGTATGGAATGAAGGCCGTCTTTATCAATCCAAACCACTTCACCGGGCTCTACATCACGGATAAATTCTGCACCAATATTATCAAACACGCAAGTTTCCGATGATAAAACATAAGAATTATCAATTTTTCCAATAGAAAGGGGACGCAAACCATGTGGATCTCTGGCACCCAACAACTTACGAGGGCTCATCATAACCAAAGAATAGCCGCCTTTTGTATAATCCATTGTGTTTAACACCGCTTTTTCAATGGAATGGGTTTTAATGCGCTCTTTAGCAATGCGGTACATAATGGCTTCCCCATCAATTTGTGTATGGAAAATGGCGCCTTCTTTCATAAACTCTTCACGCAAATCATCAGCATTAAACACATTACCGTTATAAGCCAAAGCCAAGGTTCCCTTAACATAATTATAGGAAAGGGGCTGTGCATTAGCACGGGAATTGCCACCCTTTGCAGAAGCACGAACATGACCCACCGCAATGGTACCGGGCAGATTATTCAAAATCCGTTCACTAAAAATTTCAGGCACCAGGCCCAAATCTTTATAAGTATGAAAAACGCCGTCATCATTCACAACAATACCGGCGCTCTGCTGACCTCTGTGTTGCAGGCCATACAAAGCATAATAAGTAAGATGTGCCACATCAAAGCCATCGTTATCATAAATACCAAAAACGCCACATTCTTCTTTTGCCTTATCATTTAAAACTGCAACTGATGAAATTTGTTTCATATTTTTTGCTCCTAAACCAGATTTTTTGCCAAAACGCGACGCGGCTAACTACCTGTCAGCCGCGCCCGTTTATTATTATCTTTGTACGCGACCGGACCCATCACCTTCAGCCAAGCTCTTAACTTCTTTAACACTAACCAGGTTAAAGTCGCCTTCAATGCTATGCTTTAAGCAAGATGCAGCTACAGCGAATTCAATGGTATCCTGCATGCTATATTTTTCCAACATACCATAAATTAAACCGCCACCAAAAGAGTCGCCACCTCCAACACGGTCAACAATGTTGATATTATATTTTTTAGATTTATAGTAGTCTTTACCATCATATAACAGTGCAGACCAGTTGTTAACGGATGCAGAAATGCTTTCACGCAAGGTAATTGCCACATGGGCAAAGCCGAATTTTTCTGCCAGCTGTTTAGCCACATCACGATAACCTTCATCAGACAACTTACCGGAGGTAATATCGGTTGCAGCAGCCTTAATGCCAAATACTTTTTCAGCATCTTCTTCGTTGGCAACGCAAACGTCAACATATTCCATTAAGCCACCCATAACCTTGCCGGCTTTTTCACTTGTCCACAGCTTTTTTCTAAAGTTTAAGTCGCAGCTGATAGTCAAACCGTTTTTCTTAGCAGCCTTACAAGCGACTAAGCAAAGCTCAGCTGTATCGTCAGACAGAGCCGGCATAATGCCGGTAAAGTGGAACCACGCAGCACCGGCGAAAATAGTATCCCAGTCGAAATCTGCAGCCTGCGCAGTTGAAATAGAAGAATGTGCACGGTCATAGGTAACGGTAGAAGCACGCTGCGCCGCACCTTTTTCTACAAAGTAGATTCCCACACGTTCGCCGCCTTTTGCAATATAATCCGTTTTAACATTGTATTTTCTCAATTCAGAAGTGCACCATGCACCAATAGGATTATCCGGCAATTTCGTAACAAAATAAGCCTCGTGACCATAGTTTGCCAGTGATACTGCCACATTCGCTTCACCGCCGCCAAATTTTGCTTCCAGTCCCTGTGCCTGCATCAATCTCTGATGATTGTAAGTCTGTAACCTAAGCATAATTTCGCCAAAAGTAACAACTTTAGCCATTTAAAAAATCCATAACCTTTCCGCCCGTAAATTGTACAAATCGAGTACGCCGTCCCGGGCCGACAGCCATAAAAAAGTTGTTTACTGTCCTCTTGCTTCACGAATTTGCTTTACGAATGCACGACCCATAGCAGTAATCGCCGCATAGTCACCGGTTTTTGCACCAGCAGTTAATGAACTGCCTGCACCAACGGCAACAGCACCGGCTTTAATCCATTCAGAGACATTGTTAATATCCACACCGCCGGTGGGCATAATCTTTGCATAAGGAATAGGTCCGTGGATAGCTTTAATCATATTAGGGCCGCCTGCTTCACCAGGGAACAATTTCACAATATCAGCACCAGCTTCCATTGCTTCCTCAACCTCTTTAATAGTCATAACACCAGGCATACAAGCTGTTCTATAGCGGTTACATAACTTAACAGTTTCTAAATTAAAATAAGGGCTAACGATATACTGCGCACCGGATAAAATAGCAATCCGGGCAGTTTCGGAATCCATAACAGTACCGGCACCCAAAATAATCTGGTCCGGCGTATAACGTTTTGCCAGTTCTTCAATAACATGATGTGCACCGGGCACAGTAAAAGTTAATTCAATAGCAGGAACGCTGCCTTCCATGCAGGCATTTGCAATGCTAATTGCCTGTTCTGCATCATCTGCTCGAACAACAGCTACAATACCGGAGTCACAAATTTTAGTAATAATTTGTTCCTTATCCATTGTATGCTCCTTCCTTGTTATTCGCTTGTAAAAAACATATAAATAGAACAAACAAAAAATCCTGCAAGATATATTGTACCACAAGAACCTTTTAAGGTCAAGAACTCCCCTTTAAAACTTTCAATTTCGTTGAAAATAAACAAAAATCAGCAAATTCAATTTGCGTGAACAGTAACAAATGTATTTTTCTCAAAAAAACAAATATAAATACATTTATTTGGTTAAACTACGGCAATAAAGGAGTGTTTTTTATG
>JAZODT010000054.1:0-3925 GCA_045597205.1 Clostridia bacterium
AAAATATCTGTACAAGATACAGTTACATTTGATATAATATTAGATACCATACAAAAACTCTGCAATGTGGGCTTGCAATACGAAATTAAATCCTGCCATTTTGATAATCTAGCAAATGTCTATATGTACTTAACAGATGGCACAAAAATTATTTTTGGCAAAATTACAGATATGGATTATAAAATTTCGATACTGTTAAATATTCTACCCAAAGTTGACCGAACTGAGGGTGCCTATATTGACTTGACTACGCCCTCACACTCTATTTATGGCATTTTAGACCCAACACCAGCACCGGAGCCTTCTGCCTCGCCTGATGCCCCCGGCGAAGGTGAAACAACATCCCCGCCGCAAGAGAGTGTTTCCCCAACCGCCACAGCAGAGCCGACAGATGAAAATAATTAAAGAAGGGATAAGCCGTGATTAACAATAACAAGGCACAACTCGTTATGGGAATTGCCGTTTTAATTTTGACTTTTTTAGTCACGATTCAGTTTAAAAGCGTTACCGTAAACAAAGCACAGTATTCACAACAGAACATGCGTGTGGACGAGCTGTTGGGTGATTTAAAAAAAGAACGGGAACGTAATGAGGATTTAGAAAAGCAATTAACCGCCTATCAAAATGATATTGCCCGTTTTCGTGAGGATGCTGAGCAACACAGCGACTACTCCAACTTTTTATCCGAGCAGTTAAAACGTGCTGAGCTAATGGCGGGTTTTGTAGATGTGAAAGGTCCGGGCATCACCATCACTTTAAGTGATATTGATAACAGAAAAGCCGCCGGTGCTATTTTATCTTCTTCTGAAACACTGATTCACGATGAAGATATTCGTCGCATCATTAATGAGCTTTGCGCTGCCGGAGCAGAAGCCATTTCTGTTAACGATAGCCGTATTATTGGCACCAGTGCTGTTCGTTGTGTCGGCCCCACCATTTTGGTAAACGACACAAAAATGACGCCGCCTTATGTCATCCGTGCCATTGGAAAAGCTGACCAGTTAGAAGCAGCTATGAATTTAAACGGCGGTGTGATTGATAATATGAAGGTTTGGGGTTTTAGCATCTCGATTACCAAGCAAAACGAAATTACCATTCCCAAATATAACGGAGCCGTTAACTTTTCCAGTGCAACGGCTGTGAACGTAGCAGAGGAGGAATAAATTATGGTCATTGTTATTTGTGCCCTTTTTGGCATCATAATAGGCATTTTATTCCCCTACCACATCCCCGTCGCCTACTCGCCCTATGTTGCTATTGTCATTCTGGCAATTTTAGACTCGGTGTTCGGTGCCGCTTCCGCTGCCATAAATAAAAGTTTTGACTTAAATACGTTCGTCAGTGGTTTTATTGGCAATGCCATTTTAGCAGCTCTTCTTACATTTTTAGGCAAAAAAATGGATGTTGACTTATATTTAGTGGCGTTAATTATCTTCGGCAGTCGTCTTTTCTCGAATTTTTCCATCATGAGAAGGCATTATTTAGCAGAATTTGCCACAAAATTAAAAAAAAAGTTCTGTAATTGAAAATTTATACTTGTGTAATGGTAGTGTAATATGTTATAATAATATTTGTAGTATAATAAAATTAGATTATTATACTTATCATTAAAATTATGTAAACAATCGAAATGTATGCATTTCGTACCAAAGAGGAGGATATATAAGGTGATTGAATTTGATAACGAGGCTTTAAAAAACACCCGCGTAGAACAAATTAAGGTCATTGGCGTAGGCGGTGGCGGCAACAATGCAGTAAACAGAATGATTGATTATGGTGTAAAAAACGTAGATTTTATAGCTGTCAACACAGATAAGCGCGCTTTGATGATGTCTCAGGCTCCCCTGAAAATCCAGATTGGTGAAAAACTGACAAAGGGTTTGGGTGCAGGTGCTGATCCTGAGGTTGGTCAAAAGGCTGCTGAAGAAAGCCGTGAAGAAGTTGCACAGGCTATTGCCGGCAGCGACATGGTTTTTGTTACCGCCGGTATGGGTGGTGGTACAGGGACTGGTGCTGCTCCAATGGTAGCTTCCATTGCAAAAGAAATGGGCATTTTAACAGTAGGTATTGTCACAAAGCCTTTTGCTTTTGAAGGTCGCCAGAGAATGGCCCGTGCCGAAGAAGGTATTTTAGAGCTGAAGAATGCTGTGGATGCATTGGTAACCATCCCCAATGACAGATTACTGCAAATTTCTAATCAGCATACCACGTTAGTCGATGCCTTTAAAATGGCTGATGACGTTTTGCGTCAGGGTGTTCAAGGTATTTCCGATTTAATTTCTGGCCCCGGCTACATAAACTTAGACTTTGCCGATGTTGTTAAAATTATGAAGAACACTGGCGTGGCTCACATGGGTGTTGGTCGTGCTTCCGGCGAAAAACGTGCTGAAGATGCTGTTAAGGCTGCTATTCAGAGCCCGCTCTTAGAAACTTCTATCGACGGTGCAAGAGGCATCTTAATCAACATCACCGGTGGTTCTGACTTAGGTCTGTTTGAAATTAACAGTGCAGCTGAATTGGTTACAGAGGCTGCTGATCCCAATGCAAATATTATCTTTGGTGCTGCTTTGGATGAATCCTTGCAGGATGAAATCATCATCACCGTTATTGCAACCGGTTTTGAAGGCTTATCCAGAGATAAGGGTCCAGGCTTATTCGGCTCCCCCATTTTCGGTGGTGCAGGTAACGGTGTGGTTGCAAAAACAGTTCTTTCTGATGCACCTGTTTCTCCCGATAAAGCCGGCATTGATATTCCCACCTGGATGAAAGAGAAATTTTAAAATATAATTTAAAGGGGCTGTAGCAAAATGCTACAGCCCCTTTTGGGGTGGACGCAAAATAGCGCAGATTGGACAAACTGAGTCCCGAAGCTGTACACAGGTACTGCGAGAGGCGAAGTTTGTTCAAAACGCAAAGCTTTGTTATTTGCAAAATTCGTCAAATGACGAATTTTTCCAGAACTTTTAACTCCTTTTCGATATTTCCGCTCTATTCGTTCGCTTTATAAAGCCGTTTTCTTGCTTTGTGTGGTGTGCGCATTTTGCTACACCCTCTTTTTTTATCTTAACCGCCACAGCAGTTACGTCTAATGTCCGACACCGTATCGAAAGCACATTCATCCTTTTCCGGTGGGAAAAACTCATCAAAAGGAAATTCAATCTTTTCAAACAAATCGCAAGGACTATCCTCACTGGATGCAACACACTCTTTTTGGGGCACACAGAAATCATAAGCAGGAATCAGCAGCTGAACACTTCTCTCTATTTTTACAATAGAAAACAGTCCAATAGAAACAAAAACACGCTTTTGTTCTCCGCCCATAATTAATGTATCGTCAAACACGTTGCAAACACACTGTGGAATTCGTGAAAAATCCAGTTCTTCGCAACCACAGCAGAGCTTATCATGAATATCCACCACTTTTGCAGACAGGCATAAGGGATCCACAACCTCTACAATCGCTTTAGGCATATTGGTCTTCTGCCACAGTTGTTCGTCAAAGCTGTCATACCGATAACGTGACTCAAACACTTTTGCAGAACCCTCAGAACCAAACAGAATTACTTTTTTATCAAAGCTTGCCAACCCTTCTACCTTGCAAGGCTTACCCACGCCGGTAAAAGCATCTAAGGTAATTTTAAAGAAAAATTTTAAATCCACCGTAAAGTAGCCGCGGTTAAAGGGCACCGGCTCAACATCCGTAAAAACCCAAATGATTTCTGATTTTCTGCATTTCACATTGACTGCACGGTCAATAATATCCTGACCAGCTGCCGTAAAATAAACACGGGCATCTTCTATACAGTCCTTATCCTTACAGGAATCATAAATTTTATCGGTATGTATGCAGACCGCATCCTTTGGATTTACGCCATTACCGTTAAAGGCACTGCCGCATAATCTTTCATTCATATTATAACCTCCT
>JAZODT010000055.1:0-19145 GCA_045597205.1 Clostridia bacterium
TTGAGCATCCAAAATTTTTGCCTTTGCCAGATTTAATTTTATTAGATGGCGGCAAAGGACAAGTGAATGCAGTGAAAAAATTACTTGAAATGCTGGATGCGGATATTCCGTTATTTGGCGTGGTTAAGGATGACAGACATAAAACCCGCGGATTAATTACGGCAGAAGGAGAAGAAATTGAATTTTTAAAAACTTCTGAAGCTTTTAAACTGTTAAGCACAGTGCAAGAGGAGGTGCATCGCTTTGCGGTTACCTACCATAAAAAATTGCGGACCAAACGCATCACTGGCTCAATTTTAGAGGAAATAGATGGTGTGGGTGCAGAAATAAGAAAAAAACTGATGCGCCATTTTAAAACGCTTGGTGCAATTAAAACGGCATCGGCAGAAGAAATTCAAGAAGTCCCCGGTATTTCAACAAAAGTGTCAAAAAATATTTATAATTTTTTTCATAAAACGACTTGAATTTTTTTCTGATTTATAATATACTTTTTTTAGTATAGATAGGTAGGTGTAGTATTTGAGAATTGCTGTAGATGCTTTTGGCGGTGATAATGCGCCTTTAGAGATTGTTAAAGGGGCCATTGCGGCGGCAGAAGTTATAACGGATGAAATTATTTTAGTTGGTAAAGAACAAGAAATTAAGGATATTTTAAAAAGTGAAAATGTACCTGAGGGGCTTTTGTCTGTCCGTCATGCTGATGAGGTTATAGGAACCGATGAGCATCCAGTAGCGGCTATTCGTGCCAAAAAAAATTCTTCCTTAATGGTTGCTTTAAAAATGGTAAAGGATAACGAGGCCGATGCAGTTGTTTCTGCCGGTAATACCGGAGCCTATCTGGCCGGTGCTTTTCGTGTGCTGGGCAGGATTAAGGGCGTTAAACGGCCTGCTTTAACAGCTATTATGCCAACAGTTGGTGACCAACCCAGTGTTATTTTAGACGTGGGGGCCAATGCCGATTGCAAACCTTTTCAATTGGTGCAGTTTGCCCATATGGGCGCCATTTATGCTGAAGAAATTTTAGGTATTGAAAATCCGCGGGTTGCTCTTTTAAATATTGGCGCTGAAGAGGCAAAGGGAAATGCACTTACAAAAGAGACTTATGCTCTTTTAAAGAATGAATCTATTAATTTTATTGGGAACATTGAACCGCGAGAGGTACTTTCCGGTGCGGCAGATGTAATTGTTTGTGATGGTTTTACGGGCAATGTTTTGATTAAGTTAATTGAAGGCACTGCCAGCACATTATTTTCCATGCTGAAAACAGTTTTTTATAAGAACTTAAAAACAAAATTGGCAGCGGCGGTTTTAAAGCCAGGTCTTAAAACAATTAAAAGTAAAATGGATTATTCCGAGCACGGTGGCGTTCCCTTTTTGGGTATTGACGGTGTTGTGTTTAAAGCCCATGGCAGTTCCAATGCCTTAACGATTAAAAATGCTATTCGGGCAGCCAGCTCTTATTTGGAAGCCGGCATTAATCAGCGAATAAAGAACCTTGTGGCACAAAGTTCAATGGCTGATGAGGATGAAGAAATGGAAAGTTGTTGATAATTGCTTTGCAATTCATCATAAATGACAAAGATAATGACTTTTTATAAAGTCGGTATGCTATTGGAGGTGAAAAGTATGGATTTTGAAATGGTTAGAAAAATCATTGCGTCACAGCTGGGAACCGATGAAGATTCTATCACTATGGAAACATCTCTCGTTGATGATTTAGGTGCTGATTCTTTGGATGTAGTTGAATTAATTATGGCTTTTGAAGAGGAATTTGACACAGAAATTGCAGATGGTGAGGCAGAACATATTAAAACGGTTGCAGATATTGTTGAGTATATTAAAGCAAATAGCTAAAAAGCAAAAAAAAGGGGCTGTAAACACTGCTTTTACAGCCCCTTTAAATCATGGGTCAATACACCATTAAAACGCAGAAACGGTTCTGACTTTTAATGACGGATTGACAGAAAAGAGGCGTTTAATGAATAAATTAAAGGCATTTCAAGAAATTATTGGATATAAATTTTCTAATCAGGATTTGCTGCAAACAGCACTAACCCATAGTTCTTATGCTAATGAAAATCGTAGCAAAAACCTTTTATTTAACGAACGATTAGAATTTTTGGGTGACTCTGTTTTGAGTTTAATTGTTAGTAATTATTTATTTGAAAACTATAAAAAATTGCCGGAAGGCGCTTTGACCAAAGCGCGCGCCACAATTGTTTGCGAGCGTTCTTTATGGGAGTGCGCCGTAAATATTGAAATGGGAAATTATCTTATTTTGGGCAAAGGGGAAGAATTAACTGGTGGGCGCACAAGAGTTTCTATTTTGGCTGATGCCTATGAAGCACTCATTGCGGCAATCTATTTAGATAGCGGTATTGAAGTGGTAAGAGAATGGCTGTTAGGACAATTATATGATACCATTCAAAACACTGTTAAAGGCAAAACGTTTACTGATTTTAAAACTGCACTGCAAGAGCAAGTGCAGACACATGGTGCTGTAGAGATTGTGTACGAGGTTGTAGGCGAATTCGGCCCTGACCACAAAAAAACATTTTTGGTCCATGTTTTAATCGACGGTCAGATTATGGGGCAGGGCGAAGGAAAAAGCAAAAAAAGTGCTGAACAAATGGCTGCACAGGATGCGCTTTCAAAGTTGGGTGCTAACGGTGAAAAATAAATATAAAACCATCCCGATTTTTGTTCCGCATTGGGGTTGCCCCTGCGAGTGCTTGTTTTGTGATCAAAAAAAAATTACAGGCGTGCGTGAAGAAATGACGCCCGAACGTGCAACAGAAATTATTAAAACAGGCATTTTACATAAACGTCAGGGGGAGCATTTGGAAATTGGCTTTTTTGGTGGCAGTTTTACAGGGATTTCTGCAAAAAAACAAGAGGCACTTTTAGAACTTGCCTATGCGGCGGTACAAACAGGCGATGTTGACGGTATTCGCCTTTCTACCAGACCGGATTATATTAATGATGCCGTTTTGGACAGACTACAGCGTTTTGGTGTAACGACGGTTGAATTGGGTGCACAATCTATGAATGATGATGTGCTAAATTATAGCCGCAGAGGGCACACAGCAGAGCAAACCCGGGTAGCTGCTCGAGCGATTGTAAATTGTGGCATTGGCTTGGGTTTGCAGATGATGGTGGGGTTGCCCGGCGATACGGCTGAAATTACGATGCAAACTGCAGAGGAATTTTGTAAACTTAAGCCGAATTGTGTACGTATTTATCCAACACTGGTGATTCGGGGAACGGCTCTTGATAAACTCTATCAAAAAGGACAATATACGCCACTTAGTGTTGAAGAAGCAGTCGCGCGTTGTGGCTTTCTCTATCAGTATTTTACAGAACAAAATGTTGATGTTATTCGCATGGGTTTGTTGCAAATGAAAGAGGAGGATATCAGCGCTGGTCCTTATCATTCAGCTTTTGGCGAATTGGTGCAGAGTGCTGTTTTTTGTGAAAAACTATCGCAGGCAATCAGTGACAAAACCAATAAAAAAATTTTTGTCCATGTTCACCCCCGATATGTTTCTATAGCAAACGGACAAAAAAAGGCCAATGTTCATCATTTGATGGTAAAACATCAGTTGTCAGATTTTAAAATTATTCCTGATGAAATGGTACCATGGGGTGATTTTTTAGTAGATGAATAGCCACTTTAGTGGCAGTTAGAAAGGTTTAGGTAGAGATATGCATTTAAAGGGTTTAAAAATGCAGGGATTTAAGTCCTTTGCCGATACAATTGAACTGAACTTCAGCCCTGGTATTACGGCCGTTGTAGGGCCAAATGGAAGCGGAAAAAGCAATATATCCGACGCGGTGCGTTGGGTTTTGGGCGAACAGAGTGCAAAAACCCTTCGCGGTAGCAAGATGGAAGATGTTATTTTTAACGGCACTCAAACCCGAAAAAAGCTTGGTTTTGCTGAAGTTACCCTGAAACTGGACAATCATGATAAACATTTTAATTTAGAATTTGATGAAATTTCAATTACAAGAAAAGTATTTGCTTCCGGTGAAAGCCAATACTTTATTAATGACGCCCCTTGCCGATTAAAAGACATTCATGAGGTTTTTATGGATACCGGTCTTGGTCGTGATGGCTATTCTATGGTGGGACAAGGTAAAATCGATGAAATTTTATCAAATAAATCCGAAGACAGACGTGAAATTTTTGAAGAAGCGGCAGGTATTTCTAAATATCGATATAGAAAAGAAGAAGCAGAGCGCAAATTAAAACATACGGATGAAAATTTAGACCGTGTGGCTGATATTATTGCTGAGTTAGAAAGTCAATTGGGACCTTTGGAACAACAGGCTGAAAAAGCAAAAAAATATTTAAATATACGGGAACAGTTAAAGACTTTGGATGTAAATATTGCCTTGCGCGTTGTGGAAAACAGCAAGGTGCAGAGTGTTGCTTTAGATGAAAAACTGCAGATAGTCAGTGATCAGCTTATGCAAAAAGAACGGGAACTTTCGATGGCGGATGCAGAACAGGAACATTGCTATAAGCGTTTTGAAGAGCTGGACCAGGCTATGGCAGAGCAGGAGAGTGCTTTAAAGACGGCTGAAGAAACAGCTGGCATTAGTCAGCGGGAAATTGAAGTGTTAAAAAGTACCATTGATGGTAATTTACGATTGTTAGAACGTATTCAACAGGAACGATCAAATTTATTAAATGCACAAATAGTGGCTACACAAAACCTGGAAAAAGAGCAAGAACGTCTTTCTGGATTGGAAGAAGAGTTAAAAGCACTTTTAAATGAAAAAGAAACCATGACAGAGGAATTAACTTCTGCAGTGGATGACACCAGTGTGCAAACCGTACAAATAGAAGAATTAAAACAAGAAATCACAGCAGCCTTTGAGCGTGTGTCTGAAAGCAAAATTAAGCTGTCTAATTTAGAACTGGTGGCACAGAACATGCAAAACAGACAGCGGGACCTCAAACATGAATTAGAAGAAAAAGAAGGTGAGTTGGCTAACCAAAAAGCACGAGCCGGTAGCCTTGACTCTGAATATGAAAGAAAAACAGAATTTGTATTGAGTTTGGAACAACAACTGTTAAATGCCAGGGCAAAAGAACAGGAACTGCAAAACATTATTGAGGAAAAAAAGTCTAAAACGGCAACATTGCAAATGACAATTCAGCAAAAAAGGACCCGTCTTCATTTGCTTTTAGAAATGGAACAACATTTTGAAGGGTATTACCGCAGTGTCAAAGAAATAATGAAACAACACGAAAATGGTATGCTTACCCGTGTTGGGATTCATGGGCCGGTCTCTAAATTGATTCATGTAGAAGCGCCTTATGCCGATGCCATTGGTGCTGCCATTGGCGGTGCGTTGCAAAATGTTGTTGTAGATTCGGAAGAGGATGCAAAAGAGGCCATTGCCTGCCTTAAAAAAACAGGTGCCGGCCGTGCTACTTTTATGCCTATTTCTGCTATCGCCGGCACCGTTTTAAAGGATGACCGCTTGTGTCAAGAACCTGGCTATGTAGGCATTGCATCCCAATTAATCAGCTATGATTCATTATATGACGGCATTATTCAAAATTTATTGGGAAAAACCGTTGTTGTTAAAGAAATGGATCAGGCTATTGCCATCAGTAAAAAATATAAGCAAAGTTTGCGGCTGGTGACTTTAGAGGGGGAAATTTTTTATCCCGGCGGTTCTATTGCCGGTGGTTCACAGCAAAAGGGAAATCAGCTCTTAGGCCGTGAACAGGAAATTAAAAGTTTACAAACAGACCTTGCCACCCTAGAGAAACAGCGTGATGTAATGGAGCGTGAGCAAAAGAAATTAGAAACGCAGTATTTAGATGCGGCAGAAGACCAGGAAAAGATTTTAGATGTTTACCGCGAAAATAAAGAAGTTTTACTTGTTTTGGAACGCGACAAGGAGCATCACGGTTTGTTGCTTTCTAATTTAGAAGCAGCTATTTTGGATATTGAAAAAGCCATTACTTTAGCTATTGATGAAGCAGGCGGTTTAACAGACGAGCGGGAAAAAGCGACACAAATGCTTAAAGAAGCAGAAGAGACCATTGCTGAAAAGAGAGCAGAAGTTAATGCATTAGAAGAAAGCTTTGAAACGGTGGCGCAGAAAAAACAAAGAATGAATGACCGTATTTTAGAAAAAAGCTTTGAGGTGACCGCAAAAGAGCGGGAAATGGAACAAAGCCGAGAAAAAATGGCTACCATCACACAAGAAATGGCGCAGACGGATACATATATCACTTTGCGCAACAAAGAAATGGAAGAAATTCTGTCCACAAATGAAGAACACAAACAAACCATTATTAGCAAAGAAGATAATAATAAACAGTTGGATAAGGCGATTGATGATTATAGAAAGACGATTGCCTCTATCTCGCAAGAACGACAAAATGCAGAACAACGGTTGCGTACCTTGCAGGGTGATAGTAACGGCACAAGAGAAACAGTTTTCAGTTTAAAGACAGAAATTAGTCGTTTGGAGGGCCAAAAAGAAAAGCTCGAAAACGATGCTGAAGCTGCCATTAGCCGCTTATGGGATGAATATGAAATTACATATTCAGAAGCGGAGAGGTTAAAGCAGGATTTGGGAACTGACAGTGCTATGAGCCGACAAATCAGTAGCTTGCGCAGTAAAATTCGTGAGTTGGGCAATGTGAATGTAGATGCCATTGAAGAACTTTCGTCAGTGAATGAGCGTTATCAATTCCTTTCCGGTCAACGTGACGATTTGCAGAAAGCAAAACGTGATTTGCTTCGCATTATTGATGAAATGCAATCCATAATGAAAAAGCAGTTCAAAGAGCAATTTGATAAAATTAACAGCAATTTTAAAACCACTTTTTCTGAATTGTTTGGCGGTGGCAATGCCAACCTGCAACTTGCAGATGAGGAAAACATTTTAGAGTGCGGTATTGATATTAATGTGCAACCGCCAGGCAAAAAACTGCAGAGTCTGTCCCTACTTTCTGGTGGTGAACGTGCCCTATCTGCCATTGCGCTTTTGTTTGCTGTTTTGCGGATAAAGCCCACGCCATTTTGTTTTTTGGATGAAATTGAGGCGGCACTTGATGAAAACAATGTATATCGTTATGCAGATTTTATTAAGCGCTTTAGCCGCAAAACTCAATTTATTTTGGTAACGCATCGCCGTGGCACAATGGAATGTGCCGATGTGATTTATGGTGTAACTATGCAAGAAAAAGGGGTTTCTAAATTGTTAGAATTAAATTTAGATGAAATTGAAGCCTGATTTGTGTATTTTTTCTGTTTTTGTTCATACTAACTCTTGAAACGGAGTGGTAAGTATGAAAATTAAAAGCAAACATAAAAAATGGTTAATCGCCGTCGGTGGACTAACAGCCGGTTTTTTAAACGGGTTGTTTGGCAGCGGCGGCGGTACTGTTATTGTCCCTTTTTTAGAAGAATTTTTAGACCAAGATGAGCATACATCTCATGCTACGGCTATTTTAATTATCCTGTGTTTCACAGTGGTGAGTTTATTTTTTTATGGCTATCGCAGTCATTTGGATTATGCTTTGGCTCTAAAAGTTTCGCTTGGTGGTGTTGCCGGTGGTTTTTTGGGAGCAAAATTGTTAAAGAAATTATCTGGGGGAATCATTCGAAAAATTTTTGGCGTCTGCATGGTGCTGGCGGCCATTAGGATGGTGGCAGCATGATTCCGGCAGTGCTTGCCGGGCTTTTATCCGGCATTATCAGCGGCATGGGAATTGGTGGCGGCACAATTTTAATTCCGGCGTTGACAATTTTTATGCAGGTAGGTCAGCATGAGGCACAGGGGGTTAATTTACTTTATTTTATTCCAACGGCAGCTATTTCGTTGTGGGTTCATATTAAAAACAAGCACGTAAACGTTAAACTGGCTTGGCAAATTGCTTTATATGGTATTTTAGGCGCGGTTGGCGGCGCACTTTTGGCCGGTGTTTTAAAAGCAGATTTATTGCGCCGTTTTTTTGGATTCTTTTTGTTCGCCATGGGTTTATATGAATTTTTAAAAAAAGATAAAAAAACAAAAAAAGATGAGGAAAAATAGGTTTTGCTCTTTACCAAAAGATAAAAATGTGTTATGATATATTGTGAAGTTTTGGTTATGATTTTATATTAAAAAAGTAATGAGTGAAGTCTATGTATCAAATTTTAGATGGTATTGAAAATCCCCGGCAGATTAAAGACATGAATTTTAATGAATTGTCTTTGCTGGCTGAGGAAATTCGTTTGTTTTTAATTGAATCGGTTTCTAAATCAGGCGGACATTTGGCATCTAATTTAGGTGTGGTGGAGCTAACGCTTTCGCTATTTAAAACACTAGATTTGCCAAAGGATAGCGTGATTTGGGATGTAGGCCACCAGACCTATGTGCACAAGCTGCTGACAGGACGAAAAGAGCAATTTGCTACGCTTCGCCAGTTTGGTGGCTTAAGTGGCTTTCCTAAAGATAGTGAGAGTGAATATGATGCATTTAACACCGGGCATTCTTCCACATCTATTTCTGCAGCACTAGGGATGGCAAAAGCCTCTGACCTTTTGGGGGAAGAACGTCGTGCCGTAGCGGTGATTGGTGATGGTGCATTAACAGGCGGTATGGCTTTTGAGGCATTAAATGATGCCGGTGATTATAAAAAAAATTTTATTGTTATTTTAAATGATAATGAAATGTCAATCTCAAAAAATGTAGGCGGGCTACATAAGTATTTAACCCGGCTTCGCACCAATACCACTTATTTTCGATTGAAATATAATTTAGAGCGTGGTTTTGGTAAAATACCTGTTGTTGGTAAGCCAATTGTACATGGTTTGAAAAAGATTAAAGATAATATTCGCCATATGCTGACCAACAGCACAGTTTTTGAAGATTTTGGTTTTACATATTTAGGACCGGTTGATGGGCATGATATACCTCTTTTGTGTAATCTTTTAGAACGTGCTAAAACCATTTCGTCACCGGTTTTAATTCACATTTTAACAAAAAAAGGTAAAGGCTATAAATATGCTGAAGATAAACCTTCTGTCTTTCATGGTGTTGGTGCTTTTTGTATTGATACCGGTGAGCGGGAGAGCGGTCGTAAAAGTTAT
Organism: Clostridia bacterium; assembly: GCA_045597205.1. GTDB lineage: Bacteria > Bacillota > Clostridia > UBA1381 > UBA9506 > UMGS755. The sequence goes on from JAZODT010000055.1 coordinate 9,108, forward strand.
TCAGAAGTTTTTGGCGAAACGATGACTCGTCTTGCAGCTGAAAATGAAAAGGTTTGCACGATAACCGCTGCTATGGAAAGTGGCACAGGTCTTTCAGAATTTAAACGCCAATATCCTGACCGCTGTTTTGATGTTGGCATTGCAGAACAACATGCTGTAACCTTTGCAGCCGGACTATCTAAACGTGGTTTAAAACCTGTGGTGGCTCTTTATTCATCTTTTTTGCAACGAGCTTATGACCAGGTGCTTCATGATGTTTGCCTGCAAAATTTGGATATGGTTTTGTGCATAGATAGAGCTGGCCTAGTTGGTGAAGATGGTGAAACACATCAAGGAATTTATGATTTAGCTATTTTATCCAGCATGCCCAACATGACGGTGCTGGCACCGGCCAATTTTACTGAGTTTAATAGGATGTTGACCTATGCAGTTCACGAACATAAAGGTCCTGTTGCTATCCGCTATCCTCGTGGCGGGATTTGCTTTGAATATGAAAGTGAGCCTTTTGCTTTAGGTGCGATGGATACAGTTTCATTTGGCAATGATGTTTGTATTTTATCAGCAGGTCACATGCTTAATACTGCCGTCAAGACAAAGGACCTGTTGCTTGCCGAGGGAGTATCGGCAATGGTTGTTAATCTGCGCACGTTGTGGCCACTACAGACAAACTTTTTAATGAAAATGGCTGAAGAACATGCCCTTTTAGTTGTGCTGGAGGATGGTGTGAAGCATGGCGGTATTGGAGAAAAAATTGCCGCACTTTTAAATGGCAAGACAAAAGTTTTGATAAAAGCACATGAAAGCGGTATTGTTCCTCATGGAAAATGTGATGTTTTATATAAGCAGTGCGGTTTGGATGCAGAAACTGTTAGTCGTGAAATTTTAATGAATTTACGGGAGAATTAATGTGAAAAAACCGGAATTATTAGCCCCTGCAGGCAACTTAGAACGGCTAAAAACGGCCATTACTTTTGGTGCCGATGCTGTTTATGCCGGTGGAGAAATGTTTTCAATGCGCAGTGCGGCGAAAAATTTTTCATCGGATGACTTAAAAATTGCCCGCGAGCTGACATTAGCAAAAAATAAAAAATTATATATTGCGGTGAATATTATCCCTCACAATCGGGATTTAGAAGAATTGCCAGCTTATTTAGAAGAACTTGCAGACCTTTCACCAGATGGTCTCATTGTTTCTGATTTAGGTGTGTTTTCATTGGCGAAAGAATTGGCACCAAAGATTCCTCTTCACATCAGCACCCAGGCAAACAACACCAACGCTAAGAGTTTTACGGCATGGCATAAGTTAGGTGCTACTCGTGTGGTGTGTGCCCGTGAGCTTTCTTTTGATGAAATTAAAGAAATCCGTCAGCAAATTCCTGAAGATTTAGAAATTGAGGCTTTTGTCCATGGTGCAATGTGCATTTCTTATTCCGGTCGTTGTCTTTTATCGGGTTATATGACCGGTCGTGACTCTAATCAAGGCAACTGCGCACATCCTTGCCGTTGGAATTATAGCTTGATGGAAGAACAGCGCCCGGGTGAATATTATCCTGTTTATGAAAACGAGCGGGGTACGTTCATTTTTAATTCAAAAGACCTTTGCATGATTGAATATATTCCCCAATTAATTGAAAGTGGTATTGATAGCCTGAAATTAGAGGGTCGTGTGAAGACGGAGTATTATGTAGCAACGATAGTAAAAACCTACCGTGAGGCCATTGACAGGTATTTTGAGAATCCTAAAAGATATCAAACAGACCCTTATTGGTTAGAAGAACTTTCAAAAGTGAGCAACCGGCATTATACTACCGGCTTTTATTTGGGAAAACCGGATGAATCGGCCCAAAATTATGAAACCAGTGCTTATGTAAGGACTTATGATGTGGCAGCTGTGGTAACCGGTTATGATGAAGCGACTGGAGATGTAATTTTAGAGCAACGCAATCGCTTTTTTTCGGGTGATGAATTAGAAGCAGTGGTGCCGTTTGAAAAAAGCTTTGCCTTTAAAGTAGAGAATATGAGAGATATTTCTGGTGTGCCCCTAGATGTTGCACCTCATCCCAGGCAAGAAATTAGATTAAACATTGGTCGCAGATTGCCGGAAATGTCATTGCTTAGAAGAGTTAAAGATTGTTAAAAGCGGAGGAAATTTAAATGGGTATTTTTGGTAGTCACTTTGCAAAGCCCGGTAAGGGTATTAGTAAGGAAGAAGCAACCCAGAGAAATTATTTTGAAATTTTGGGGTGTCATATATGGGATTTAATGAAGTTAAATCTTTTGTTTGTTTTTGTTAACATTATTTTTATTGGTGCTTTTCTCTTAGCAATACTTCCTTATGTATTGAATATTGATGAAACGATTGATATGTTTTTTAGCATGAAATATATCCTTTTGCCAATCTTGCCCTTTGTTCCGTTTATGTTTATGGGGCCGTCTATCGCTGGTCTTACGTATGTTTTGCGAAACTGGTCACGTCAGGAACATGCTTTTTTATTCTCAGACTTTTTTGAGTATATGAAAAAGAACTGGAAGCAAGGTCTTGCCCTTAGTGTAATTAGTACAATTGTTACATACTTATTCTTGAACGCTGTACTGTTTTACATGCGCGTGGGTGTATCAGTTTATGTTGTTTTAACTATTGCTTTAATCCTGACTATTATATTGCTTTCTATGGGTTTTTACACCTATCCCATAGTTGTTACTTTTGAAATGAAATTAAAAGATATTATTAAAAATGCTTGGATTTTTGCTTTGGTAAAATTACCGCAGAATCTATTCTATTTAATCATTATTGGTGCGGTGCATCTTTTGCTTTTGTATTATTTTCCCATTGTTTGGGTGATATTAATGCTTGTATTTTTAATTAGCTGGACAGGTTATACCATGAATTATTACGCTTGGCACATTATGAATAAATATATGATTTCACAGTTGCCTGCTGAAGAAAAACAAGATGAAGCCGTGTTTAAAGACGTGAAATAGGAGGCAGTTTTCTTGATTAAAGGTGTTATTTTTGATTTAGATGGAACCATATTAAATACTATTGACGATTTGGCAGATTCTATGAATTATATGCTTACTCAATTTGGTTATCCTGAGCATAGTGAACTTTTTTATCACATGCAGGCTGTTGGCAGCGGTGCGAAAAATTATGTAAAAAACTGTTTGCCGGAAGCAATTAGAGAAAATGATGAGCAAGTTGAAAAATGTCTTAACTTTTACAAAAAATATTATAATGAACATTCCAGCATAAAAACAAAACCATATGATGGGATTCCTGCTGTTATGCAATTTTTAGCGGATGCAGGCATACAAATTGCCATTTTATCCAATAAGCCAGATGAACCGGTAAAAATTTTGGCAAAACAATGGTTTTCTGCATTTAACATTCCTTGCGTATATGGAGAGCGGGCGGGTGTTCCCCGCAAGCCGGACCCACAGGGACCGTTAGCCGTGGCAGAAGAAATGGGATTATTACCATCAGAGATTGCCTTTATCGGTGATAGCGATGTGGATATTAAAACCGGTATTAATGCAGGTATGATAGCCATTGGTGTTTTGTGGGGTTTTCGAACAAAAGAACAACTTAAAGCAGCCGGTGCAGAATATTTGGCTGAAACGCCTGAAAAACTTATTGCGTTAATTAAACAAATACATTAAATTAATTTAACAGATGGGAGAAAGACAAATGAACATTTCAAAAGAAGAAGTTTTGCATGTTGCTAAGCTGGCTCGTTTGAAGTTTACAGACGAAGAAGCGACCGCACTTGCTAAGGATATGGAAAATATTATTGGTTTTGCCAATAAGCTAAACGAGTTGAACACAGAGGGCGTTGTGCCCACAGCTCATGCCATTCCTATGAATAACGCCTTTCGTGAGGATGAGGTAAAGCCCTCTTATGATAGAGAGGCTATGCTGCAAAATGCCCCCTCGGCCGAAGATGGTGGCTATACTGTCCCCAAGGTTGTTGAATAAAAAACGAAAGGAGTTTGACTATGCATACATTAACAGCACATGAAATACGTGACAGAATTAAAAATAAAGAAATGTCCTCTGTTGAAATTACTAAGGCATATTTAGACAGAATTGACAAGGTTGAAGACAAGGTGGAAAGCTATGTAACTGTTCTGGCGGAAGAAGCGATCCAGTCAGCAGAAGTTGTTGATAAAAAGATAGCAGCAGGGGAGACGGTTGGTGCTTTGGCCGGTGTGCCCATTGCGTTAAAAGATAATCTTTGCACAAAAGATGTGTTAACCACTTGTTCTTCTAAAATGCTTTATAACTTCCGCCCGCCTTATGACAGTACGGTGGCTAAAAAATTAAAAGAGGCTGACACGGTATTGTTGGGCAAGGTGAACATGGATGAATTTGCTATGGGTTCTTCCACAGAAACTTCTTATTTTAAAAAGACGAAAAATCCTTATGATTTAACAAAGGTTCCCGGTGGTTCCTCCGGTGGTTCAGCCGCCTGTGTAGCAGCCGATGAAGCAACCTTTACCTTGGGCTCTGATACCGGCGGTTCTATCCGTCAACCGGCATCGCTTTGCGGTTGTGTTGGTATGAAACCCACTTACGGAACGGTTTCGCGCTTTGGTTTAGTGGCCTTTGCCTCTTCCTTAGACCAAATTGGACCACTGGCAAAGGATGTGCAGGACTGTGCTTTGATTTATGACCAGATTGTAGGCTATGACCCCATGGATTCCACCAGCGTGAACCGAGATTATTCTAATTTTGAAAAAGCACTCACCGGTGATGTGAAAGGGCTTAAAATCGGTATGCCGGCAGAATATATGGGCGATGGTATCAGCACACCGGTGCAAAATGCCGTTATGGCTGCTTTAGAATCCTTTAAAGCAATGGGCGCTGACTATGAAGAAATGCACCTGCCTTTAAATGAATATGCATTGCCTGCTTATTACATGATTTCTTCAGCCGAGGCCAGCTCCAACCTAGCTCGTTTTGACGGTGTGAAATACGGCTACCGCGCTGAGAATTTCGAAGATTTAGCAGATTTATATGCCCAAACCAGAAGTGAAGGCTTTGGTGCAGAAGTAAAACGCAGAATTATGATTGGTACTTATGCACTGTCCTCCGGTTATTACGATGCTTATTATAAAAAGGCACAGCAGGTCAGAACCATGATTATGCAGGATTTTGATAAAGCCTTTACAAAATACGATGTATTGGTGACACCCACAACGCCTACAACAGCCTTTGGTTTTTGTGAAAAGACAAATGATCCCTTACAGATGTATATGGCGGATATTTGCACGGTTTCAGTTAATATTGGTGGTTTGCCGGCAGTTGTGTTGCCTTGTGGTTATGATGAAAACGGTCTTCCCATTGGTTTGCAAATTATTGGTAAGCCTTTTGGCGAAGCGGCCATTTTAAATGCTGCCTATGCTCTTGAAAAAACCATTACCAAGATTAAGCCGGCACTGTAAGATAGGAGGACGAAAATGAATTACGAAACTGTCATTGGTCTTGAAGTTCATGCTGAATTAAAGACCAACACAAAAATATATTGCGGTTGCATCAATGAATTTGGCGGAGAACCCAACACCCATACCTGTCCCATTTGTTCTGGTATGCCCGGTACTTTGCCGGTGCTGAATAAACGTGTTGTGGATTTTGCCATTAAAGCCGGTCTAGCCATGAATTGCTCCATTACCCAATACAGCAAGCAGGACAGAAAAAACTATTTCTATCCCGACCTACCTAAGGCGTATCAGATTTCTCAGTTTGATTTGCCTTTGTGCCAAAATGGTTATATTGATATTATAGTTGACGGTGAAACGAAACGCATTGGCATCACCCGAATCCATATTGAAGAGGATGCCGGCAAACTGGTTCACGATGACTATGCAAACTGCTCCATTGCAGACTATAATCGTTGCGGTGTGCCTTTGATTGAAATTGTTTCTGAACCTGATTTGCGCTCTCCCGAAGAAGCAAGAATCTTTTTGGAAACATTAAAAACTATTTTAGAATATACAGAAGTGTCTGACTGTAAAATGCAGGAAGGCTCTTTACGTTGCGATGTGAACCTTTCACTTCGTCCTGAAGGGCAGATAGAATACGGCACACGTTGCGAAATGAAAAATATTAACTCCTTCCGTGCAGCTGTTCGTTCCATGGAATTTGAACAGAAGAGACAGACGGAGGTTTTATCAAATGGCGGTGTGATTAACCAGGAAACTCGTCGTTGGGATGATGTTAAGGGCGAAAGCATTGTGATGAGGACAAAAGAAGATGCTCAGGATTACCGTTATTTTCCAGAGCCTGACCTTTTACCTATGATTATCTCTGATGAATGGATTGAAGAAATTAGAGGCACGATTCCTGAGTTGCCTGAGCAGAGAAAGAGTCGTTATATTTCTGAATATGGTTTGCCGGAATATGATGCATTTTTACTGACGTCTTCCAAGAAAACGGCCGATTATTTTGATGAAACCGTAAATCTTGGAGCGGCACCCAAAACAGTCAGCAACTGGCTGATGGGGGACATTGCCAAAATCATTAATGATAAGGAATTAGAAGCAGGGGATATTCCCTTTCCACCGGTACAACTGAAAGTGCTGATTGACTTGATTGAGAAGGGTGCCATTAGCAACAGTGCAGCGAAAAAAGTATTGGCTGAAATGTTTGCACAACCTGAAGAACCGGAAAAAATTGTGGAACGCTTAGGTCTTTCTCAGGTTTCTGATGAAAGCGCACTCATGGCAATGGTGCAGGAAGTTATGGCACAGAATCCGCAATCTATTGTGGACTATAAAGCCGGTAAAGACAGAGCGTTAGGCTTTTTGATGGGGCAGGTTATGCGTGTATCGAAAGGTAAGGCTAACCCGCAGGTAATCAATCAAATGCTGAAGGAAGCATTAGATAAAGCATGAGTACCATTCACATTAGCACATTATACAGAGAAATCTATAGACGGTTTGACAAACTAACACCCATTCCTTTTGATTGTGGTGAAATGTGTGGCAAGCTGTGTTGTCAGGGTGATAGTGAAAGCGGTATGTATCTCTTTCCCGGCGAGGCAAGGCTCTTTGCCGGGAAAGAGAATTTTTCCGTTTTAAAGACGGATTTTGAAGTGAGCGGAAAGTCCGTTGAATTATTGGTTTGTCACGGTCCCTGCAAACGGGAGGAACGTCCCCTTTCTTGCCGTATTTTCCCCTTGATAGGGTTATACCGCAAGGGTTCCACCTTGCGTATTATCAAAGACCCCAGAGCTAATTTTTGCCCCCTGACCCATCCGGAGGCAAAAGGTTTAATTGACCCTGCATTTATCCGTGAAGTGCGTCACGCTTTTGTGGTCTTGGTTAAAATACCCGCTGTTGCAGAGTTTTTGGATGCTCTATCTTATATTTTAGAGGATTATAACAGTTTTACACACTAAGCAAGGAGTGAAGATGTTGAAAGAAATGACTACAATAGCAGCCATTGCCACACCGCCTGGCGAGGGCGGCATTGCGGTGATTCGCGTTAGCGGTCCTGAGGCTTTTGTTGTTTGTGACCGTGTTTTTAAAAGTGGTAAATCATTGGCAGAACGTGCCGGGCATACCCTTGTTTTTGGAAAAATTATACATAATGAACGTATGATAGATGAAGTATTGGCATCTGTCATGCGTGCCCCCCATTCTTACACAGGTGAAGACGTTGTGGAAATTAGTTGTCATGGCGGTAACTATGTTACTCGCTCTGTGCTTTCAGCTATATTGGAAAATGGTGCTGTTTTAGCAGGGCGAGGTGAGTTTACCAAGCGTGCCTTTTTAAACGGAAAATTAGATTTATCTCAGGCTGAGGCTGTCATTGACTTAATTCAGGCTGAATCAGATGCGGCGGCTAACTTATCTGTTAATCAGTTGCAAGGTAAGTTATCGGCGCCGATTGAAAAGATGAGAAAAGATATTCTTCGTTTGGCGGCTCATTTAGATGCAATGGCTGATTTTCCCGATGAAGGAATTGATGATGCGCCCACAAATGAGATTATGATGGCTTTAGAAGACTTGATAGATAGATTGAAGCAAATGGTTGGTCAGGCCGAGCAGGGGCGTTTGATTCGCAATGGCATTCATACAGTTATTGTTGGTAAACCCAATGTGGGTAAATCCTCTTTGTTAAATCTTTTATCCGGTACGGATAGAGCTTTGGTGACGAAACAGGCCGGTACAACCCGGGATGTGATAGAAGAACAGGTCCGTCTTGGGGAACTTAAACTGAATTTGTTTGATACGGCAGGCATTCGGTCCAACGCTGAACAAATTGAAGAAATGGGCATACAAAAAGCGAAAGAATATGTTCAAAAAGCTGATTTGGTTTTCTTTGTGGTGGATATGAGCCGTGATTTTGATGCTGAAGATGAAGAGATTCTTGCCTTAATCCATAATAAAAAGACTATTTTTGTGTTGAATAAAGCTGATTTAGAGGCAAAAGCCGTTTTGCCGGCTGCAATTAGTCAAGAAAATAGAGTGAATCTTTCGACGAAAACCGGCGCTGGTTTAAAAGAATTGGAAAAAAACGTTGAAGAACTGTTTTCGCTTGGAGAAATTACGCAAAAGCAAGAAGCTGCCGTTATTAATATGCGCCATAAGCAGGCCGCTTTAGAGGCGCTTTCTGCCTTAGAAAGCGCCCTAGAAACCCTGCAGCTTGGCATGCCGATGGATTTGCTTTCGGTGGATATGCATACAGCGTTAACGGCCCTTGGAATGATTACCGGGCAAACGGTTTCAGATGAAATTGTAGAAGAAATTTTTTCCCGTTTTTGCTTGGGAAAATAGTATATTCATGCCTTTAGTTCAATAGAATAAAGCATGGGACAAAACCTATGGGAGGGAACTAGCTTGAAAAAACAGACCTATTTAAAAGGTGCTTTTATTCTTGTTATTGCCAATTTGCTGGTTAAAGTCATTGGTGCTGTGTTTAAAATACCGCTGGCCAACATTATTCATGAAGAGGGTATGGCCATTTTTAATACAGCCTATTTCTTATATGCCTGTATGTTTGTTATTGCAACAGCCGGTTTACCGGTGGCCGTTTCTAAAATGGTTTCGGCAAGTTTAGCGAAGAAAAATTATACAGAGGTTAATAAAATTTTTAAAGCCGCTTTGTCGTTACTTGCTTTAATTGGCCTGGCGGGGGCGTTGGTGCTGTTTTTAGGCGCTAAAGTGTTTGTTGGTTTGGTGGATTCACCAGATTCTTACCTTAGCATTCTCTCCATTGCACCGGCCATTTTCTTTGTGGCGTTGCTCTCTGCCTTTAGAGGCTATTTTCAAGGCTTTTCAGATATGGTGCCAACGGCCCTTTCAGAGGTTGTTGAAGCCTTAGGCAAGCTGGTCATTGGTTTGTTGCTTGCCTACATATTAATGCCAACCGGCGTTACAAATGCCTCTGCCGGTGCGGTTTTGGGTGTTACTGCGGGCACGTTTTTTGCGCTTTTAATTATGGTTATTATGTATGCAGTAAAGAGAAAAAATCAGTTCCCCATTGGCAGTCTTTCTTTTGAAAATGCACGAAGCACCAAAACAATTTTTTCAGAGCTTTCAAAACTGGCCGTGCCCATTACCATTGGTGCAGCAGTTACTTCATTAACAAATATTATTGATATGGTGATGATTCGTCAGCGGTTGCAGACAATTGTTGTAAGCCAGGAACTTTTCACAACATTAACAGAATTTTATGGCAGAACACCGGTTGAAGTGGTGATTGGCCAGTTTATGCAAAATAAGCCGGCAGAGGTGCTATATGGTGCTTATTCCGGCTATGCCATTCCTATGTTTAATTTGCCGCCCACCATTATTATGTCCCTCTCAATGAGTGTTGTACCCTTTATTTCAGCAGCGTTTGCCGTTAAAAATATGAGAGAGGTTAAAAAACTGTCTGAATCAACTTTACGGATTACTATGTTGTTTTCTTTTCCCTGTGCTGTTGGCCTTTCCATACTTTCCGAGCCGATTTTAACCGCGGTTTATAATAATGCAAGAGCTGCTTCTATGCTTCATATTTTAGGGTATGCGGTGATTTTTGTCAGTTTGGTT
>JAZODT010000056.1:0-7171 GCA_045597205.1 Clostridia bacterium
GTTGAACACAATATCCCATAAGGGAGGCGTGTCCAACTGAATATAAACGCTAATGAAATATGGCTCAGCTATTTTAATAAAATTCTATTTGAAAAAGGTATAATTACTGAAAAAGAAAAAAACAAGATGACCAATCTTATATATAAAAAGTGCCATAGTGCAAAGAGTAAATAGTAAATAGTAAATAGAAATATTAAATCCTTCAGGGAACTCTATAGCTCCTTGAAGGATTTTGTTATTCTTCGTCATTCAATTCTATGTCATCAAAAATGATTTTAAGATAATCTCTTCGTCCATACAGTACTCGATAGATAGAAACATATTCATCATCGGCTTTGTAGAATACAAGATAATTCCCACTGACGATAAAGCGGTAATCTGTATCAAAAGGCACCTTGGTCGATAATGACGGTCCCATATGGGGAGAGATTTCCAACCGGCTATAATCTTCAATGATATGCCTGATTACATTATTTGCAGCTATGGGATTCGACAAATCATTTTCGATATAAGACTTGATTTCTTTAAGATCATTTAATGCGGTAGGAGTAACTCGAATTTTCATAATTATACCCCCAGAGCAGCTTTTACATCATCATTAGATAACCATCCGTTTTCTTTTGCTGATTTTTCAGCTTCGGCAAGTTTGCCCATAAGTTTAATGATTGCTTTAGTTTTTTCATATTCTTCCATATCGACAATGGCATAACGACCTCTGCCGTTCTTTGTAAGAAAAACCGGCTCTTCAAATGAAATTTCTTTTAACACCTCTGCATAGTTTCTTAAATCTGAAACAGGTCTGATATTTGGCATATAAAAACCTCCTTTAATATCTGTTGTAATTATTGTATCATAATTTTAAGCAAAATACAACAACAAAATTAATTTTTTTCAAAAAAATTTACGCATAGTTTTGAATACTATGCGTAAATCGTTTAAATAACTATCCTATACTCATACCCGATTTTATGCACATGACCGTCAAGAGTGCGATTGTTTCGGGTGAAAAATACGGTACGTACAGGACAGATGTTATTAACCATCTGGCCACCAATGGAGCCTGCCTGCTTAGCGGTGATGTCACCATTGTAACCTTCTTTTAAGTTAACGCCTACTTCATTGGCAACTTCCATCTTGAACTTATCAAGAGCTGCTTTTGCTTCGGGAACAACTTTTTTGTTGCTATTCATAGTTTTTTACTCTCCTTAAAAATTTCTTACAAGGCATTTGCCTCGGTTCTATTTTGTGCGAAAAAAAATTGAATATGCAAGTTTTTTGTAGAAAAAAATTGCCGAAAGCGGAAAAAAATGTATGTTTTTTATTAGTAAAAACAGCGTAAAGAATTTGTTGTTTTGCGTCAGAAAGCCCTTGAAATACCAATAAGTTGTTGACAGAAAAGGGCGTGTCTTGTATAATTTCAAGAGGAAACATAAAAAGGAGAGAATTATATGCAAATTATCATTAGAGTATTGGGTATGATTGGTCTTGTGCTTTGCATTATACCTTTTCAGTTTAAAAAACATAAGCACATTGTTTTGTGCAAAATGGTTTCGGAGTTATCTTTTTCTATTCAGTATTTTTTATTGGGCAGTTTTATGGGGGTGTCTGGTGCGTTCACCGGTGCCTGGATTGATTTAGTTTCGGGCTTGCGGAACTATCTATTTTATAAATTTGTGGAAAAAAAGTGGTCCACCACGCCGGTGATTATTGTTTTTGCTATTGTCGTTATTGTTTTGGGGGTGACCTCGTGGAAAGGACTCATTAGCTTATTGCCTATTATTGCTAAATTGCTCACGACGGTTTCTTATGGCATGAAAAACGAGCGGTTGTTACGGTTCATTACATTGCCGTCTTGCTTGTTCTGGATTGCCTACAATATCATTATCGGCACATGGGAAGCGGCCGTTGCCGATGGTTTGGCGCTGGCTTCTATCTTAATTGCCATCTTTAAATTTGATGTGAAAACTTGTAACCAGGGAACAAAAATTTAATGTAGAAATATAAAAAAATACTTGCATAATTATACAATATAGTGTATAATTATAAATGAAATTTTGAAAAGAGGGTTTTTAAAGATGGATTTACACACAATTATGCAAGTGGATGAGCAATATTATATGAATACATTTGGTAAACGCACACCGGTTTGTTTTACAAAGGGTGAAGGCATTTACTTATATGATACAGAAAATAATCAATATACTGATTTTATGGCAGGCATTGCTGTTAGCGGGTTGGGGCACCATCATCCTGTGCTTACCCAAGCGCTACATGAACAGGTGGATAAACTGTTACATACTTCTAGCCTATATTATATTGAAAACCAGGCAAAACTTGCCGAAGCAATCGTAAAACATTCTGTTGCTGATAAGGTTTTTTTTGCTTCCACCGGTGCAGAGGCTAACGAAGGTGCCATAAAGCTTGCAAAAATTTATTTTTATAAGAAAAATCAGCCGGAGAAAAATGAGATTATTACCTTGACGAACTCCTTTCACGGCAGAACACTTGCCTGTGTGGCGGCTACCGGTCAAGAAAAATATCAAAAGCCATACAAGCCTTTAACGCCTGGATTTAAACATGTGCCAGCCAATGATTTGGAGGCACTTTGTGATGCGATTTCCGATAAAACGGCAGCCATTATGCTGGAACTGATTCAGGGAGAATCCGGCGTGAGACCTTTGCATCAGGATTATGTCGATGGTGTTGTGAACCTTTGCAAAACCAAAAATATTTTATTGATTGTGGATGAAGTGCAAACGGGTATGGGCCGTACCGGCAAGCTTTTCTGCTATGAGCATTATGGTATTGAGCCGGACATTTTCACGCTGGCAAAAGCGTTGGGTGGCGGTGTTCCCATTGGTGCCCTTTGTGCTAAAGAAGAAATTGCTGCAGCCTTCATGCCCGGTGACCACGGCACCACCTTTGGCGGCAATCCGTTGGCAACGGCGGCAGGGCTTGCCGTATTTAAAGCATATCATGAAGAAAAACTGGTGGAAAACAGCCAAGTGGTGGGTGATTATTTAAAAGAAAAATTAATGGGTTTGCAGGCAGACTTTCCTGTTATCTCACAGGTTCGTGGCAAGGGATTAATGTTAGGGATTGAATTTGCAGAGCCGGTTGCTAAAAAAGTGCAAGGGAAGATGTTTGATGAAAAATATTTAGTCGGTGCTGTGGGAGATAACGTTTTGCGTTTGGTACCGCCTTTGATTTTGACAAAAAATGAGGCAGACGATTTTGTAACAGCTTTTGTTGTTGCTTTAAAAAACTGTAATTCGTAGGAGGAAAAAACAATGAAACATTTATTATCATTACATGATTGGTCTCCGGAGGACATAGAAAAAGCGTTGGTATTGGCAGCAAAATTAAAAAAAGAACAAAAAGAGGGGATTCCTCATCCTTTGCTTAAAGGCAAAACGTTGGGTATGATTTTTACAAAATCTTCAACCAGAACCCGTGTATCTTTTGAGGTGGGCATGTACCAGTTAGGTGGTAACGCACTGTTTTTAAGCTCTAACGATATTCAATTGGGACGAGGCGAAAGCATTTATGATACAGCCAATGTACTCTCCCGTTATTTAGATGGTATTATGATTCGCACCTTTAAACAATCAGATGTTGAGGAACTGGCAAAATACGGCAGTATTCCTATTATTAATGGCTTAACAGATTTACTCCATCCCTGTCAGGTGCTAGCTGATTTGTTAACAATCACGGAACATTGCGGTTCATTAAAGGGCAAAAAACTGGCCTATGTGGGCGATGGCAACAACATGGCACATTCTTTGCTATATGGCGGTGCTAAAACCGGTATGGAGATTGCCGTTGCGACGCCAGCTGCTTACCAATGTGACGAAACAGTTGTGAAGCAGGCGATGGAAGATGCAAAACAGACAGGTGCTAAAATTGTAGTGACCCAAGATCCCAAAGAAGCCGTTAAAGATGCCGATGTGGTCTATACAGACACGTGGGTAAGTATGGGTCAGGAAAGTGAAAAAGAAGAGAAAGTAAAAGTTTTTGGCGCCTATCAGGTTAATAAAGAACTGTTTGGTTTGGCAAAACCGGAGGCTATTTTCCTCCATTGTTTACCGGCATATCGCGGTATGGAAGTGACGGAGGATGTGATTGACAGTCCTAATTCTGTTATTTTTGACGAAGCCGAAAACAGATTGCATGCACAAAAGGCGGTTATGGTTATGGCAATGGGGGATTAGGTTTTAAGAAAGGCGGAAAAACGATGTTTTCAGTAAGAAAAGCAACACTAGAAGATACAGACAGCATTATGCAGATTACCCAACAGGCATTTTTAAAGTATATTGAAATTGCAGGTTTAAAAGATACAGATGCTCTTCACGAAACCCGTGAACAGGTGGAAAATGATATTATAGATAAATTAGTGTATGTGGCGTATATTGATGATGAAATTGTGGGTAGTTTGCGTGTAGAACAGATTAATGAAGATACGGCCTATCTTTCCCGCTTTGGTGTGAGTATGGAATATCAGAATTTGGGAATTGGTAAATCTATGATGGGTGTTTTTGATAAAGAAATGAAAAGAATGGGGATTAAAAGAGTGGTGTTACACACAGCCGCTAAGGCCTCTTCTTTGGTGCGGTTTTATTATGGTCGTGGTTTTTATGTGCATTCCACTTCGTTTTGTAAAGGATATATTCGGGCATTATTATGTAAAGATTATGCATGACCAAAATACAAAATGGTTGCAGCAAAATGAAATCATTGTGCTGCAACCATTTTTTTTGTATAAAAAAAGTCGAAGCAAAGCGTACTTTGCTCAAAAGGTGCGTTTATTCATCTTATTAAAATAAAATCTCACAAAAAGTTGGTAGCGAAAGAGAATCGTTGTGAGGGCGCTTGCAACCGAACAGATGAACCAAGCGGGACTTTTTGTGAAAGAGGAGAAGCAAGGAAGCGGGCGAATGACTTTTTTATATAAAAAAAGTCGAAGCAAAGCGTACTTTGCTTCGACGTGGTGCCGGTGGCCGGACTCGAACCGGCACGGTGTCGCCACCGGTGGATTTTGAGTCCACTACGTCTGCCAATTCCATCACACCGGCAAAACTTTGAAAGGTAAATTTTAAAAGCGTAATTAATTATATACCAATTTTTTTAAAATGTCAAGGGGTTTAAGCAATTTATATTTTAAATTTATTAAACCATAAATTATGAAAAACAAGTGTTAAAAACAGGAAAAACATTGACTTTTCTATGAGGATGAGATATAATTAAATTGGCATATTTTGTTGATTGTAGAGCCATGGCGTCATTGGCACCTGGGTGGCTATGGTGTCTGATTGGGTGATTCGCACATTGTTATTTATTATTCGATTTAAAAAAGGTAAATGGAAATTTAATAAAGTTATATAAGGAGCGATTGTTATGTACAAAGGAATTACCATTAAACCGCCGTTTTTTGAAATTGGCCCCAAGGCTTATTTATACGGCGAAGAAATACTGAAACTGGCAAAGGTCATTGACGAAGTTGCAAAAAAGTATGACGTGGATGTTATTGTAACACCTCAGTATACCGACATTAAGTTGCTGGCAGACAACACCGAAAGAATTTTGGTGTTTGCTCAGCATATGGATTCTTTAGAGGTTGGCCGTGGTTTAGGCAGCGTGCTGCCCGAAGCTGTTAAGGCTGCTGGTGCTGTTGGCGTTATGCTGAACCACGCAGAGAAACCCATCTCTATGGAAGAAATTGAAAAAACCATTAAAAGAGCTGACGAAGTAGGTTTGGCTACCATCGTTTGTGCCGATACAGTTGAGGATGTTAAGGCTATTGCTAAAATGTCCCCCAACCTGATTGTGGCTGAGCCCACCGAATTAATCGGTACCGGTCAGACCAGTGACAGCAATTATGTGCTGGAAACAATTAAAACTGTTAATGAAATCAACCCCGATATTATGGTACTGCAGGGTGCCGGCATCTCCAACGGTCAGGATGTGTATAACACCATCGCTTTGGGTGCGCAGGCAACCGGTTCCACCAGTGGTATTATTAAAGCGGCAGATCCTTATGCTATGGTTGAAGAAATGCTCTACAACTTAAGAAAAGCATGGGACGATACTAACGGAAGGTGAGCACATGAAACAAGAAGCATTACAGGCAGCTAAAGAAGCCTATAAAATTGAAGCAGAGTGCATTGCCACTATGCTTGACTATTTTGATGATGAAGCCTTTTCAAAAGCAGTCGAACTGCTGGCAAGTGCCGAGAGAATCGGTGCGGCCGGTAGCGGTCACAGCGGTATTATTTGTCAGCATTTTTGCCATTTAATGTGTTGTATTGAACGTCCTGCCCGCTTTATCTCGCCGGCAGAGGCTATTCACGGTGCTACAGGTTATCTGCAGGAGGGTGACGTGATGGTATTTGCCTCTCGCGGGGGCAAAACTAAGGAGCTTCTGCCCATTGTAGATATTTGTAAGGCAAAGGGTGTTAAAATCATTACGGTAACAGAAAATATGGAATCTCCGCTGGCAGAACAGGCGGATGTTGCCTTAAAGCAGTATGTGAATCGGGAAACGGATAAATATAATGCACAGGGTACCACCTCTACCACAGCTCTTTGCATGATTTTCCACGCATTGCAGACGGCGTTAATCGAGGAAACCGATTATAAAAACGAGCAGTTTGCCCTCATACATCCGGGTGGAGCTGTGGGCGAACGCCTGAATAAAAAGGGCTAAAAATACGCAGATCGCGTGCGCTATGAATAAAGTCCCCAAAATGAGCAACGTCTCATTTTACATAACAAAAACTAAAAAATTAATTTTAAAGGAGAATGTATCATGGAATTTAAAGTGTATCAGAAAGAATTAGAACTGCAGTCAAGAGGCTGGATCCCCACTTTCCACGATGTATCTAAAGAAATTATGCAAATCGTTAAGGATTCTGGTGTTAAAAACGGTACTTGTACCATCGCTTCTCACCACACCACCTGCTCTGTTATGGTTCAGGAATGCTCTCACGACATTGACTCTTTTGATTTAGAGTTCCTGCAGCATGACCTGCTTGATATTATGAGAAAGCTGATTCCCGACTTTGCTGAAGAACACCAATATCGTCATCCGGGTCCCATCCATTCTCAGTTTGGCAGATACGTAAATGAACCCGGTGACTACACTAGCATGAACACCGACGGTCATCTGCGTAGC
>JAZODT010000057.1:0-13303 GCA_045597205.1 Clostridia bacterium
AAATTTAAAAAATGTATTGAAATCATATTGTTTTCATAGTATTATATAAGGTATAGTGGTATGCTTATATGCAAAGGCAGATAAATTGGAAAATTTTTCCTGTTTATTTTAAAATTAAGATTTATTTAGGAGGCGATTGCAATGAAACAAACAGTGTGCGTATTGTTCGGAGGCAATTCATCTGAACATGAAATTTCTTGTCTTTCAGCAGGCAATATCCTGAGCGAGATAGACAATGACCGTTTTGATGTTATTAAAGTGGGCATTAGTAAAAGCGGTACGTGGTTTTTAACAGAAGCAACGCCTGAAGAAGTGAAAACAGGCGAATGGGAAACGTTGCATAATAAAAATTGCGTTTTTTCCGCCAACCCCAAACATCATGGCCTTTTGGTGTTTAATAAAAATGGCGATGTGTCGGTGACCTATGTGGATGTGATGTTCCCTGTTTTGCATGGGAAAAACGGGGAAGACGGCACCGTGCAGGGAATGTTTGAGCTGGGCGGCGTTCCCTATGTTGGCACAGGGGTGTTAGGCTCTGCATTGTGTATGGATAAAGTGATGACCAAGGCAGTGCTTGAAAAAGCCGGTATTGCTGTTACAGAAGGGTTTTTTGTATGGGCACAATATGACGTAGATGAGGTACATAAAAAAATTACAGAGTCCTTTGGCTATCCTGTGGTGGTTAAACCCTCTCGTGCAGGCTCTTCGGTGGGCGTGGTTTTTGTTGAAGAACGTAAAGTGTTAGAAAATGCTTTAAAAACAGCAGCTGCTGAAGACGATAAGATTTTAATTGAACGGGCGGTGGATGCCCGCGAAATTGAGTGCGCTGTTTTGGGTACTACGCAAAACCCCTATGCTTCCTGTTTGGGCGAGATTGTGAAAGACGGTATGTATGACTATCATACAAAATATGTGAGCAACACGGCCGGTCTTGCTATTCCTGCAGAGCTGGATGCAGAAGCAATAGAGAAAATCCGCACACTTGCCTGCCGTGCATTTACAGCGGCGGATTGTCGCGGTCTTTCACGGGTGGACTTTTTTATTGACAAAAAAACCGGTGAGATTTTATTGAATGAAATTAACACATTGCCCGGTTTTACTAATATCAGCATGTATCCCAGATTGTGGCAGGCATCCGGCTTGTCTTATCGTGATCTTTTAACACGGTTGATTGATTTGGCAGAATAAAAAAACAGCAGGAGGAAGCGTATGGATAACAGAAAGATCGGTCTTTTTGATTCCGGCTTAGGCGGTCTGACGGTTATGAAAGAACTGATGGAAATTCTGCCAGAAGAGTCCATTGTTTATTTCGGTGACACAGGGCGCATACCTTATGGCAGCAAGTCTGTGGAAACAGTTATTAAATATACGAAAAGTGACATTAAATTTTTGCAAACCTTCCCTTTAAAAACCATTATTGCGGCTTGCGGAACGGCCAGCGCCATTGCGTTACCGCAACTGGAAGACAATTATAATATTCCGTTGGTGGGTGTGTTAGGTGCAGCGGCCGGTGCAGCAGTTCGTGCAACAAAAAACGGTTGCATTGGTGTTATCGGCACGGCGGGAACCATTCGTTCGGAAGCCTATCACAAGGCCATTACACAACAAAATTCGTCTTTTAAAACAGTGTCAGTGGCGTGCCCTTTGTTTGTGCCTTTGGTAGAAAGTGGTTTTGCAGAAAAAGAAGCTGCCCGATTAATTGCGGAGGAATATTTGGAACCTATTAAAAAAAGCGGTGCCGATACCTTAATTTTGGGTTGTACCCATTATCCGCTTTTAACCAAGGTTATCAAACAGGTTATGGGCGATGAGATTACACTCATTAATCCTGGCTGGGCGGTAGCACAGGAAATTAAAGCAACGCTGACAGCATCTGGTTTGCTGGCTGAAAAGGGAAAAACGGCAGACTATCAATTTTATGTCAGCGACGACCCGGCAGAATTTACCCGTTTGGGTTCGGTGTTTTTGCAAAAACCCATTGACGGGTTGATTAAGCGGGTGGATATTGAAGCATATACCGAGGCTTTTGCTTCGTTATCATAACAGCATTTGCTGGTTTATTTTTAAAAGGATTGTGGGGATTATGGATACTAATGCATTAATTACTCTGGTGGGTAGGCAAAACATTGACGGAGAAAATGACCAATATGAATTGACAACCATGGGACGCTATACAAAAAAAGGCGATAAATATTACATAAGCTATGAAGGCAGTGAGTTAACGGGTTATGAAAATACCACCACAACACTAAAAATTAAAGATGGGTATGTGTCTATGATTCGTTTTGGTAAAACCTCTACCCAGATGATTTTTGAAAAGGAAAAGAAATATGTGGGGATTTATGAAACGCCTTTTGGCAATTTGTCTGTGGGTGTGACAACCAACAGTATGACGGTAGATATTGATGAAAACGGTGGCGAGGTAGATTTGGATTATATGATTGAATTAAACAATAGTCTGCCAACGCATAATGGCTTACATTTAAAAATCAGGAAAGTAGGGAATCAGGAGTGACAATTTACGAAAAGACAAAAAATGTGATTAAAGAACGAATCAACGAAGCATTAAACAAGGCACAAAGCCAGGGAGAACTCACGTTTGAGATAATTCCTGATTATGTTATTGAAGAACCCAGAGAAAAAGAACACGGTGACTTTGCCACTAACGTGGCGATGCTACTGGCTAAACAGGCTAAAAAATCGCCCCGTGCCATTGCTGACAGCATTGTTACATATCTGCGCACGGAGGATAGCTACATTCAAAGCGCAGAAACAGCCGGTGCTGGTTTTATTAATTTTCGCTTAGACCCCGCCTATATTCAGGAGATTCTTTCTGTTGTTGAACAGGAGGGAGAGTGTTTTGGCCGCATTAATGTGGGGCAGGGCAAAAAGATTATGGTGGAATTTGTCAGTGCCAACCCTACTGGTCCCATGCATATGGGCAATGCCCGCGGCGGTGCTTTAGGAGACTGTCTTGCCAGCGTTTTAGACTGGGCAGGCTATGAGGTAACCCGGGAATTTTATGTTAACGATGCGGGGAACCAAATTGAAAAATTCGGTAAATCTTTAGAAGCACGCTACATTCAAATTTTAAAAGGCGAAGAAGCGGTGGAATTTCCGGAAGATGGTTATCACGGCGAAGATATCCGTGTTCGCGCGCAGGAATACATCGATGCCCATGGTGATGGCCTGCTCACTCAGGATGCGGATAGTCGCAAAAAAGCTTTGGTTGCCTTTTCTTTGGAAAAGAATATTGACGATTTGAAAACAGATTTGGAAAAATACAGAATTAATTATGATATTTGGTTCCGCGAAAGCGTGCTCCACGAAAACGGCGAAGCTCGTAAAGTTGTAGAGGAACTTACAGAACGTGGTTATGCCTATGAAAAAGAGGGTGCCATTTGGTTCCGTGCAACAGAGTTTGGGGAAGAAAAAGATGAAGTGCTGGTTCGCCAGAATGGCTTTTTAACCTACTATGCGGTTGATATTGCTTATCACAAAAATAAATTTATAGACCGTGGCTTTGATACGGTTATTAACATTTGGGGTGCGGACCATCATGGTCACGTGGCACGTTTAAAGGGTGCATTGGCCGCATTGGGCATTGAGCCACAGCGGCTTGAAATTGTGTTGATGCAGCTGGTTCGGTTGGTGTCCGGCGGTGAGGTGGTGCGTATGTCTAAGCGAACCGGTAAATCAATAACCTTAAAGGATTTATTAGAAGAAACCAGCATTGATGCAGCCCGTTTCTTCTTTAACATGCGTCAGGCAAACAGCCATTTTGATTTTGATTTGGATTTGGCAGTTAAGCAGTCTAATGACAACCCCGTGTTTTATGTGCAGTATGCCCATGCCCGCATTTGCAGTATTTTAAGACTTTTGGCAGAACAGGGCGTTGCGGTTAAACCGGTCAGCGAAATTAACACAAAACGTTTAAACACCGAGCAGGAAATTGACCTGATGAAAAAACTGGCAGATTTTCCAGAGACCATCCGTCAGGCAGCGCAGATGCGCGAACCCAGCTTAATGACCCGTTATGCAATGGATTTGGCGGCTGCCTTCCATGGTTTTTATGCAGCCTGCAAGGTAAACAGTGACGATAAGGAGTTGACAGATGCAAGGCTTAAGCTTTGTGATGCCGTACGGACGGCATTATACAACGTGTTAACCCTTTTATCTATTTCCGCGCCCGAACAGATGTAACCAAAACTGCTTGGCGACGGATTCTATACGGAGGAAAATAGTATGAAAAGAACAAAAAGACTGATAGCTTGTTTTTTAACGGCATTCATGCTTTTGGGCAGCCAGGCTGTATGGGCTGAGGAGGCATCGTCTTATGAAGCGTTTTATTATGAAACGGTATTTAGAAATTTGATGATGCATTATAAGTTTGAAGCCGATACAGAAACCATGGCACTAGAAATTGCAAAAGCAGCACTCAACAAAAATCCGGACCTTTTAGAAGAACTAATTAACATTACAGCAGATAGCTTTGATAAATATACAGATTATATGACCAATGAGGAGCTAACAAGCTTTACCAACAGTTTAAATGGTTCTTATGTGGGGATTGGTGTAAGCATTACCCGCATTTCTGGTGGCATTGAAATTGAATCTGTATTTACCGGCAGTCCGGCAGAAAAAGCTGGTCTAAAAGCAGGAGACCGTTTTTTGAATGTTAATGGTCAAGATGTACAAGGCTTTTTTGTTGCCGAACTGCAAGAACTGATTTTGGGCAAAGAAGGCACAGCAGTAGAACTGACGATGGAAAGAAACGGGAAGGCAATGAATTTTACTGTTATTCGCGGTGCAGTGCAACAAAGTTCCATTAGTTATGCAGAACTAGAAAATGGTTTGGGATACCTGAAAATTTCGGTATTTAACGGCAACACAGCTTCTGAAATTAAACAAGCGGATGAATTTTTTAGAGGGAAGCGGATTCGAAAGCTGATAATTGACCTTAGGGACAATCCGGGCGGTGACTTAATCAGCGTCGTGTCTTGTTTAGGCTTTTTTGTTCCTCAAGGTAAAACCGTTGTAAAGTTAGAATATAATATTCCTACCCGTAACGTTTCTTATCGTAGCGTTGGAGATATTAAGAAAAATTCAGGCTATAAACTGGCAGTGTTGATCAATGAAAATTCTGCCAGCGGTGCAGAATTGTTCGCCGGCAACATTCGTGACTATAAGTTGGGGAAATTGATTGGTGAACGTACCTTTGGCAAAGGAACCATGCAGGAAATGGTTGGTCTTGGGGATACCGACAAAGTGAAAATGGGCAAAATCAAGCTGACAACGGCAGAGTTTCTTTTGCCAAGCGGGGAAAAAATTAATAAAGTCGGCGTTTTGCCGGACATAGCGGTGAGCAACCGGATTGTTCCCTTAAACACAGAAGAGATGGAACCGATGGAATTTGGGTACAATTTTAAACAGGGAGATAGCGGCAAAGGCATTTTAGCCCTTAAACAGCGTCTTTCTGCTTTGCAAATGTTTTCCGGTGAACTGAATGAAACCTTTGACAGCGATTTGACCGTTGCCGTGCGGGAATTCCAGAAATCCGGTGGTTTGCCTGTTAACGGCATGCTGGATATGGATACAGAAACATTACTTGCTAATGTTATCAGCCAGGCAGAGGTGCTAATGGATGACCAGTTTGACAGAGCGGTGGAATATTTAACCATCGGTAAATAAACAACAAAAGCCAAATGTGATGCAGGAGGTATATAATGAGTCCTTCTAAAAAGAAAATTATTTCCTTTATGTTAGCAACTTTAATGACGGTTTCTGTTAGTGCTGCACTAAGCAGCACACAGCCGGCATTTGGTGCCACATTGCAGGAAAAACTGAATCAAGCAACAAAAAGCAAACAAGAAGCACAGAATGCCAGAGCGGCTTCTCAGGCAAAACTCAAGGGTGAAATGGCTCAGGTAGAAAAAATGGATAATGAAATAGAAATTATTGATGCTGAATTATCAACGATTGACAATATCATACGTGAAGCAGATGCTAAAATTGCTGAAAAAGAAGCTGAAATTGCTGAGTTTGAACAGAAAATCGAAGAAAACGATAATGCATTTCGTGCCCGCTTGAGAGCCATGGACGAAACCAACACCATGGATTATATAGACCTTTTATTAAATGCAAAAAGCCTTTCCGAATTTGTTTCAAGAATTGAAACCATTCGTGAGATCACAGAGCATGACCAAGGCATTATTCAGGAAATGATTGGTTTAAAAGAGGGTGTCGAAGCCAGCAAAAATGAGATTGTAGCTTATCGTGATGAGCAAGCAGAAGCACGGAGCTTGGTACAGTCCAAACAAAATGCCTTAAATGCTAAATTGACAGAAAAACAAAACTATATTAAATCCCTTGAAAAAGATATTAAAAAGTATGATCAACTATATGAAGCAGCCAGACAGCAGGAAGAAAGTTTAAAACAAAGCATTGCTTCGTCTTCCTCTAAAGGAACAGTGAATGCAAGTCAGGGCCGAATTGTTTATTCCGGTGGTGTGTTCTGCTGGCCTGCACCCAGCTATACATACATATCTTCAGAATTTGGCTATCGTATTCATCCCGTTTATGGTACGACAAAATATCATTCCGGTATGGATATGGCCGCCCCCGGCGGATCGCCAATTTTAGCAGCAGCGGATGGTACTGTTAAATTTGCCGGATGGAACGGCGGCTACGGTTATTGTATTATTTTAGACCATGGTAGCGGTATTCAGACTTTATATGGTCACTCCAGTAAGCTACTGGTTTCAGCAGGCCAAAAGGTAACCCGGGGACAGAAAATTGCCTTGGTGGGCACTACCGGCACATCGACAGGCAATCATTTGCATTTTGAGGTGCTCAACAACGGTGTGGTAACAGACCCCAGACCATATCTTCAGTAGAAAGTATCTGCACAAGGGAGCGTGTAACGGTTTTGTATAAGAAAAAACATCTGGTTATGGCAGTTATATGTACAGCTGTGCTGACAGCGCTAATCAGCAGATTTTGTTTCGTTCAAATCGGCGGGTATGAATCCGGTGATACGGTTACGCGCGCTCGTAAATTAATTAAAAATTATTATGTTAATGAACTAACTGATGAAGAAATTGCCAAGCTGCAGGATGAAGCCATTCATGGTATGGTCAGTAGCTTAAACGACCCGTATAGCCGATATTTAAACAAAGAAGATTTAGCTTCTTATCAGGAGGATAAGGAGGAAAGCTATCAGGGCATAGGTGTGAATATTAGCTTTAATTTGGAAACAAATGTATTAACCGTGGCAACGGTGGAAGATGGCTCGCCGGCACAAAAAGCCGGAATTTTAGCCGGTGATATTATTGCAAAAGCTGGGGATATTGAGGTTTTTGATGCAGAAAGCTATGATGCACTGAGAGATTACATTCGTAATGGGGACGATGAAACTATCCCGTTAATCATTCATCGTGATGGTAAAAAAATGGAAATATCCGTTAAGCGGGAGACCATTAATCGCCATTCGGTTACGCACAAAATGTTTGGCGATGGCATTGGCTACATCTATATTTCAGAATTTATTCAAAGCACCACTAAGGATTTTGCGGCAGCGCTGGATGCGCTGAATAATGAAGGCATGCGTGGCCTGGTGATTGACTTAAGAGGCAACCCCGGGGGTTATGCCGATGTGGTATTACAGGTAACGGATATGTTACTGCCAAAGGGCGTTATTGCTTACTTAGAAGATAATCAGGGAAAACGGCAGTATTTTCACTCAGATAACACGTGTTTAAATAAACCCATAACGATTTTAATTAATCAGGGAACAGCCAGTGCAGCAGAATTGTTGGCCGGTAGCTTAAAAGCTCATGAATTAGCTAAAATTATTGGGGAAAAAAGCTATGGCAAAGCGGTGGCACAGGCATTGTTTCCTTTAACGGAGGATACAGCCATTTATTTAACACATGCCCGTTATTTTACGCCGAATGGTGAATGTATAGATAAGGTAGGCATTACACCGGATATACGCGTTCCTCTTGCTTTAGATTTAATTGGAAAGATTTCTTATATGGAGCCGGAGGAGGATGCACAACTGGCTAAAGGCGTTGAGGTGCTTTTGGAACAACTGGGAGCATAATACAAAGGATACTGACAGTTAGGAGAGAAAACATGGAATACTTGCCCATCATTTCTATTTTTTACGGTTTGTTGTTTATAATTCTCTACATATCGGTTTTAGACCAACCGCTACATGCTGATTTTAAGAAAAATAGTTCTGTAATATCGAAGGTAACAGGGGCATGGCTATTGCTTTTGTGTTTGGTGCAGTTGATTACCACGGGATTTATGCCGGGACATCTCCAGGATACCGCTTTGTTCCGTGCGTGGACAGCTTTTGCCAATGACCATCCTGTTTGGGAGTATTATAAAACAGACTTATATGTAGATTATCCACCGGTTTATTTGTATGTATTATATCTTGTAGGGTGTTTGACAAAACTGTTGGGAATACATCCAAACAGCGGGTTATATCTTATTTTTGTTAGAAGTATTCCTATTTTCTTTGACGGATTAACCAGTTTTTGCATTTTTAAATTTTCTAAACAATATATTGGTGAGAAAAAAGCGCTGGCATTGGCCGTTTTGAGTGCCGTAAATCCTGTGAATATCTTAAATTCTACAGCTTGGGGACAAGTCGATAGCGTAACCGGTTTTATGACCGCGGCCATGTTGATTCTTTTATATAAAAAGAAATATGTAGCATCTTGTTCCATGCTGGCCTTATTGTTTTTAACCAAACCCCAAATGATAATTTTTTCACCGTTAATGGGATTTGTATTTTTCTTTGATTTAATAGCGGCATGGAAAGAACCAAAGGAAAGAATGGACCTGTTAAAACAAGTTGGCTTATCTGTTTTAGCCGTCGTTGCAGTTTTGCTCATTGTGCCTCTGCCCATTACCGGTGGCGATTATATGCTTTTGTTAAATAACTATGCAAAAGCGTTAAACCTTTATCCCTATGCTACTTTAAATGCAGCCAATTTCTATGGTGCATTGGGCGCAAATTGGGCAAAAGACAGCAACTTTCTGTTGTTTTTATCCTTTAAAACCTGGGGGTTTCTCTTTATTGTAGCAATTTCGGTGATGGTAGGGGTTGTGTCCTTTAAAAGCCGCGACCGAAGGAAAATTTTCTATTTGGGAACGTTTACCGTGCTGGGTATTTATATGCTGGCTCATGGTATGCATGAACGGTATATGCAGCCGATGTTCCTTTTAATGATTATTACTTATGTTTTGGCGCAAGACCATAAGGCGATTTTATTTTATGGTGCATTTTCTGTTACAACCTTCATGAGTTGCGGCATGGTGCTTTACCTTAACCAAAGGAATGACTTTATTTATGGCGATAATAATTACTTTATTCTTCTTTCGTGGACTCATGTTGTGCTCTTTGTTTTGTGGATGGTGCACAGTATAAAGTTTTACAAAAAAAATATTCACACATTGTCTAAAAATTAAAAGGAGCGCTTGTGATGTTTGATTTAAAAAATGGAGAAAAAACAGACAGGATTATACGAATTGACTATTTTCTTATGATTGGTCTGATGTTGTTTTATGCTCTCTTTGCTTTTTTTCGCCTTGGTTCTTTATCTGTGCCGGAGAATGGTTGGTATGTAGAAAAAGCGAGAGAGAGTATTGTGCTGGATATGGGCGAGCTTCGTCCGCTTAAGCAAATCTATATGTACACAGGCTGGATAGACAGAAGACAATCTGACCAGGATGTGTGCCGGGATATTACTGTAGAATATTCTGATGACGGAGAGAACTGGAGACGTGAGTTTTCTTTAATGCGTGTAAACACCGTGTTTATGTGGCATGTTTTTCGTGATATTCCTGATGCCTGCCGGTATATTCGGTTAACGCTGGATGACGGCAGACTATATATCAATGAGATTGCTTTGTTTGGTGATGATGAAACCCAACGTTATGATTATACCGTTTTAGAAAAT
This sequence comes from Clostridia bacterium, assembly GCA_045597205.1. Taxonomy (GTDB): domain Bacteria; phylum Bacillota; class Clostridia; order UBA1381; family UBA9506; genus UMGS755. The sequence goes on from JAZODT010000057.1 coordinate 9,978, forward strand.
AAGAATAAAACGGCGGCTTTTATTAATGATGAGCCGGAAAAAGTAACTTATGAATACAGCTGGTATGAAACCACATATTTTGATGAGATTTATCACCCCAGAACGGCTTTTGAGCATATTACGCATCGCGCGCCTTATGAAAACACCCATCCGCCTCTTGGCAAGGTGATTATTGCTTGTGGCATGCTTTTGTTTGGTGTGAATCCTTTTGGCTGGCGTTTTTTTGGTACACTTTGCGGTGTTTTCATGGTGCCGCTTGTATATGTTTCTGGGAAGAAATTATTAAAGCAAACGCGTTATGCCTTTTTAACGGCGTTTATATTTAGTTTTGACTTTATGCATCTTGCGCAAACAAGAATGGCTACCATAGATTCTTATACGGCGTTTTTTGTTATGGGTATGTATCTGTTTATGTTTCTGTACCTTGAAAAGAATTTTTATGAAACCGGCATTAAAAAAACATTGCCGCCGCTGTTTGCCTCCGGCTTTTGTTTTGGATTGGGTGCGGCCACTAAGTGGCAAGGAATTTATGCCGGTATTGGTTTAGCTTTTTTGTATTTTTATAACTTGTATCAACGGTATCTTGAGTATAAGTTGGCCTTGAAAACCAGAAAAAAATCGGAATCTGCAAAAATTGTTAAAGCTTTTCCTGTTATGGCAAAAAAGACGATTTTAGCCGGATTTGCATTTTTTGTGGCGATTCCCTTTGTTATTTATTTTCTGTCCTACATTCCGGCCATGATGACGGACAACACAGGGCTTTCTTTCTTCTTTAGCAATCAGAGCTCTATGTATCATTACCATTCTACATTAGAGGCAACACACCATTATAGCTCCTCATGGTGGCAATGGCCGCTAGATTATAAACCATTATATTTATATAACCCAAATCGGAACTTTGTTCCCGAAGGGACATCCATGGGCATAACGACCTTTGGCAATCCATTGCTTTGGTGGATGACAATTCCTATGGTTGTTTGGGGCATTATGCAAGTTTTTGTTAAAAGAAGAAAAGTTGATTTAGGCATTTTAACAGCAATTGTAGGTTTTTTCTCCCTGTATGCCCCTTGGATTTTAGTATCAAGAACAGCATTTATTTACCACTTTTTCCCTTGTGTAGTTTTTGTGGTTATGTTGATCGCCTTTTTCTTTAAAGAACGACAGGGCAAAATGTGGCGCTGGATGGAATGGATTTATATGGGCTTGATTTTTGTATTCTTTGTGGCCTATTACCCTGTGCTGACGGGCATGGCTGTTCCCAGTTGGTATGCAGCCATCTTGCGCCTTGTGCCTGGTTGGGTGTTGGGATAGTCCATAAATAAGGAAGGAATTTATTGTGGAATATAAAAAGAACAAGAATGACCAAACAACAAATCGGCAAACAGAACGGGTGACGATAGAAGGTCGCAATCCGGTAGTGGAGGCTCTTTCTGCCGGTCGGCCGATTGATAAAATATGGATTAGTGAAACGGTTCGTCCTGCCGGTATCCAAAAATTGACGCATCTTGCCCGGGAAAAACAAATACCGGTGCAGTTTGTTAAACCGCAAAAAATTGATAGCATTAGTCAAACGGCATCCAATCAGGGTGTTGTAGCTGTTTGCAGTGCGGTGCAGTATGCAGAACTGGAAGATTTATTTCAAAAAGCCGAGCAAAAAGGCACAGAGCCTTTCATTATTATAGCTGATGAAATTACCGACCCGCATAACTTAGGTGCCATTATCCGAAGTGCGAATGCTGCTGGTGCCGATGGTGTTATCATTCCTAAAAACCGTTCGGTGGGGCTGGATGCGGTCGTGGCCAAAACGTCTGCTGGAGCCGTGTATTATACCCCGGTTGTTCGGGTGACCAATCTGGCACAAACAGCAGGATTGTTAAAGAAAAAAGGCCTTTGGCTGGTGGGTGCCGATATGAGTGGCGAAAGCAGTTTGTTTGAAAGCAACATGACCGGTGCTATCGGGCTGGTGGTAGGCTCAGAAGGCAAAGGCATTTCGCGGCTGATGCGTGAAAACTGTGATTTTATGGTTAACATTCCCATGCTGGGTGAAACAGAGTCTTTAAACGCATCGGTAGCGGCAGCCATTATGATGTATGAAATTGTTCGCCAGAGAAGACTCGAAAAATAAGACAGAAAAGAGGAAAAATTATGTACGTAGGAATTGATTTAGGCGGTACAAACATTGCCATTGGTTTAGTGGAGGACAACTATGATATTATTGCAAAGGGCTCTGTTCCAACAGGAAAAGAGCGTCCTTTTGTGGATATTATATATGATGCGGCACAACTGATTCAGAATTTGCTGGCAGAAACCGGGAAAACTGCAGCAGACATTCAATGCATCGGCATGGGTTCCCCCGGTGTTCCGGATGCAGATAACGGCATTATTATATATGCCAGCACATTTCCACATATGGCTTATTCTAATGTACAGGCAGAATTTGACAAGTACTTTCCCGGCGTGAAGGTATATTTAGAAAACGATGCCAATGCGGCAGCTTACGGCGAATGCTTAGCCGGTGCGGCCAAGGGCGCTGATAATGCTGTGGTGGTTACACTGGGTACCGGTGTTGGTGGCGGTGTTATTATCGACAAAAAGATTTATGCCGGTTTCAATCACTGCGGCAGTGAGCTGGGCCATACAGTCATCAACTTTAACGGTCCGGCTTGTGTTTGTGGTCGTCATGGCTGCTTTGAAGTGTATGCTTCGGCCTCTGCGCTCATTAGGCAAACGGCAGAAACTATTCAGTCATATCCGGATAGTATTATCCATCAGATGATTGAGCACGACCTGTCAAAATTAAACGGCAAGATTCCCTTTGATGCGGCAAAACAGGGTGACCGTGCCGGTCAAAAGATTGTGAATAAATATATTGAGTATTTAGGAATAGGCCTTGCCAATGTTGTGAATCTGTTCCAGCCGGAAAAGATTGTTATTGGCGGCGGTGTTTGTAAAGAGGGCGATTATCTGTTGAAACCTTTGTCTGCTTATGTTGATAGTCAGAAATATACGGATAAAGTACTCCAGCCTGAACTGGTTACGGCAACGTTAGGAAACGATGCTGGTATTATTGGTGCCGCTATGCTGTGGAAACAGCAGAAATGAGGGTATAAAATGAAGAGAAATACCGAAGAATGTTTTTTGGGTATATCTCATAAAAATTCACAAAAAATATGGACATAATAGCGAATTTATATATTTTTTTCTTTTTCTCTTTCTTTTTTTTGTGAAATGTGTTATACTGTTATTAACTTTATACATTTTGCGAAGGATGAATGGCGGTAAAAAGAAAAAGCAAATGGCATAAGGTTCATTTTTGTTTTTATATT
>JAZODT010000058.1:0-3773 GCA_045597205.1 Clostridia bacterium
TTAGAACTGATAACATTCATGAAAAAGCGATATTTTTCTACTTATCTCGCTGCACTTAAAACAGTAGTTCCTTATGGCTTGGGGCTTTCTTCCAAGAGAGTGTCTGATAAAATTTTAAAGGGTTCAACCTTGGCTATTGCCTACGAAGATGCCTTTGAGATAATGGAAAAAGTACGAGAAAAAGCGCCCGTTCAGACGAGAATTATTGAGCTTTTAATGCAAAATGATTTTTTGTCAAACGCAGATATTCAAATGATTTTGGGTTGTACAGCTGGTTCCATTAAATCCTTAGAAAAAAAGGGGATTATTGCGCCTTTGGATATCGAAATTTTTCGCAATCCTGTTGATTATCACAAAATTAAGCCAACAAAACCATTAAAACCAACAAAAGCCCAACAAAAAGCTATTGACACAATTAGCGCTTCATTACATCAATTTTTTGTATATTTGCTGCACGGTGTAACCGGTAGTGGCAAAACAGAAGTTTTTTTGCAGTGCATAGAAAAGGTTTTAGCCCAAGGCAAAACGGCTATTGTGTTGGTTCCTGAAATTTCTCTAACCCCTCAAATGATTCAGCGATTTGCAGGGCGTTTTGGCAAACAGATTGCAGTGCTGCACTCACATTTATCCCTGGGTGAGCGTAACGATGAATATAAACGAATTAATAGTGGAGAAGCAAGGGTGGTCATTGGGGTTCGTTCTGCCGTTTTTTCGCCGATGAAAAATTTAGGGTTAATTGTGGTGGATGAAGAGCATGAAAGTTCTTATAAAGCCCAAAATGTGCCGGCATATCACGCCCGCGAAATTGCGGCTGTGAGAGCTAAACAAAATAATATACCCCTCATACTGGCTTCGGCCACACCCTCGATTGAAAGTTATTATAAAGCGTTATCAGGTAAATATAAACTAATTACACTAAAGGCAAGAGCCAATCAGCAGGCAAGCTTACCTGATGCAATCGTTGTTGATATGCGCAAAGAATTAATAGAAGGCAATCGTTCGTTGTTTTCAAAAAAATTAATGACTGAGATTGAAAAAAATTTAGAAGAAAAGCGTCAAACCATTTTGTTTTTGAACAGACGTGGCTTTTCAACCTTCATCTCTTGCCGCAGCTGTGGCTATGTTGTGAAGTGTCCTCGGTGCAACATTGCGTTGACCTACCATAAAAACAGAGATTTTTTAACTTGCCATTATTGTGGCTATACACAGCGCAATCTAACCACCTGTCCCGATTGTGGCAGTCAGTATATTAAGCATTTCGGTACAGGTACACAAAAAGTGGAGGAGGAGCTTAAAAGTCTTTTTCCTGCAGCAAGCATCTTGCGGATGGATATGGACACAGTAACTGCTAAAAACTCTCACCAGCAAATTTTAGAGCAATTCGAAAAAGAAAAAATTGATATCTTGATTGGCACACAGATGGTTACAAAGGGTCTTGACTTTGAAAATGTAACATTGGTGGGTGTTTTGGCTGCTGATATGAGCTTAAATATTGATGATTACCGTGCCAATGAGCGCACCTTTGATTTAATTACACAGGTTTGCGGACGTGCAGGCAGAGGCGTTCATGCCGGACGTGCCATTATTCAAAGCTATGCACCTGAAAATTCTGTTTTATCCTTAGCTAAAGCGCAAGACTATACAGCCTTTTATCAGGAGGAAATTTCACTGCGAAAAAGCCTGCTATATCCACCTTTTTGCGACCTTGTGGCAATTACCTTTTCATCCTTTAATGAAAATGCCGCAAACCAATGCGCAAAGCGTATGTCAGAACATTTGCAAAATGAACTGAAAAATTATTCTTACACGGAAATTTTAGGTCCCAGCCCTTGTGGATTCTATAAAATTAATAACAAATACAGAAATCGCATCTTGATAAAATGTAAATTAAATGATACAATAATAAACGTGTTAACATCATGTGTGTCAGCACACTATAAAAGTAGAGAAAATCAATTTGTTATGGTTTCGGTAGAAACCAACCCCATCCATATGCTATAGCGAAGATTTGACTTAGAAAGGAAAAGAAAATGGCACTTAGAAATGTTTTAACCGTCGAAAATGAAGATGATTCATTGCGTAAAAAATCCCGTGAAATTATGGTTATTGACGAAAAAATAAAAAACTTGGCAGCTGACATGTTAGAGACTATGCGTGAAAAAAACGGCGTGGGGCTGGCCGCACCACAAGTGGGTGTTTTAAAGCGCATAATTGTAGTGGATGTTGGGGAAGGCCCCATCACCTTGTTAAATCCTGTTGTGGTGTATCAAAAAGGTTCACAGAAAGAAATGGAGGGCTGCTTGTCTGTGCCCGGTGTTTGGGGCATTGTGGAACGTCCGGAGCAGGTGATTGTACGCGGCATGCAGTTAGACGGTCAAACAGTTGAAATTGAAGCCGAAGGCCTACTGGCGATCGCTTTTTGTCATGAAATTGACCACTTAAACGGCACGTTATATACTGATAAAGTGATTGAATATGTAAATCCTGAAGCCATAAGCGGGGAGGGAAACTAACATTGAAAATTGTCTTTATGGGTACGCCGGATTTTTCTGTTCCCTGTCTGGAAGGGTTAATTGAGTCAGGTCATGAAGTGGCATTGGTTGTAACCCAGGCTGATAAGCCTAAGGGCAGGGGCCAGAAGTTAATGCCTCCACCGGTTAAAGAATGTGCTTTAACCCATCATATACCTGTTTTTCAGCCGGAAAAGATGAAGGACGATAGTAGTTTTGAAACCTTAAAGGCCGTTGGTGCCGATGTTTTTATTGTTGTTGCCTATGGTAAAATTCTGCCGGCACGGGTCCTTTCTTTACCCAAATATGGCTGTATTAATGTTCACGCTTCTCTTTTGCCAAAATATCGCGGGGCGGCACCGATTCAATGGAGCATTATAAACGGAGAGACTAAAACAGGTGTAACAACTATGCAGATGGATGTTGGGTTGGATACCGGTGATATGTTGCTGAAAGAAGAAATTGAAATTACGGCAGAAGACACCGGCGAAACGCTACACGATAAACTGAGTTTAGCTGGCAAAAATGTATTACTCAAAACATTAAACACTTTAGAAAATGGCTGCTTAAAGCCAGAAAAACAAAAGGATGAAGATTCCTGTTATGCACCCATGATTAATAAAGCAACGGCCAAAATTGATTTTAATAAGTCTGCAGAAGAAATTTGCTGTTTAATAAGAGGGATGAATTCTTATCCCTATGCGCACACATTGTATGAGGGAAAATTGATGAAAATTGCCAAGGCAACACCTGAAAAGGATGAAAACTTAACAGGCAAGCCTGGCGAAATACTCTCTGTAAAGGATAAATACTTTATCGTTAAATGTGGCTATGGTTCCCTTAAAATCAATGAAATACAGATGGAAGGCAAACGAAAAATGTCTGTAGAAGATTATATAAAGGGGAACACCTTAACAGTTGGCATTGTGTTAGAATAAGACATAAGACAGGGGAGTGTAGTATGAAATTAATTTCCTGGAATGTGAACGGCCTACGCGCTTGTTTAGAGAAAGGCTTTTTAGATTTTTTTGAACAAGAAAATCCCGATATTTTCTGTGTGCAAGAAATAAAAATGCAGGAAGGTCAGGCTGAAATTGTTTTAGATGGCTACAAACAATATTGGAACAGTGCTGAAAAAAAAGGCTATTCAGGCACAGCCATTTTCACAAGAATTGAACCAAAATCTGTTCAATATAACATTGGCATCGAAACCCACAGTCATGAGGGTAGAACCATAACTTTAGAATTTGATGATTTTTATTT
>JAZODT010000059.1:0-4858 GCA_045597205.1 Clostridia bacterium
GAAATTGACTTAAAAAATCCAAAAACAAACCGTAAGAACCCAGGATTTTCGGATGAAGAGCGCGGAAAAATGACGGAACTTTTAGCCGCAGGTTTTACTGATTCTTTTAGATATTTATATCCGGATAAAAAGGATATTTACAGTTGGTGGTCATATCGTTTTCAAGCCAGAGCAAAAAATACCGGATGGCGCATTGATTATTTTATTGTTTCTAATGATTTACAGGATAAAATTGAAGATTCATTAATTTATACAGAGGTTTATGGCAGTGACCATTGTCCTGTGGGGTTAATTTTAAAGTAATCATTCATCATCAACATCGGCAAGGGGGTTGCTATCAGCAGCATTTCTCAATTGCTGGCTGTCTAAATGGGTATAAATTTGGGTAGTAGCCAGGTTTGTATGGCCTAAAATCTCCTGCAGCACACGAACATCCACATGCCCATGCTGATACATTAATGTGGCGGCTGTGTGACGCAATTTATGCACAGAATATTTAGTATCATCTAATCCAGCTGCGCGTAAATGCTTTTTAACCAAATGTTGAATGGTTTTAACACTGATGCGTTGTTTGTTACGGCTGATAAATAGAGCGTTCTCATGAGGGTGTTTAATGCCTTCTACGGGGCGCTCATTTTTTATATAACTGTCAATAGCCTTAACACAGGCCTGGTTTAAATAGATAACACGTTCTTTATTTCATATAACAATAACAGTTAATTTATCGTCTTTAATATCACGCAAGTTAATCCCGGCTAACTCAGATAAACGCATGCCACAGTTTAAAAATAAAGTAATAATAGCATAATCCCTTAATTTATCATTACCATCAATATGTTTAAGTAAATCACGGCTTTCAGAAAGAGATAAATACTTGGGAAGTGATTTTGGAATTTTAGGAGAATCTAAATCTCTAGCAGGATTATCCGGAATGAGTTTTTCTTTAGAATGAAGATATTTAAAAAACGAACGAAGTGCAGCAACTTTTCGTGCACGTGAGTTTGCGTTGTTTAATCGTTCTGAAGATGTGTAGGACAAAAACTCATACAAATCGTGTAATGTAATGGTTTTAATAAAATTAATATCAATATCATGTATGGGAATGGATTCAAATTCATCTAAAGATGCATTGTTATGTAAAACTTTCATGTAGCGCAAAAAGGTGCGCAGGTCAAAATAATATTCCTGCACAGTGTTTTTTGATTTACCGCGAATAGCTTCCATATATGTAATAAAGTCCTTAATGAAGTATGGGGCATCTTGATATAAATTTTTCAATTTTAACCCTCCTCCGAATTATACAAAATTTTTATTTTGTATAATTCGATATATTTAAATTATAGCATTAAAATCCTTCCCTGTCAAGCCCTTCTCTTTAATTTCTTATGAAAACACGAAATTAATCTATTTTTATAGTATCTAATTATTTTACATCCACTTGCACTTTTTTTCTAATTGTTGTATAATTACCTTTGGTGATGATATATGACGAAAAGAGAAAAATTTTTTATAATTAAAGATTTTTTTGATGTTGAATATGCAGATGCCACTTGCTCGTTAAATTATAAAGACCCATTTCAACTGTTAGTGGCAACGCAACTTGCCGCACAATGCACCGATGCTCGTGTGAATTTGGTAACCCCTTCCCTATTTAAAAAATATCCCACTGTTCAGGCATTTGCTAAGGCTAATATTTTAGAACTGGAAAAAGCAATTAAATCGACGGGGTTTTATCACAATAAAGCACGTAATTTAATTGCTTGCGCTCAAAAACTACTGGCTGATTTTAACGGTGTTGTTCCGCAAACCATGGAGGAACTTTTAACCTTGCCCGGTGTTGGCAGAAAAACTGCCAATTTGCTGCTTGGAGATGTGTTCGGTCAGCCTGCTGTGGTTGTAGATACACACGCTAAGCGTATAACCAATCGCTTAGGTCTAACCAAAAATGAAGACCCAACCAAAATAGAAATAGATTTGCGTAAAATAGTGCCACCCGAACTTGGGAGTGATTTTTGCCATAAATTGGTATATCACGGTAGAAATCTTTGCATGGCTCGCGGTCCTAAATGTGGGTTGTGTGGCCTGCATGAAGTGTGTGATTATTACAAAAAGAATAAATAAGTTAGGAGAATTTCTTTGAAAACAAGACTGGATATTGTTTTAACTGAAAAAAATCTGGCTGAAAGCCGTGAGAAAGCTAAAGCCATTATTATGGCCGGCATTGTGTATGTGGACAACCAAAAATGCGATAAAGCTGGCACTTTAATCGGCCCTGATCAAGTTGTTGAGGTGCGTGGCAAAGCCCTGCCTTATGTCAGCCGCGGCGGATTAAAGCTGGAAAAAGCAAAAGAAGTTTTTAACCTTTCTTTTACCGATTTAGTTTGTATGGATACCGGTGCTTCTACCGGTGGTTTTACAGATTTAATGCTCCAAAACGGCGCCAAACGTGTGTATGCTGTGGATGTGGGCTACGGTCAGCTTGCCTGGAAATTGCGAAATGATGACCGCGTGATTAATTTAGAGCGTACCAACGTACGCAACTTAACAGAAGAGCACATTCCTGAACCAATTGACTTTGCCTCGGCTGATGTTTCCTTTATCTCCCTTTACCATGTGATACCAGTTATTTTCCGTGTGTTAAAAGAAAACGGCCTTTCTGTTCTTTTGATTAAGCCACAATTTGAGGCAGGTCGTGAAAAAGTTGGCAAAAAAGGTGTGGTACGCGATCCGGCAGTTCATTTAGAGGTTGTACAAAAAATAATGAATCAGGCAACAGAACAAGGTTTTGGCATTTTAGGCTTGGACTTCTCCCCCATTAAAGGTCCGGAGGGAAATATAGAATATCTAATTTATTTAAAGAAAAACGGTGAAAATTTAATTGATGTTAGAACTGCCGATGAAATTGTAGCCAAAGCACACGCACAGCTTGATTAATTTTAAAAGAGGATGTAAATGTATTACATCCTCTTTATTATTTATACACTATATATTAAATCGTTATAAGTAGGAATCGGCCAGAATTCTTTTCCCACAATAGTTTCTAAATAATCGGCATGTTTTCTAATTTCAACCATAGCAGACACCAGATAATCCCGGGCAAATTTTGCATGGGCAATATAATCATCGCTTATGTTTTCAGATTTAATAACAGCTTTTTCCAGTTTTTTAGTTGCTTTATGTAAGGCAGTAATACTGTTTGTTAATTTACGCAAAAGCTCTTCTGCCGGCAACATGTCGCATTGCAAACCAGTTGCCTTAACGCTGTTAATGCTTTTGGCTGTTTCATCCGCAAATCGTAGGCAAGCAGGCATAATCTGCCGATTTACCATTTGCAATAGAGTTTGTGCCTCGATACCGACAATTTTTGCATATTTTTCCATTTTTATTTCGTAACGTGAACGCAGTTCAGTTTCAGAATATACATGATGTTTTTCAAACAATTGAATCGATTCGGGATAAATAAAGGCGGCATAAGAATCAACAGAGTTGTTAATATTGGGCAGGCCGCGACGTTTTGCCTCGGCGACCCATTCTTCACCATAACCATTACCATTGAAAATAACGCGCTTGTGCTTTTTAATAATTTCAGCAAGCAAATCGTGTAATTCACTATTGAAATCCTTTGCCTTTTCTAAACGGTCAGCAATGGTGCAAAGGGCATCTGCGACCACCGTATTTAACACCGTATTGGGTCCGGCGATGGAAGCGGATGAGGGAACCATACGGAACTCAAATTTGTTACCGGTAAAGGCAAATGGCGAGGTTCTGTTGCGGTCTGTTGTATCAAGAGGGAGATTGGGCAAGCTGGAAACACCCGTATCTAATTTACCGCCAAAATGCTCATTGCGCTCTTCTCCACTTTCGATTTGTTCTAAAATACTGGTCAGTTCATCTCCTAAGAAAATTGAGATAATGGCAGGCGGCGCTTCTAACGCACCTAAACGATGGTCATTACCAGCATTGGCAGCCGATGCACGAATTAATGCGGCATGGTCATCAATAGCGCTGATAACAGCACAAAGAAACACTAGAAACTGTGCATTTTCACCGGGTGTTTTGCCCGGATTAAACAAATTGACGCCGGCCGGTGTGGTAATAGACCAGTTATTATGTTTACCGGAACCATTAATGCCGGCAAAGGGCTTTTCGTGTAAAAGGCAAACCATATCGTGATGGTCAGCAATTTTTTTCATCATTTCCATAGCGATTTGGTTATGGTCGCAGGCAATGTTCACCGTTTCAAAAATTGGCGCCAGTTCATGTTGTGCCGGTGCTGCTTCGTTATGCTTTGTTTTCGCGGGCACACCCACCTTCCACAAGGCCAAATCCAGTTCTTTCATATAGGCAGAGACACGCTCTTTTAACGTGCCAAAATAATGGTCATCCATTTCCTGTGTTTTTGGTGGTTTTGCACCCAACAAGGAACGGCCGGTAAAAACAAAATCCGGGCGTTCTTTCCACATTTTTTTATCCACCAAAAAATATTCCTGCTCTGCCCCACAACTTACATTAACATGTTCCGTTGACACATCACCAAATAATTTTAAAACACGTATAACTTGCTTTGAAAGAGCCTCAACCGAACGCAAAAGCGGTGTTTTTTTGTCCAACGCTTCACCATTATAAGAACAAAAAGCCGTGGGAATACACAGGGTTAAACCGCTAGAATCTTCCTTTAAAAAAGCAGGCGATGTACAATCCCATGCGGTGTATCCGCGAGCCTCGAAAGTAGCACGCAATCCACCGGAGGGAAAACTGGATGCATCCGGCTCACCTTTTATCAAGGCTTTGCCGGAAAAACGCGTAATAGCATGAATGCCGTCTTTAGAAAAATCTAAAAAAGAATCATGCTTTTCTG
>JAZODT010000060.1:0-2231 GCA_045597205.1 Clostridia bacterium
AAAAGGCCCCGGAAAAATAACTTTCATTTTTCCGGGGCCTTTTATATAAAATTTTTTATCAAAAAAAATAATCTGTTTTATATTTTTTTTACTTCATTTAAACTGTTGTTAATATAAATAATGTGAGAAATGGCAATAATAATACTGCGAAAAATAGATTTTTCCTTTGTGTTGGTTACGCCAACTGTTTCAACAGCATCTTTTAACCCATAGGTAAATCGCAACATATTTTCAAATTCTAAACAAAAATAATCATAAGCTATATCGGTTCGATAGCTTTTCTTTTGTATGTTGAGAAGCTGATGGATGTTTTCTATGGATAAAACGCTTTTAGCAAAACCAATGAAAAATAAATAGGCAATTTGTTCGGCAGAATACTGTTTTTTTACAGGCGCTGAAAGAACACCCTTTTTAACATAGTTGCTAATCATGGAAGAGGTGAGCTCTGTGCAACCCAAGGGTGATAAAAATCCGTTTATATATTTTGTTATTTGTTCTAAATACAGACCCATATCCGGCAGTTCGCGATAGCGGGGCAAACGGAACCCTGCAACCTTTTCTGCCATCTGAGCGTTTACATTATGTTCCATGTTAATATTGTATTAAAAAACTGTAAACTTGTCAATAAGTTTTTTGAAAACGGTTGACAGGATTATACAAAGCTGGTATAATTATATCATCGGTTTTTAAAAAACCGATGATATAATTTTTATAACCTTTATTTTAGGAGTGCAAAACCATGAAATTTAAAATTGTTGCTGATTCTTCATCTGATTTACTTGCTTTAAACGGGATGGAATATGGAACTGTTCCGCTGAAAATTATAACAGATGAAAAAGAATATACAGATGATTCAGAACTTGATGTAAATGAAATGATTGCAGATTTGAAGCAGTATAAAGGCACCTCTCAGTCTTCCTGTCCTAATGTGGCAGAGTGGAAAAATGCCATTGAAAATGCAGAAGCCGTTTTTTGTGTTACTATCACCAGTGGTTTATCCGGCAGTTATAATGCGGCAAGTATTGCGGTTAAAGAGTATATTAAAGAACATCCCGAACGCAAAGGGTATGTAATTGATACGTTATCCGCAGGACCGGAGATAGTATTAATTATCGAAAAACTAAAGCAGTTGATTGATGAGGGCAAAGAATTTGAAGCAATCGTGACGGAGATTGAAACATATAAAAACAGCACGCATTTACTATTTTCTTTAGGCTCTTTACGGAATCTTGCCAATAATGGCAGAATAAATAGTGCAGTAGCAAAAATAACCGGTATTTTAGGCATTCGTGTGGTAGGGCGTGCCAGTGCGGCCGGCACATTAGAGGTTATAGGCAAAGCCAAGGGCGGCAAAAAAGCACTGCTGGATATTTTTAATAATATGTTGCGTGATGGTTATTTTGGTGGCAGGGTGCGGATTCATCACTGTAACAACAAAGAGGCAGCAGAAAGCCTTTCTTCTATGATTAAAGAGCATTTTCCTGAAGCTTCGGTTTTGATTGGCACAACCCGGGGGCTTTGTAGTTTTTATGCCGAAGCCGGTGGCTTATTGATTGGTTATGAAGCGTAAATAAAAAAACAACTGTAGCAAAACTTGTTGCTTTGCTACAGTTGTTTTTATGTACCGGAAGATTCTTTAAACTTTTTTTCCAGTTTTTTTAAAGCTTTTTTTTCAATGCGGGATACGTAAGAACGGGAAATGTTCATTTTTTTGGCGATGCTGCGCTGGGTGACAGATTTGCCGCCAAGACCATATCGCAGACGAATAATTTCCTTTTCTCTGTCAGTCAATTCGTGTTCAATATGGTGGTACAGTTTGCTGATGTCCATGTTTAAGTCAGCCTGTTCAGCTACATCTTCATCCTCGGCAGTTAAAATATCCATAAAAGTAATTTCGTTACCATCGGAGTCGTGCCCCAAGCACTCGTTTAAGGATACCTCCTGTTGTAACTTTTTGGTAGAACGCATATACATTAAAATTTCGTTTTCAATGCAACGGGCAGCATAGGTGGCTAAACGGGTGCTTTTTGAATCGTTAAAGGAATGAATGGCCTTAATTAGACCAATGGTGCCGATGGAAATTAAGTCTTCATTATCTGCTCCTGGTGCCTGATTATATTTTTTTGCAATGTGGGCCACAAGGCGCAGGTTGTGTTCAATCAGTTTGTTTCGGGCGTTTTCATCTGCGTTTCCGGCAAGGGATACATATTCGGCTTCTTCTTTTGGTGTTA
>JAZODT010000061.1:0-2589 GCA_045597205.1 Clostridia bacterium
CAATACCGCCTATAAAAGAAAGAGCTCTTGCAACATTCTGAACATATCTGCTTGCATAGGTTTTCTTAACGCCGCCTGCCATTGCATAGTCAAAGTTGGGGATACTCTGACCGCCATGCTGATCATTCTGGTTAGACTGAATCGCAATACAAGCCAGGGATGAATAGCTGGCGATGCTCTGAGGTTCTCTCAAAAAACCATGACCGGTGGAAAAACCGCCGGCAAACAGCTTTTCAATATCAATCTGGCAGCAAGTGGTGGTTAATGTTAAAAAGTCCAGGTCATGAATGTGAATATCGCCATTATCGTGAGCAGCCGAATGCTTGGGATTTAAAACCAGCATTTTATTAAACTGCTTAGCACCCTCAGAACCATATTTCAGCATGGTGCCCATGGCGGTATCGCCATCAATATTGGCATTTTCACGCTTAATATCATTATCCTTTGCATCTTTAAAGGTTAAGCCCTCATAAATCTGCATCAGCCTGGTGTTCATTTCACGAGAACGGTTTCTATCAGCACGATACAAAATGTAACGCTTAGCCGCTTCGGTAAAACCGTTTTCAATCAGCACCTGCTCAGCAGCATCCTGAATTTGCTCTACTGTGGGAGCCTCCATATTTTGGTCTTTTTCTAAATGGTCAACCACCTGCGCGGTTAAACGCAAAGCAGCTACATAATCATCACTGCCGCTGGCTTTAATAGCCGCAAACAGAGCATCAGTAATTTTTACGGCATTAAACGGAACAACGCGACCGTCACGCTTTACAATACTTTCAAACATAATAATCTCTTCCCTTTCTGTAGTTTTTCTATGCCTTTTGGCTGTTTAGTCTATATGTAGTACGGCTATTGCCTTATGAGTAAGGCAACGAACTGCTTAAAATTTAAAAGACTTCACCAAACCGACGTTTGCCGGCTGGTGAAGTCTATTATATCACAAACTAAATATTGTGTCAATATGTTGTTATAAAAAATTTTTAACCCAATATATTGTGGTCTTAATCGATTGAATATTTTTCCAGTAAAGACTTCTTCAAATCCCACAACTGCGGGGATAAATCCACATAATAGCGGTGCGGATTTTCAAAACGTTTCACTTCATCCCACAGCTTTTCAATCTGTTCGCTACAATATTTTTTTATTTCATGAACATCGGGACTCTCATACACGCACTGTCCCTTATCAAAAATTTTGACCAAAAGCTTTTTCGCTGTAAAATTCTTAATTTTCTTTCTTTTCCAGGTATGTTCAGGGTCAAAAAGTTCATAGGGCTTAGAATCGTCAATTGCCTCATCAAAAAGGGAAAGCACATCTGCCACTGCCTCTCCTGTTTCATTAGAATATAAACGGTGTACCTGTTTAAAGCCGGGGTTTGTGATTTTTGCCGTATTTTCGCTGATTTTAATTTTGGGAATAATCTCGCCGTTACGTTCAACAGCCGCCAACTTATACACACCGCCAAACACCGGCTCTGAACGAGAGGTTATGAGCCGTTCCCCTACACCATACATATCAATTTGCGCACCTTGCATTAACGTATCACGAATAATGTATTCATCCAAAGAATTGGATGCTGTAATGGTGCAATCAGAAAATCCAGCATCATCTAGCATTTTTCTGGCTTTTTTAGATAAATAGGTAATGTCACCACTATCAATACGAATGCCCTTAGGACGAAAACCCTTTGGCACAATCACTTCGTTAAACACGCGAATGGCATTGGGGATGCCAGATTTTAACACATTATAAGTATCTACCAGCAAAATACAATTATGAGGATAAATCTCTGCATAAGCACGAAACGCTTCATATTCCGAATCAAAAAGCTGCACCCAACTATGAGCCATGGTACCTAACGCCGGAATGCCATAATTCCTGTCCGAAATGGCACAAGCTGTTCCGCTACAACCGGCAATATAAGCAGCTCTGGCACCAAAAATTGCACCGTGATACCCCTGGGCACGGCGGGAACCAAATTCCATAACATTTCTGCCACCTGCCGCGCGGACAATGCGGTTTGCTTTGGTGGCAATCAGCGATTGATGGTTAATGGTGAGTAACAGCATGGTTTCTATAAACTGTGCTTCTATAATTGGTCCGCGCACGGTAACAATGGGTTCCATTGGGAAAATGGGCGTTCCCTCGGGCATGCTCCACACATCACAGGAAAACTCAAAATTTTTAAGGTAATTTAAAAATCCTTCATCAAAAATACCTTTGCTGCGGAGATATTCAATATCCTCATCGTCAAAACGCAGGTTTTTAATATATTCAATTAACTGTTCCAATCCCACCATAATGGCAAAACCGCCATCATCGGGCACTTTGCGGAAAAACATATCAAAATAAGCAATTTTATTTTCAAAACCTTCCACAAAATATCCATTGGCCATAGTGAATTCATAAAAATCCACCAACATGGTTAAATTCAGTTTTTCTAGCATAGATTTCATCCCTTTCAATCAAACCCCCATCGTTATTTACCATTATACGACAAACCTAATGGATATTCAACAAAAAAAGCAATTCTTTTTACAAAAAACTTTTTCTTTTTATATTTTTATGATATACTGTTAAATGTACATA
>JAZODT010000062.1:0-15343 GCA_045597205.1 Clostridia bacterium
AAGCCAATGATTATTTAAAAAAATATATAAGTAGTTGCAGTTTTTAGAAAAATTTGTTACAATATATATATGTTCTTTTGATTTTTAATGAGTGGGGATTTTTATGAATTATATTTTATGTTTTTTAATCTTTTTTCTTTGTATTGCAGCCATGATTGTGAAAACGGATAAGAAAATAAATAATAAGAAACAAACGGAGAAAATAAAGGAAAATAATTTTTCTTTTTTTTCAAAATATGAAAAAGTTATAACTATCTTTTTGTTTGCCGTTGGTATTTTAGTTCGTATTTTTTATTTTTGGGAATATCCTGCAGGCTTTAATCAGGATGAGGCTTCGATTGGCTATGATGTTTTTGCCGATGTCAACTATGGCATGGACAGAAATGGCTATCACAACCCTGTTTATTCTGTGGCGTGGGGAAGTGGGCATAGTGGTCTTTATATTGGTCTTTTAAACATTGTTATTCGAATTTTTGGTTTATCTGTTTTTTCTGTTCGTTTTGTAAATGTTATTTTTGGCTGCGTTGCTTTATTTGCTTTTTATGGTTTATTAAATCGATTAAGAGGAAAAAAAGCAGCTTTAATTGGCTTGTTTTTGTTGGCGATTAATCCCTGGCATATAATGATGTGCCGTTGGGGACTGGAATGTAACTTATTTCCCAATGTGTTTTTAATTGGATTATATTTTTTAATAAGGGGAGAAGAAAAACCGGTTTGGTACTATGTATCTTTGTTTTTCTTTGGACTTTGCCTATATGCCTACGGTACTTCTTACATGTTCCTTCCTGTTTTTTTAATTATTGCAGCAATTTATTTATTTAAAACAAAACGGATTAAAGTTAAGGATTTTTGTATTGCATTTTCTATTTTTATCTTAACGGCCATACCCATTGGTATTTTTATGTTAGTTAACTTTTTCGGAATGGAAGCACCGGAATTGAGTTTTATTTCTTTTCCAAAATTAATAGACGGTCGTTATAATACAACCGTAACGGTTTTAAATGGTTCTTTTTTAGAAACGGTCATGCATAATTTAGGGGTTTTCTTTAAAGTGCTTGTTACACAGAATGATGGACTAATTTATAATGCCATTCCCTCTTTTGGGACGATTTATATTTTTGCTTCTCCCTTAGTGTTGTTGGGTTTGTTTTCTTTAATCAAAGATAAACAGAACAAAGGTAGAATGATTTTAATTAGCATGTTGCCGGCTTCTTTATTTTTGGCAGCTCTTAGTGAAGTGAATATTAATCGTGGCAATATTGTTTTTATTTTATTAATTTATTTGGTAGTAGAAGGCATTTTATTTATTTTAAACTGGTCAAAAAAAGGGTTTATTGCTGTTATTTCAATTTTTTCTATTGCTTTTTGTTTATTTACAGGACATTATTTTACCAAATATCAGGATGAAGTTGGCTATTGGTTCTTTGACGGCTTTGGTGAAGCGATTCAGCTGGCTGCAGAAGAAACAGAGGGAAAAATATATTTATCTTCTAAGGTTAACGGACCTTATGTCTATGCTTTGTTTTATGAAGAAATTGACCCTAAAGTTTTTATGGAAACAGTTAATTATTTGAATCCGGATAGTTCGGTTCGTTATGTGGAATCGTTTGACCGGTTTGTCACCGGATTGCCTTTAAACATCAATCAAGAAACAGATGCGGCTTATGTTGTGAGCCCTTGGGATAACATCAATTTCTCAAAAGCATATTTTAAACAACAAAATGTTGGTTTGTTTTCAGTTTATACACCCATAGAAAAATAAAAGAATGGAGAATTTCACCGTGATTTCAGTTATTATTCCTGCCTATAATGAAGAAAAAAGAATTACAAAAACAGTTTTAGCCATTGAAAAATGTTTACTGGAAACAACAGAAAATTTTGAAATTTTAGTTGTGAATGATGGTAGCACAGATGAAACAAAAAAAGTGGTTTCTAAGCTTGAAAATAGCCATATTAGACTTCTTTCCTATCAACATAATAAAGGGAAGGGCGGAGCCGTAAAACATGGAATTAAATATGCTGCAGGCAATTATATTGTGTTTACCGATGCCGATTTACCTTATCCGCCGGAAAATATTCAAAAAGCCTGTCAATTATTAAAAGAAGATTGCGATGTTGTATTGGGCAGCCGTTTTCAAACGGAAAATGGAAAGAGATATCCCTGGTACAGAACGATTGTGTCTAAAGGCTTTGGCTTATTAACGAGTTTGACACTCAATTTAAAAGAAAAAGATACGCAATGTGGTTTTAAAGCCTTTCGCTATAGTGCGGCACAAACCATTTTTGACAAAGTGACCTTATGCGGTTGGGGTTTTGATGTGGAAATTATTTTTGTTGCACAAAAACACGGTTTAAAAATTAAGCGGTTGCCGGTGGAATTATTCCATGAAAATAACATTTCAAAAATAAACGTTTTTAAAGATTCGGTTAAAATGGCAAAAGAAGTTTTTGAAATTAAACATAATGAGCAAAAAGGAATGTATCAATAAAAAAGCCGGTTGCAAAGCAACCGGCTTTTAATATTATTAATCTAACACACGAATAAAAGCGCCACCGTCTTTTAAGGCCACTTTTAATTCTTTTTCCGTCATGTCCTGGGTGATAAAGAACCATTCACCGTTTTCACTGCCTAAAGCTTCAGCATTGTTAAAGTTATTGATTACATCAGCATTATTAGCACGAACAAAATAACGGCAGGGAACAGTTTCAGGATCTGTAATAAAGTTTTCTTCAACCTTTTTCCAGGTGATAAGCTTATTAATGTGAATGTGCTTGGCAGCATCAATCACATCAGCAACAACGGCACTGGCAGTGGGCAATTTGCCGGCACCACGACCATAAAACATAACATCACCGATGGAGTCGCCTTTGACTAAAATGGCATTGAAAACATCATTTACATCGGATAACTGATTGGTTTTTGGAATGACCATGGGGGAAACCCGGATATAAACCTGACCATTTTCATAAATTTTTGCCATGCCGATTAATTTAATAACGGCATTATATTTTTCTGCAAAAGCCACATCAGACCGTGTGATTTTGGTAATTCCTTCGGTTGCAACCTGCTTCCAGTCAACATATTTGCCGGAGGCTAAAGACGCCAAAATAGCAATTTTACGGCGGGCATCGTGACCTTCAACATCGGCTTCGGGATTGCGCTCTGCATAGCCTAAACGCTGCGCTTCGGAGAGTGCATCAGCAAAATCGGCGCCTTCTGCCACCATTTTGGTTAAAATATAGTTAGTGGTACCGTTTAAAATACCATAAATTTCTTCAATTTCATTAGCTAGCAGGCATTGGCTTAAAGGACGAATGATGGGAATACCACCACCAACAGAAGCTTCAAACAAATAGTTAACATTGTTTTCTTTGGCAATGGCCATTAATTCGGTACCATGTTCTGCCACCAGCTCTTTATTGGAAGTAATAACATTCTTACCGGCTAAAAGAGCTGCTTTTGAATATTCAAAAGCAGGATTTAAGCCGCCCATTACTTCAACAACAATGCTCACCTCAGGGTCATTTAAAATATCATCAAAGTTTTTGGTGAAAAGGGCAGGATTTTCATGGTCAGGAAAATCTCGCAAATCTAAAATATATTTAACTTCTAAGGTTTTGTTGCCGGCTTTTTTAGCAATGCTTTTTTCATTTTTTCTTAAAATTTCATACACACCGCTGCCGACAACACCATAACCCATAATTGCAATTTTTATCATACTGTACCTCCCGAAAAAACAGTCTTATAGAGTAAAAAACTGTATATCTACTTAATTATAACGAAAAAAGACAGTTCGGTCAAGGGGTCTAAGAAATTTTTTCCTTTAATATTTATATACATTGAGACAAAGAAAAGAGAAAAAGAAACATGCAGAAAGCAATTTTTTCTGTCGAACAATGCGATATATGGGTATGGAAAATCATTGAAAAATACTATATAATGTATATGAAAAGAGAGTGATAGCTAAATATTGAGAGGAGATTATTTTAAAATGCGGCAATTAATCACAACAGTAAAAGTAGAAGCAGATGGCGCAGGGGAAAAAGAGCACAGTTTTTTTCTGGATTATTATGTTTTAGGAAAAGAAGTTTGCATTGAAAATCAATGCGTTAATCGATTTGGGATGGAGATTTATAAACGAGGCTATCGTCCCTCCGGCACACCTTATTTTGAATACCGTAAGGTTTTTGATGTGTTTGGCACGGAGGGGGAAGCAAGGGAAATGCTGTTATTAATGGCGCGCAACACGGTGACACCCATCTCGATGATAGAAATTTTAGAAGATTTGCTGGGGAACATTGAATTTAGCGGAGAGGCCTTGCTAGTAGAAGCAGTATAAAATAAAAACCACCCAAAGGTGGTTTTTATTTTATCTTTTATTCAAATCAACGGGAGTACAACCGCTACTTTCATCTAAATCCATGATAATTTTTTGGAAAATGGCCGGTGGCTGTGTAAAAAATTCCAGATATTCTTTCGTTTTAGGGTGTAGAAAACCCAATAGCGCTGCATGGAGCAGTTGACCATTTAAACCATATTTTTTTGTAAAACGGTTAGAAGCAGGACCATACACCGGGTCACCTATGACGGGGTGCCCCATGCTGGATAAATGCACTCTGATTTGGTGGGTTCTGCCGGTTTCTAAACGGCAACGTAACAGTGCACAATCTTTATATTGCCGCAAAACGCTAACGTGGGTAACAGCATGGCGACCGCCGGTGGCACAAACCGCCATTTTTTTTCTGTCTTTTGGGTGGCGGTCAAGGGCTTTATCTATGGTAAACTCGGTTGCTTTAAACTTTCCGTGGGCAAGGCAAAAATAGACTCGGCTAACGGAATGTTCTTTAATTTGTTCTGCTAAAGAAAGATGGGCCTCATTGGTTTTAGCAACCACTAACAGCCCGCTTGTATCTTTATCAATGCGGTGGACTATGCCCGGTCGAATAACACCGTTTATAGCAGAAAGACGGCCCTTGGCATGATAAAGCAGGGCATTAACCAAGGTGCCGGTTACATGACCTGCAGCGGGATGCACCACCATGCCTTGGGGTTTGTTTACAATTAATAACTCATTATCTTCATAAACAATCTCTAAGGGAATGTTTTCTGCCACAGCTTCTAATAATTCCACCTCCGGCAAGGTTAAAGAAATGCTATCACCTTTACGAAGCTTATAATTTTTGACAACCATTTTTTCGTTAACGCAAACGTCACCGTTTTCAATTAACTTTTGAGCAGCAGAACGAGTCAACTCTGCCTGCTTAGAAAGGAAAACGTCCAGACGGAGACCGACGGACGCTTCATCGCATATTAATGTTATCATGTTTTCATTTGTTTGAGTCATCATGCATTTCTTCCTTTTTTTCCGGCTCTTTATATAAAAAGAGAATATAGTAGGCAAGCAAAAAAGCACCAACCACAACAAAACAATCGGCCAGATTAAAAATGGCGAAATTAATCAGCCTAAAATCTAAAAAATCTACCACAAAGCCACGGCATAACCGATCCAAAAAGTTTCCTAAAGCACCACCGACTAATGACGCCAAAGAAAGAGTGAGCCACCGGCTTTGCGGCTTTTTCTTTACCAAAAAAAGCGTAACAGATATGACAACGGCTATAGTAATAATAAAAAATAAACCAAATTTATTCTGCAGAATACCAAAAGCGGCACCACGATTTTCGCAATAGGTCAGATGGAAAACGCCCTCCCATAAAGCAATGGTATCAACAGGTTTAATCCATTTTAAAACAGCGAATTTAGAAAGCTGGTCTAAAACGACCAGTAAAACGGTTACAATAAAATATAGGGTGAGCAACGTTTTTCTCCTTCACCAAGCATTTTAAACGTGCGGAAAAGGCTAAAGCCTTTCCCGCACAAAAGAATTTTATTTTAAATTAGCGGCACAACGTGCACACAGTGTGGGATGTTCATTATCTTTACCAATGGTTTCAGAGAACATCCAGCAGCGTTCGCATTTTTCACCGGCAGCGGCGTTAACCTTAACTTTAATGCCGGTTTCGCCCTCTTGTGCATCGGCAGAAGCTTCGGCAAGGGGCAGAACAGAAACACCGGAGGTAATGAAGTAGGTTGTGAGTTTATCTTCTGTTTCTTTTAACAGGGTATAGAGTTCACCATCAGCAAAAATGGTGACATCAGCCCCCAAAGAGTGACCGATAACCTTTGCATTACGGGCTTCTTCTAAAGCTTTGGAAACATCACTGCGAACAGAGAGCAGAGCTTCCCAACGGGTTTCTAAAGCTTCATCATTTAAAGAAGCATCCGGCTGAGGCATATTGTTTAAGATAACAAATTCACGGTTATCTTTTTCGCTGTGAGGCATAAAGGACCAGATTTCTTCACAGGTGAAGGCAAGCACTGGCGTTAACAGGCGAACTAAGCTATCCAAAATGCGGTACATAGCCGTTTGCGCACTACGACGAGCCAAGCTATCCGGTTTTTCGGTGTAGAGACGGTCTTTAATAACATCTAAATAGAAGTTACTCATTTCAACTACGCAGAAATTGTGAATGCCATGGAACACGCTGTGGAATTCATAACTTCTGTAAGCAGCCAGTGTTTTTTCAATCAGCTTATTCAGGCGAGCCATTGCAAAACGGTCAATTTCCAGCATATCTGCAGGAGCAACAGCGTCACGGTCCGGTTCAAAGTCATGGATGTTGCCCAAAATGTAACGGGCGGTATTTCTGATTTTGCGGTATGCTTCAGAAAGCTGTTTTAAAATGTTTTCTGAAATGTGCATATCGGTTTTATAGTCGGCCGAGGCAACCCACAAGCGGAGCACATCGGCACCAAACTGCTTGATAATATCCTGAGGGCTCATACCGTTGCCCTTGGATTTAGACATCTTCGCACCGGATTCATCCACAATCATACCGTGAGTGATAACGGTTTTATAAGGTGCTTCGCCACGAGCAGCGATGGCAGTTAACAGAGAAGACTGGAACCAACCGCGATACTGGTCGTTACCCTCTAAGTAAAGGTCAGCAGGGAAGCGGAGACCTTCTTTAACTTCTAAAACAGCAGTATGGCTGGAGCCGGAATCAAACCAAACATCCATAATGTCGGTTTCTTTGGTGAAATGGTCATGACCACATGCGGGGCAAACGGTGCCGGCAGGCAAAATGTCTTTGGCATCCATTTCATACCAGGCATTGGAGCCTTTTTCATAGAATAATTCGGAAACAGCCTTAATGGTATCTGCGTTAATTAATTCCTTGCCGCATTCAGCACAGTAGAAAATAGGAATGGGCACACCCCAGGTTCTCTGACGGGAAATACACCAGTCGCTTCTGTCCTGTACCATGCCAGTAATTCTGTCTTCGCCCCACTTGGGCAACCAGGTAACACCCTGAATGGCTTTAACGGCATCTTCCTTAATAGCATCAACAGAAGCAAACCACTGCTCAGCCGCGCGATAAACAATAGCATCATGACAACGCCAGCAGTGAGGATATTGGTGAATAATTTCTTCAACGGCAAAGAGAGCATTCAACTCTGTTAATTTATCAATAATTTTGCTATTTGCTTTTTCATAGTAAAGACCAGAGAATTCGCCAGCCAGTTCGTTTAAATAACCCTTTTCGTCAACAGGCACAATGATGGGAATATCTTTATACTGCTGGCAGGCAATATAGTCTTCTAAACCGTGACCGGGCGCTGTGTGTACACAACCGGTACCGGCATCTAAAGTTACATGGTCACCCAAAATGATAACAGATTCTCTGTCAATAAAGGGGTGAGCACAACGAATCAGTTCAAAATCAGTACCCTGATAAGAACGGATGGTGGTGTAATTTGCGTGACCGCCGGCTTTCATAACGTTATCAACCAATTCATCAGCAATGATGTAATATTCGTTGTCAGCTTCTACCAAATTATAGGTAAAGCGGCTGTTTAACGCAATGGCAACGTTGCCGGGCAGGGTCCAGGTGGTGGTGGTCCAGATTAAGAAGTTGATCTTTTCCTTGGGAATGCCACAATCGGCAAATACACCGTTATCCTCTGTCACAGCAAATTTAACATAAATAGAATTTGTTTTATCTTCCTGATACTCAATTTCTGCTTCTGCCAGTGCCGTTTCGCAGTCGGGGCACCAGTAAAAGGGCTTTAGGCCTTTATAAATATAGCCTTTTTCAGCCATTTTGCCGAAAATTTCAATCTGCTTGGCTTCAAATTTGGGGTCTAAGGTGAGGTAAGGATCTTCCCATTTACCCAAAGCACCCAAACGTTTTAAGGAGCCCATTTGCAGATTCACATATTTCATAGCAAAGTCACGGCAGAGGTTACGGAAAGAAACGGTATCCACTTCGTGACGGTTAATGCCAAGGCTTGCAATGGCCTGGCGTTCAATGGGCAGGCCGTGGGTATCCCAACCGTGAATGTAGGGAGCCTTAAAACCATCCATATTTTTAAAACGGGTAATGATATCCTTTAAAGTTTTGTTTAACGCATGCCCCATATGCATATCGCCGTTGGCATAGGGCGGACCATCATGAAGAACGAATAAAGGCTTGCCTTCGTTTTTCTCCATCAGTTTGTTATACATTGCGTCATCTTCCTGCCGTTTTAACACTTCCGGTTCACGCTGGGGCAAATTACCGCGCATGGGAAATTCGGTTTTCGGCAGATTAAGAGTTTGACTATAATCCATTGATTGCTTCATCCTTTCTGGCCTGGGATTATATTAAAGTGTATCGTCCGAGAAGACGTCATATGCTTTTAAATCTTCAACATTAATAGAAGAAACGGTGGAGCGGGGTTCTTTTTCAATCGTTTCTTTTGTGACAGAAAAAGGTTCCACAGGTTTAGCTTCTGCTGCAGGCTGTTCACCTTGTTCTGCCAGTCTTTGCTCTTCCCGTTTTCTCTTTAAAATTTCTTCTACAACCGGATTGAGCTTCCGTTCCGGTTCAAACCCAACGGTTTGTTTAACCGGTTCTTGCACAGGGGCAGCCACGCTTTCGACAGGCTCTTCTTTTAAAGAAGACAAGGAAAAAATGTGAGTATTTTCATCAACCGGCGCTTCTTTTTCTGGTTGGGGAGCCGGCACGGGGGCTGGCTCTGGAGTCGGCTCAGGAGCAGGAGCCGGCGTTTCGCTTTGGGTCGGTGCAGTCTGGGGAATGCTTGACTCGGGCAGTTCGTTTAATAGCTGCATATAAGTAGAGAGCAAAGCGTTCATTTTTGCTTTAAACCCATTCATCTCACGCTGCATATTTAAATAGGTTTTTTCTAACTGGGCAATAGAACGATTGGCATTGTTAATCACTTCTGCCGCGCGGCGTTCAGCATCTTTAACAATAGTTTCAGAACGCTCATAAGCATTTTGCTTAATATCTTCTGCTGTGCGCTGTGCAACCAAAATGGCATTTTGCATGGTTTCTTCCATGCCTTTATAACTGCCGACAGTGTCGTTCAGCATAGCATTTTTTTCCTTTAATTCATTATTATCGCGGTATAGCTTTTCATAGTCTATGACTAATGTTCTCATAAACTCTTCCACTTCGGTGGTTTCATAACCGCGGAAAACCTTGGTAAATTCTTTATTTTCAATATCAACAGGCGTTAACATATGGGTTCTCCCCTTTGTTTATATATATTTTTTTAAAACAATTCTCATTCGGCCCTTTTTGGTTTCGCCAAGTATTTCTAAAACTTCTGCCCGACCGAATTTGCGCACGCTTAGCACATCGCCTTGGGATAGCACAAAAGACGGTTTTGTGCAAAGAACGTGATTAACGCTCACCTGCTCGTGGTGCACCATGCTTTCGGTGGTGGAACGGGAAGCACCGGTTAAAAGACCTAACACACAATCAAGGCGAAGAGAAGCAACCGTACCGCAAACCGGTTCCCAGGCTTTTGGCAAAATGGCAAGACTTTCCGGCGCTGCCAAAGTTAATGTAACAGGAATGCGACCGGCGTGTGTTAAATGCAAAGACAAATATTCACTAATGGAGTCGCAGGCAAAAACCACCGGTCCCGCCTCCTCCATAGCCACATCGCCCAAAAGGTTCCGTTCGATGCCTAAAGACATTAAAGAACCAAGGACGGTTCTGTGTCCTAAAGCTTCCGGCGCTAAAAGGCGAAGAGGACAAAGCGGGAACAAACTTGGGTCAGGCTCCATATAATCAGGAAAAAAACCCAGCATTTTTCGCTCTGCATCGTCATAACCGCCCCACAGCAGATAAGGCACCCGGGGGTGCATTTTTTGCAAAAAAGTGGCACATTCACCAGGGTCTAAAAAACGACTGAAGTGCGGACGATTGCCGCACTCAGCACCACGTTCCAAGTCCTCTAAACGGGCAAGGAGCCGTTTTTCATCTAATGATGGCGTCATGCCTTAATAGGAGAAAGGAAAGCCTTTGGTCAACTCGTCCTTAAAATCGCCCATAATGCCAACATTATAGGGGGCAATCAGGAAAATACCGTTAGCTACTTTCTGAATGTTACCATCCACACCGTAAACAGCACCGGATAAAAAGTCAACAACACGGCGGGAAACGTCTTTATCCAGCTTTTCTAAATTAATAACGACAGGCTTTTTTGCTTTTAAGTGGTCAGCAATGTCGCGAGCATCTTCAAAACTGGTAAGCTGAATAACAACAACCTTTAACTGTGCAGAAGTGTGAATGTTCACAACCTTACCACGTTTACCGGCAGGAATCGTGGGCTCTTCTGGTTCTTGGGGAGCAGAGGTTAAAAATTCTTCTTCTTCATCAATCTCATCAGAAAGGCCAATCCATTTCAGCATTTTGTTCATTGTACTCATTTTTTCTTCCTCCTAAATTTATAATTATCTTTTTGTTAACTTTATTTAAATAAGGCATTGCCAATTCGCACCAGGGTTGCCCCTTCGCGAATGGCGGCCTCAAAGTCACCACTCATACCCATGGATAAATGCTCCATAAAAACGTTATCATAACCTTCTTTGGCGATTTGTTCCGAAAGGAGCCTGAGCTCTTCAAAAACATGGCGGGTTTCAGTTTCAGTTGCCCTTAAAGGGGCCATGGTCATCAATCCTCGTACCGAAATGCCTTTTAAACAGGATAATTTTTCAAAAAGGGCCTTGGCTTCATCCGCATCGGCGCCGGATTTGCTTTCTTCACCGGAGATGTTAAACTGCACCAAAACATTTTGCACAATGCCGCTGTTTTGCGCTTTTTTGCTGATTTCTTCAGCCAAATGCAAAGAGTCCACCGAATGAATGAGCTGCACTTTGCCTATAATATATTTCACCTTGTTAGTTTGTAAATGACCAATTAAATGCCAGCGAGGTTCGTTGCCTAAAACATCATATTTATCTAAAAAAACCTGCACCCGGTTTTCGCCTAAGTTTAAAACGCCGGCTTCTAACACTTTTTTTGCGCAAAGAGCATCAACGGTTTTCGTGACCGCCACCAAAGTCACATCCTCGGGGGCGCGACCGGCAGCAGAAGCGGCATGGGACATTCTTTGTTTAATTTCTTCAATGTTTGCGAGGATGTTCATCTAAGCAACTTTCCCTCCTCATAGCTACTGGCACTAACAACGACCTCGTCATATAAACGCAGGGGCAATTCATTGCTTGCCGAATCAATAATGACTGTTTCGTCTGTGTTATATAATATTTCAACAGGAATGAACTTTAAAACATCATCTCGCCGGACATATACACCGGTTACATCATCTTTCGTCCGCAAACATTCAACGCTGATGCGGTAGCCACTATATTGATTTTTAATAAATTCCAAATTCACAATCCGCCGTTTTAAAAGAGAGTCTAAATGACGGTCGGTTTCTAAAATAACGGTTTGGGAGCCGTTTTCCTCCGGAGAAATATAAAAAACAAAGGCTTTTACCAAGTCGCTGGACAAATCATAAAACCGAAGATTAACGCTGTTGCCGGTTCTAAGGCCAGTCATTTGTTCAACAGGCACGTTTAAGGCTACAAAATAACGGAAATTTTTAATAATTTTACAACCGACAGTTTCTTCATCCTTTGCTTGTTGATGCTCTCTTTCTATTAGTTCATTTAACTTTGTGGGTGAAAGCTCTGTCATGTTGTAAGGTGTAATGATTTGTTCAAAACCATCTAAACCGGTAGAAAATATGCCGGAAGCCGGAGCGAACATACGATTGTGTGCTGCGCCAAGCTGACTTTCAAGGCTTGCTTTTTGGGTCTGCAGTTCTTCTAAAATGTTCCGGCCCGAGTCAGAGCCATGCACTTGTGCTTTTTTTTCACACAAAGCTTCCAACACCAATTGAATATTGCTGACACTATCCAAATCGCCTTGCAGACTATTTTGCACCAAAAGCTCTGTCTGTTCGGAAATTTTTTGCTCTAGCAAAGAAACATCGCCACCAAACCGCAACAAATCGGTTTGGTTTTTTTGAATTTGTGCAATTTTATCATTGATTTGTTCTAAACGGGTGCGCAAGTCAGAATCCACATTGCCGGAATAAACAGCGGTGACGGCCTGCCCAACCGAAACCCGGGTGCCGTCTTGCACCAGCGTTTCAAAAGTGCCGGAACCTTGCGGTTTTAAAACGGTTTCGTATTTAATCATAACACCCTTGGTGTTAATAACATCTTCCATGCTGCCGCGGAGCAGTGTTTCGACCTTAATGTGAGGGCCGACAAAAGAACGGATTACATAAATGAGAATTAAAAGGGTAAAAATCGGTATTAAAATATTAATTTTATGCTTCATATCCCTTTTTCTCCGTTTTCGTTAACAATTAAAAATCAAATTCCATTAAAACACAATACTACATTATTAATTGTAACACAAATTTTGCGTTTATGCAACGGAATATGAAAAAAAGATGTAAAATTTTTATTGTTTTTTTTCATTTTGTTGACAGAAAAAAATCATTATGTTACACTTTTTATGTGGTGATAACATTGAAAAGAAAAAAATTTGAACTGTACGATGAAGATTTAGAGTATTATTTTTTAGTGAAAGTAGAAACCGAAGCAGGAACAAAGTTTGTTTATAATCAGCGGACATTAGTGCATCATGCGGCATTTGCCAAACGGTTTGAAACCCGGCGGTCGGCCAAAAGATGCATTGCACTTTCGACTTATGAAAACTGTGAAATTTTAAAAATTAAAAGAGAAAAATAGGGGTTATAGCAAACAATGCTACAGCCCCTATTTTGTTATAGAATCTTTTTTTGACCACAGACTACCCGGTCAATGCCGGCTAAATCCTGCCGGATATGAATATTTTCAAACATATTGGACGGCCTCATCAAGTCAGCAACAATCTGCCCTTGGTCGTGGCCGGTTTCTAATGCCAGCCAACCGCCGGGTTTTAAAAAGCGGGGCGCCATGTTAACAATGTGCCGATAAAAAAGCAATCCATCGTCACCACCATCTAATGCCAGGCGGGGCTCATAGTCTTGCACATCTGGTTCTAAAGTTTTCAATACATCTGTGGGGATGTATGGAGGATTGGAAACAATGCAATCGTAACACTCATAGGTCTGCGGTAAAGCCAAAACATCACTCAGTTTAAACAAAACTCTTTGAGAAACGCCGTTTTGCTCAGCGTTTTTTTGAGCGGTGGCTACACATAGAGGGTTAATATCTATGCCGGTTACATGACTTTTTGGCAAGTAATAACCCAAACTAACGGCTATAGCGCCAGAGCCTGTGCATAAATCTAAAATGGTTATGTCGCTTTCTTTATGATAGGTTTCAAGCACAAACTCCACAAGAGTTTCAGTATCCGGTCGGGGAATCAAAATACCGGGTGCTACAAAAAAAGAAAGAGACATAAATTCACGATTGCCAATTAAATAAGCCGTTGGTTCATGCCGTACCCGTCGGTTTAGAAGTTCGCAAAACCGGGCATATATCCCTTCTTCAATTGTATCATCGCGATGGAGAAGCAAATAAAGCCGTTCCTGCTTTAAAAGGTGTGCTAAAAGCACTTCAGCATCTAACCGGGGTGTGCTGATGCCAGATGCAGTCAATTTTTCGGTAGCCTCCCGCAAAACATCGCCGATTACCATTTGTCGTCCTCGGGGTTTTCGGTTAAAACGGCTTTAAAAGCCGCAATGGCAACCTCTAACTGACTGTCATCGGGTTCGCGGGTGGTGATTTTTTGCAACCACATACCAGGCCGGCTAACAAGACGCATACACTTGTTTTTGCTGCGGCCTGCCAGCTTAATCACCTCAAAGGAAAGACCGGCAACAACAGGCAATAAAAGTAAACGAAGACCTAACCGGGCCAGAAGGTGCTCAACGGTTATAAAGGAGAACAAAATAATGCTCACAACCATAACAATCAGCAAAAAGCTGGTGCCGCAACGGGGGTGGAGGCGTGAAAATTTTCTGGCATTTTCCACTGTAACCTCTTCCCCGCTTTCGTAACAGAAAATGGTTTTATGTTCGGCGCCGTGATATTCAAACACGCGGCGAATATCTTTCATTTGAGAAACCGAAACAATATAAATTAAAAAAATGGCAATTCTAACTAAGCCTTCCGTGAGCGTGGCTAATAAATTGTTGGGGAAAATTTTGCGGACAAAATCCACAATTACCCCGGGAAGCAGTATAAAAAGACCAATGCCCAAAATTAAAGCGATAAAAACAGAACTGTAAATAGCCATATCTTTCATTTTGTTTTCTTTTGCTTCTGCTTTTTGCCGTTCCTCTTCTGTCATCGCTTCTTTTTTTATTTTGTCATCCTCTTCTTCAATGTCAAAAAATTCGGCCGAAAACATTAATGCCTTAGTACCTAAGATTAAAGACTCAACAAAAGAAATAACACCGCGAATAATCGGAAGTTTTAAAAATTTATATTTTTGTAAAATAGATGCAACGGGTTTTTTATCAATAATAATTTCGCCGTCTGGCTTGCGAACAGCAACGGCACTTTCTTTCGGGCCACGCATCATTACGCCTTCCATAACCGCCTGGCCGCCAATGCTGGTCATGTGTTGTTTATTGTTCATGGCACTTTTTCCTTTCTAAAAAACTTACATTTATTGTATCACAAGAAAGAATAAAATTCAATGAATTTTACAGAATGTTCACAAGGGCAAGCAAAAAAGTTAAAAATTTGCATATTTTTACTAATTTGACATATACTATGGCAGAATGCCTTAGAATTTTCTGCCTAATTTTCAAAAAAGTTTAAAAAAGGTGTTGACAAACGGAGATGAGGGTGGTATAATAAGATTCCGCGCTGAGTTAGCGCAGCGAACCTTGAAAATTGAACAGAGCAGGCTCTTATAAATTCATTTGAGTAATTTTGGATGATAACATTTATTTTAGTCAGTTTTTGACTGGCTGGGAGATTTTAAGTTCCCATTAGGGGA
This sequence comes from Clostridia bacterium, assembly GCA_045597205.1. Lineage (GTDB taxonomy): Bacteria > Bacillota > Clostridia > UBA1381 > UBA9506 > UMGS755. Next base: position 15,329 of record JAZODT010000062.1, read on the forward strand.
GTTTAAGATACAAAC
>JAZODT010000063.1:0-8931 GCA_045597205.1 Clostridia bacterium
GGAGATTCTTTAGGCTCCGGTGTTTTTTCTGCAGGGATTTGTGTGCCTTGGTGGTTGATGGTGGTTGGTTCCGGCAGTAAAAGCTCGGTGGCGGTGACGAATTTGTAGCCGTCTTTCTGCAGTTTTTCAATAATTTGAGGCAGGGCGGCAGGGGTGTTTTTGGCGCCGTTGTGAAACAACATGATAGAGCCGGGCTTGACTCGTTTTGTGACGCGGGTAACAATATCTTGCACCTCTAAGTCTTTCCAATCCAGGCTATCTACATCCCATTGAATAGTTTTGTGGCCTAAGCTTTCAGCTGCACGAATCACCGTATTGTTATATTCGCCATAAGGCCCGCGGAACAATGTGGAGCGTTTGCCGGTAATGGCTTCGATTTTATCGGCACAGGCGGTAATCTCTTCTTTGACTTTTTCTTCTGAAAGTTGATTGATGTGTGGATGTGTGTCAGAATGGTTCATAATTTCATGACCATGGTCTGCAAATTTTTTTACTGATTCAGGGTATTTTTCTACCCAACTACCGACCATAAAAAAAGTGGCTTTCACTCCGTATTTATCTAAAATTTCAATCAGTTGGTCGGTGTCGGCATCATCCCAGGCAGCATCAAAAGTTAAGGTGCAAACTTTTTCTTCACTCCGTTCCACATTATAAACAGGTAGCAGGCGGTCAACGCTTTCTTCATTAAATACAAATGTGGCATTTTTAGCGCTCATAAAAAGTAGCGCTCCGGCACTGATTAAAAGGGCCAGATAAAGGGCCAAAGATTTTTTGCCAATTAAAAATATTTTCATAAATAAACACCCATCTTTCATGTTGATAGTTATATATATGTTAAAATAAATGGATGATATGACTGAAAAGGGGCTGTAGCATTTTGCTACAGCCCCTTTTATTTATTCAATTTCTATAACCATTAATTTTTGTTCTTTTACTTTAAAGCGAATTTCATAGTCAGCATAGCTCATTTTATAAATGCGGTTTTCGTCATTTTGATAGGCTGGGCGTGGGTCGCCAGCCAAAACCTGTAACAAGGCAGGTTGTTTTTCTTTTTTTATTCTTTCTAAAAGATTTGGCGGGCAGGATACCTCTAAGGCATATTCAGCAAAATCATCAGCAAAGCCGCTTTTGGCATCTTGGTGGCAGTCGGTATAGGTAATATAGGGTTTAATGTCAAAAATCGGGGTGCCGTCCATTAAATCCGCACCGGAAACCACCAACACAACACCCTGCTCTTCCGTTTGCAACACCTTTTCCAGTTTAACGGAGGAAAGGCCTAAGCTGTTAGGTCGATAAGGTGAACGGGTGGCAAAGACACCCATTCTTTTATTTCCGCCTAGGCGAGGCGGACGCACAGTGGGGCGAAATCCGGCATCAGCGCAATCAGAAAACTGCCAGATGAGCCATAAATGTGAGTAATCAGAGAGTCCCCGGAAGGCTTCTTGCATGGAATAAGGCTTTTCAAAAATGATATAGGATTCCATGGCAGAAACCAAACCGCTTTGTCTGGGAATGCCAAATTTTTTATGAAAATCATTATGAATATGTGCAATGACCTCTAAAGAATATGATTGCTTCATATAAATTTCCTTTTGGTGTTTATACCAATTTATCAAATTTATCGCCGGCCAGCAGATGGAAGTGAATATGGAAAACGGTTTGTCCAGCGTTTTCGCCGCAATTATTAATAATGCGGTATCCGTCTTCGGCAATGCCTAAATCTTTAGCTAGTTTTTGTGCAGTGAGTAGAATATGCCCTAATAGTGCCTGGTGAGCGGGGGTAGCGTCATTTAAGCCGGCAAGATGTTCCTTGGGGATAATTAAAATATGTACCGGTGCTACTGGCGCAATATCATAAAAAGCATAAACCAAATCATCTTCATACACTTTTTTGGAAGGAATTTCACCTTTTAAAATTTTACAAAAAATACAATCTTCCATTTGTGTCATCCTTTCAACTGTTTATATTGTTTAACAATTTCGTCCACCACGCCATCCATATCGTCACGGTCAACCGAAATCACAAAATCGGCTTGAGAATAATAAGGCTCCCGCTCTTTCATCATGGCGTCAATATCTTCCGGTGTGGCATTTGCCAAACCCGGTCTGCGGGAAACGGAATGGCGGGTGTTTTTATAAACGGTTTCTGCAGAAGCGCGTAACCAAAACAAAATGCCATTCTTTTTAAGCTCAGCCAGGTTAAACGCATCCATCACAGCATCTCCGCCGGTTGAAATCAGGCAGTTCTCGTTTTGTACTAAGGTTGAAACAGCAAACCGCTGAGCACCTTCAAAATATTTGTTGCCCTTTTTTTGCAATAGTTCATAAACAGGCATTTTTTCGCAACGAAAAATAGCCTCATCTGTATCATAAAATTCAATGTTCAGTTTGGCGGCAATGCGCTTGCCCACCGTCGTTTTGCCGGAACCCATAAATCCTATTAACACAATGTTTTTCATGTTTTACTCCTTTGCCAAGCGTGGCGACAGAATCATTTTATGGTAAAAGGCGTTTATAAATATTATATTCTTGCTAATAGAGAAAGCTCTTCCTTTATGGCCGATAGCGCAGCTAAAATATGTTCTTCTTTGGTATCCTTGCCCAAACTAAAGCGAATAGCGCCCTCAATCTCCTTTTTATTAAAACCCATAGAAAGCAGGGTGGGGCTAAGCTGCGGTTTGTTTGATGAGCAGGCAGAGCCGCTGGAAACATAAATTTGGTGCATTTCTAAAGCATGTAGCAGCGTTTCTGATTTAATACCCGAAAACAAGGCGCAAACAATGTGTGCAGCCGGATTTTTGGTGTTTATCACCCGACATCCGGGGATTTTTGCCAATCCTTCTGACAACAGTATGCGCATGGCATCCATTTTAGCAACAGTTTCTTTCATGGAATGAAGCGTTAGTTCACAGGCAAGACCAAATCCAGCGATGGCGGGTGTGTTTTGTGTGCCGCTACGCAACCCGTTTTCCTGCCCGCCTCCATAAAGAATCGGTTTAACATGGACACCCCGACGGATAAACAAACCGCCGGCACCTTTAGGACCGTTAATTTTATGGCTGCTGACAGAAATCAAATCCGCTCCGGTTTCGCGAGCAGACACGGATATTTTTCCTAAAGCCTGCACAGCATCAGTATGAAACAACACATCGGGATTTTTGCTTTTTGCAAGGCGGACGAGTTCCCGTATATTTTGCACACTGCCAATTTCATTATTAACAGACATAATGCTGACCAAGGCAGTATCTTCTTCTAACAAAGAAACAAAGTGTTCTGTATCAATCTGACCTTTATTATCTACACAGGCAAAGCGACAATCGGCACCTAGTTCTTTTAAATGCGAAACAGTTTCTAAAACAGAAGGGTGCTCAATTTTGGAGGTAATAATTTTGGGTGTTCGCCGCAAACGGCTGCACATAGTGCCTAAAATTGCCAGGTTGTTGGCTTCTGTGCCGCCGGCCGTAAAAACAAAATGACCTTCCTCATTGCCGCCAAAGGCTTGCATCACTTGCGTTCTTGCCCTTGTCATAGCATGCTCAGCCTCAATGCCGGCATGATGCAAAGAGGAGGGATTGCCGAAAGTTTTATCCTGCACATCTGCCATGAGTTGCCGCACCTCATCAAAAGGGCGGGTGGTGGCACTGTTATCTAAATAAATCATGTTGTTCTCCTTTATAACGAGGGTGCAGAATTAACGGAATTTAAATCTTCTGCATAGGGCAAAGCAATAATAAAACGGCTGCCCACTTCTTCTTCGCTTTTAACCTCAATGTGCCCATTGTGTAATTTTACGGCATCCAACGCGATAGAAAGCCCTAAACCAGTACCGCCGGTTTCGCGGGCACGTGCCTTATCCACACGATAAAAACGGTCAAAAATTTTCTGTATTTCTTCTTTGGGAATGCCGATACCGGTATCGCTTATATCAATATAAACACTACCCAAATCACGGCTAACATTAATCTCCACATTGCCGCCGCCTTCGGTATATTTAATGCTGTTGTCAGTTATGTTGTAAATAGCTTCTGTTAACGTATCTCTTTCAACCGGCAAAATAACCTCATCTTCCGGCTGGTTTAAAGAAAAAGTAATATTCTTATTTTTAGCAAGAGGCAAAAGTTTATCGTAAACCTCCAAGGTTATTTCCCGTATATCCGTGTGGATAAACTGCATACTGGTTTGGCTGGAGTCCATTTGCGTCATATCCAAAAGTTTTTCAATAATGCGGGTTAACCGTTCCACCTCTTTATTCATGTCGCTTAAAAACTCTTTAATAAATGCCGGATCGGGATTTTCTGTCTGAATCAAAGAATCAGACAATAATTTAATAATGGAAAGGGGTGTTTTTAATTCGTGAGAGGCATTGGATACAAAAGCACGACGCTTATCCTCTAGTTCTGCCATGCGGTCAATTAAGCTGTTAAAGGCAATAGCCAGCTGCCCGATTTCATCACGGCTGTTTATCTGCACATGTTGCAGGCTATCTTTAGGCATATTGTTAATAAACTTTGTAAACCGTTCCACCGGCAACGTTAAAATGCTGGCCATGGAAGTGCTGAAAACACCTACAAAGACAATAACTAAACCGCCTAATATTAACAGAGAATTACGAATATGTAAAATAATATCCTCAGTGGCATCGCCGGATAGAATTAAATAGACAGCCCCTACTGTTTGACCATTTTTAATTACAGGCACAGCGGAATCAATAAACCAACTGCCGTCTTCTTTAAAGGCGTTGGCTGTGTTTTTACCGTCTGTCAGCAGGGCATTTGTAATGGAAGCGTTGATAAAGGTTTTGTTTTGCATGCTGGTTTCTTTATAAGAGTCATATAGCACAATGCTTTCCGTGTTTACAACAATAGCCCGGGCATTTTTCTCCAAAGGCATTTGTGGCAGTTTATGGCTAATATAATCAACTGTAAAATCCTCGGAAACAATACTGGCAATAATGTTGGTGCTTGTTAACACATCCACTTTTTTCTGGTCAAACAGATATGAATACAGAGTGTTAATCAAAAAAGAACTGAGCACAACTAAAACAACCAAAATAATAATTAAGTAGGTGGAAACAATCTTCCAACGGATATTAAAATACGGAATTTTAAACCTCTTTAAAATAGTAACCAACTCCCCATTTTGTATGAATGTAAACGGGTTCTGCCGGATTGGGTTCTATCTTTTCCCGCAGTCTTCTCACGTGCACATCCACCGTGCGAACATCACCGGGATAATCATATCCCCACACAATATCCAAAAGATTTTCGCGGGAATAAACTTTGCCGGCATTGCAAACAAACAAATCCATTAAATCAAATTCCTTTGCCGTTAAGTCAATCGTTTTATCGTTAATGGTTACACGGCGCAGGTTATAATCAAGCTTAACGCCGCCAATAGCAACAACGCTTTCTTTGCTGCGACCGGCTTCGGCGGGTGTCATGCGGCGCAAAACAGCTTTCACACGGGCTTTTAATTCCAGCACATTAAAGGGCTTTGTTAAATAATCATCGGCACCGTATTCAAGACCTAAAATTTTATCCATATCTTCATTTTTAGCGGTCAGCATCACGATGGGTACATTAGAAAATTCACGGATTTTCTGACAAACACTCAAGCCGTCAATTTTTGGCAACATCAGGTCTAAAATAATTAAGTCTATGGTTTTGTCATAAGCCATTTTAATGGCTTCTTCACCGTCATAGGCAGCTAAAACGGTATAGCCCTCCTGCTCGAAATTATATTTAATTCCTTTTACAAGCAGCTTTTCATCATCAACAATGAGTATTTTCATAAACGAAAGCCCCCTCTATGTAATCAGTAATTTAAAGCGTCAGCCTTTAAAATGTCTGCCATATCTGTTTTTTCCCAAGGCAAATCAATATCTGTGCGACCAAAGTGGCCATAAGCTGCCGTTTGTTTATAAATGGGGCGGCGCAGGTCTAAGGTTTTAATAATAGCCGCAGGGCGCAAATCAAAATGTTTTTTAATTAATGCCTCAATAACGCTTTCGGGAACTTTGGCTGTGCCGAAAGTATCCACGCGAACCGAAACAGGTTCAGCAACACCAATGGCATAGGCAAGCTGCAACTCACAACGGTCGGCAAGACCAGCAGCCACCACATTTTTGGCAACATAGCGAGCAGCATAGGCTGCGCTGCGGTCAACCTTTGTGGGGTCCTTGCCGGAGAAAGCGCCACCGCCGTGGCGGGCAGCACCACCGTAGGTATCCACAATTAATTTACGACCGGTATGACCGGAGTCGCCCTGGGGTCCGCCCACAACAAAGCGACCGGTGGGGTTAATATAATATTTCGTGTTTTCTGTTAATAAGTCAGCAGGTATTACAGGCATAATAACTTTATCCATAATGGCCTTATGGAGTTCTTCCTGCGTTACATCTTCGCTGTGTTGGGTAGAAACAACAACCGTATCAATGGCAACTGGGTTGTCGTTTTCGTCATAAACAATCGTCACCTGCGATTTTCCGTCCGGGCGAATAAAGTTAATTTCGCCGGTTTTACGCACTTCGGAGAGTTTATAAGTCAGCTTATGCGCCAAATCGATGGCGAGGGGCATATATTCTTCGGTTTCATTACAAGCATAACCGAACATAATACCCTGGTCGCCGGCGCCAATTTCGCCGGGGTCAACCTCACCTTTTTTTGCCTCTAAAGAATTGTTCACACCCAAAGCAATATCCGGTGACTGTTCGTCGATGGCTGTAATCACGGCACAAGTGTCACAGTCAAAGCCGTATTTTGCACGGTCATAACCGACCTGGCGGACACATTCGCGCACAGTTTTGGCAACATCAACATAAGTAGAGGTAGAAATTTCACCCACCACCAGCACCAAGCCGGTAGTAACCGTTACCTCGCAGGCAACACGACCCATGGGGTCGTGACGCAGAATCTCGTCCAATATGGCATCAGAAATGATGTCGGCTATTTTGTCCGGATGACCTTCGGTCACTGACTCAGAGGTAAATAATTTTTTTGTTTGTTCTTTCATTTGTAAATCCCTCACAATTATATTAAACTTCCATGATAACCGGTAAAATCATGGGCTTGCGTTTGGTTTTGGCATAAACAAAATCACTCATGGCAATTTTTAAGCTGTTTTTAATACCCATCCAGTCTTTAATTTTCTTTTTCTGGCATTTTTCCAGTGCTAAAAGAGCGGCGTTTTTCGCTTCTTCCATTAAATCTTCAGACTCTCTAACATATACAAACCCGCGGGAGAGTACATCAGGGCCGGAAAGAATTTCGCCGGTTTTTTTAGCGATGGTAACGGTCACAACAATAATACCATCTTGTGCTAAATGTTTTCTGTCACGCAGGACAATGTTACCCACATCACCCACGCCCAAACCATCAATCAGCACAACACCGGAGGGCACCGTGTTATTTTGACGGATGCTGTGAGGCCCTAATTCAATGACCTGACCAATGTCTGAAAGAGCAATGTTTTTGCGGGGAATACCTGCTCGCTCAGCCAAGGCAGCGTGTAACATCAAATGCCTGTATTCGCCATGTACAGGAATGAAAAATTTGGGTTTAACCAAAGAAATTAAAAGTTTTAATTCTTCCTGACAGGCATGACCGGAAACGTGTACATTTTCCAAAGATTTATAAATGACCTCGGCACCTTTTTTAAACAATTCATTAATCACGCTGGAAATGGCACGTTCGTTGCCGGGAATGGGGCTGGCAGATACAATTACCATATCACCGCGTACAATTTCTACTTTTCTGTGCTCAGAAAATGCCATGCGGGACAAGGCGGACATTTCTTCACCCTGACTGCCCGTGGTTATAATACATAGTTGATTGGGGCGATATTTATTAATATCATCAATACTAATCATAACCCCTGCCGGAACGGACATATAGCCCAATGTCATAGCAACCTCAACCACGTTTTCCATACTGCGACCGGAAACGGCAACCTTTCGGTTATGTTGGTAGGCAGCGTTAATAATTTGCTGCACACGATGGATGTTAGAAGCAAAGGTTGCTACAATAATCCGCTTGTCCGAGGCTTCACGAAACAGCGCATCAAAGGTGCTGCCCACGGTAGATTCAGACATGGTGTAACCGGGACGCTCTACATTCGTACTGTCAGACAAAAGGGCAAGAACACCCTTTTTGCCCAGCTCTCCAAACCGAGCCACATCCAGCATGCCGCCTTCAATGGGGGTGGTATCAATCTTAAAATCACCGGAATGAAGCACCACGCCAACAGGTGTGTGCAAGGCGATGGCCACTGCATCAGCAATGGAATGGTTGGTGTGAATAAACTCAGCACGAAAAGCACCTAATTTCACGGTGTCACCGGATTTAACACGCACCAGTTTGGTTTTTGAAAGCAAATGGTGCTCCTTTAATTTACATTCCACCAAACCAAGGGTGAGCCGTGTGCCATAAATGGGCACATTAATTTTTTTCAAAAAGTAAGGAATGCCGCCAATATGGTCTTCGTGACCATGGGTGAGCACAATGCCCCGAATTTTATCCCGATGTTTTTCCAAATAACTAATATCCGGAATCACCATGTCAATGCCGGGCATGCTGTCATCAGGGAAAGCCATGCCGCAATCTAACACAACAATATCGTTGCCGAATTCAAATACCGTTAGATTTTTGCCGATTTCATTCAGCCCTCCCAACGGAATAATTTTTAATTTTAAATTTTTTGCCACAATCAAACCTCCGTTTTAAATTTAAAACAAAATCTCTCTGCGATTTTGCCAATGTAATATATGCCTGCTGCTTAAGCAGGGCAAAAGCTCCCATCTCTTTCGGGAGATAAATTCAAAAAAACAATTTGTAAGTCGTGCTATGTAAAATATAGGTTATTGTGTGCATATAACCCCGCATTATATACAGTATATCAAAAATTTTTATAATAATAAAGAGTTTTTTTAAAAAA
>JAZODT010000064.1:0-8043 GCA_045597205.1 Clostridia bacterium
CGTGAATACATTGGCAAGCCGTCTGTGGAAAACAGCAGTGCAAAAATATTAAAAGGAGGAAACCATGTATTACATTGGTATCGACATTTAAAAATTTAAGCACGATTGTGCCGTAATTGATGATTCAGGAGAAATCATTACTCCTTCGTGGTCTTTTACAAATGATTCTGAAGTATTTACGCAATTAAAGATGTTGCTTGATTCCCTCGACTCAGAAACAAGAATAGGACTTGAATCTACCGGTCATTATGGTATGAATCTAAAGCTATTTCTTGAAAGCAACAACTTCTCATTCATGGAGTTCAATCCATTGCTTATCAATCGTTTCGTCAAATCCAAGTCCCTGCGAAAGACTAAAAGCGATTCTATTGATTGCATGATGATTGCACACTATTTAATGACGGTAGAGTACAAGCCCTATCCATCATCATTTTACCATACTGAGAAGCTAAAGTCACTAACAAGATTCAGAGATTCTCTTGTAAGGCTCCGGACTCGCCAACTTGTAGAACTTACAAATATCTTAGATAAGGTGTTTCCTGAATTCAAACCTTTCTTTGGTGGTAAGTTCTCTGTTACTGCGTTATACATACTTTCCAACTATTCATCACCTGAAAAGATTTCTAATATGAACTCTAAATCTTATGAAACGCTAAGAAAGCTATCACGTGGTAGATTCTCTACAGTAGATTTTGCCCAACTCAAACAACTTGCTAAAAACACTGTAGGAAACACCGAAGATTATTTGCTTCAAGAAATGCAGATTGTTTTAGAACTTTACAGCCACTTGGATTCAAAGGTTGATGAAACGGAAGTTTCAATCAAAGAATGTGTTTTTGCAATGAATCCACCTATGCTTTCAGTTCCCGGTGTTGGTATTGAATCTGCTGCTGTAATGCTTGCCGAATTTGGCGATTTCTCCAAATTCAAAAACGCTTCTCAAATGCTTTCTTTTGTCGGATTAGAGCCAGGATATTTTCAATCAGGAACGTCCGAAACAACAGGCAGAATGGTTAAGCATGGCTCTTCTTACTTACGTTGTGCACTTATGAATTGTGCTCAAACGGTTGTAAATTACGAACCGACTTTTGCTATGTTTTACTCAAAGAAACGCGCAGAGGGTAAGCCTCATCGTGTAGCTTTATCTCACGTTGTCAAGAAACTACTGCGTGTTATTTACACACTTCAAACTAAAAACCTTGCATATGATTCAACTTTTGTAAGGTAGCTATTAACTCCAACTATTTTTTTAGTCCTTGCAATACAGGGCTTGTTTGCCATGCTATTTTTTTGTTTCTTAAAAATCCTCTAAAAACTTTTCAAAAAACTCTTGACTTTTAATAGTTAGTCACCTCTACTTTCTGCTAATAAAGAAAAAATAATTCTTCATATATTTTATCATAAACTATGAATGTGACCCTGTTATGAACAAATTGTAAATCCTCTTTTTTGGACTTAAAAAGAGGGGAGATGCAGCACTTGACAAAAAGTCTATGTTGCTGTACACTATAAACTATTATAACGCTTAGAGATTTAGTATGTAGGAGGGCCTATGAATTGGTTTTATAAATATGATATTTATTTAATTATTCGCTTGTTGTTTGCCAGCATTTGCGGTTTGTTAATTGGCATGGAACGAAAAAACAGAGCCAAAGAGGCCGGGGTGCGTACCCACTGCCTTGTGTCTTGTGCAGCGACTTTAATGATGATTTTATCAAAGTATGCCTATGAGGATGTGCTAAGCGACATGACGAGGCTTGACCCATCTAAAATTGCGGCCAGCGTGGTGAGTGGTGTTGGTTTTTTGGGTGCCGGTATGATTTTTGTACATAAGCGAAACATTACCGGTTTAACAACAGCCGCCGGCATTTGGGCGACGGCCGGTGTTGGCATGGCTATTGGCTCTGGCATGTATATTGTGGGCATTGCCATGACGGTCATTATTTTGCTGGTGCAGATTGTGCTGCATGCTGACAACCGATGGTTTAGACCGGCAAAGCTTAAACGGTTGACCTTTAGTTGCCCTGAAGACCCGAAGATGCAGTCTAAGGTAACAGCAATGCTGCAAGCCAAAGGAATTACGGTAATTGATGTCAGCTTGAAAAAAGATGTAAAAAATCATTTGGTTGAATTTAGCTTTTTGTTGGAAATACCGGAAAAATTTCCGGTTTCGACCATTATGAATGAGTTTGAAGGGGATTGTACCCTCACATTAGATTATTAAAAAAAAGATGTTCCCTCTTGGTGTACCGTCGTTGGTCTTTGTGTAAGCCCTATGGGTTCAATTTATCCATTCAGAATTTTTTCTATTCCTTAAAAAAGAGGCTGTAGCAAAAGAATTCATTTTGCTACAGCCTCTTTACTCTTTATTGATTTTTTTAACGTTTTAAGTCTTTTCTGTTTTCGCGAATGGTTTCAACAGCACCAATGAGGCTTTCTTCAATGGTGTGCAAAACGTTATCGGCATATTGGTTCGCACCCAATCTGATTTCGCGGGCATGCTCCTGCGCATTCTCTACAATCTGATTGGCGTTATCATATGCCTGTTTGGTAATCTCATGCTCGTTAACCATTGCAACAATTTTTTCTTCTGCGCCTTTAATAATAGCAGCAGCTTCTTTTTGCGCATCGGCAATAATCCGCTGGCGTTCATCTTTTACCCATTTGGCCTGTTTTAATTCCTCCGGGAATTTAATTCTGGCTTCTTGTAAAAGGTCCAGCAAAGTGTCCTTATCCACAATACCGCGTCCCCAGAAGGGAATCGTAAAGCTGCGCTCAATTTTTTCTTCAAGCGCTTCAATGATTTCTAAAATTTCCATCAAAATCGCCCCTTTTCAATCTTTTGTTTTACATCCTCGTAAATTGCCTTGGGCAAAAGTTCTGAGAAATCGCCGCCCAAATTTGCGATTTCCTTAACAATGCTGGAACTGATGTATGAATAATTTGCATTGGTCACCATGAACAAAGTTTCAATGGTGGGACTCAGCTTCTTGTTTAGCTGTGCCATTTGAAATTCATACTCAAAGTCCGAAATGGCCCGCAGGCCTTTAATGACAACATCAGCATCCTGCTGTTTTACAAAATCCACCAACAATCCGTCAAAATAAACCACGCGACAGTTAGAAAGCCCGCTAATTGATTTTTCAATTAACTGCACACGTTCAGTTGCGGAAAATAAGGGTTTTTTTGTTGAATTATTTAAAACTGCAATAATAACCTCATCAAACATAACACTGCTGCGATGAATAATGTCTAAATGGCCACAAGTGATGGGATCAAAACTGCCAGGATAAACTGCAATGCTCATAGCGACAACTCTTTCAATAGCAGGATGCGCGCCCTGCCGTATTTCTTATCACGTACAACGCTGAATAAGTCGGTAATCTCTGTCGGCGGTTCTCCTTCGGTTTCACAATAAATTAAACCATCAGGATTTAGTAAATCTCGTTCTTTAATTTTTTTTAATGCTGGCATTAAAAAACCTTCTTGATATGGCGGATCTAAAAAAATTAAATCAAACGCAACGTTGGTTGTGCTTACATAGGCCAAATAATCACTTTTGCACAATTGTGCCTGTGCAATAAGATGGGTTTTTTTCAAATTATCTTCTACCAAATGCAAAGAGTTAGCAGAAACATCCACAAAAACGGCATGGCTTGCACCGCGGCTTAATGCCTCAATGCCTAAAGCACCGGAGCCGGCAAATAAATCCAAAACAGAGGCATCTAAAACGTTTGCCGAAAGCATGCTAAACAATGCTTCTTTAACACGGTCGTGGGTAGGCCGAACAGATAATCCTTCTGGACTTAAAAGCTTTGTCCCGCGGGCGGAACCTGAAATTACTCTCAAAACGAACCACCTTAATTATGTATCTAAATACTATTATCCATATAATATTTTACATTATTTATTAGAATTGTCAAGTTTTTTAATATATTTTTTAACTAAATGTAACATGATTGTTAAATAAGTCTTTAATTTCTTTTTCCAGCCGTTTTTCTTCTATGGCGGTGCAAGGAATTTTTTTTGCCAAATATGCCTGGGCGGCAGTAGTTGTTTCTTTTAACAGCGCCATGTCGGAATATAGATTAGCCACTTTAAATGCAGGCAAACCATGTTGACGGGTGCCGAAAAATTCACCTGGTCCCCGTTGCTTTAAATCTTCTTCGGCAATTTTAAAACCGTCACTTTGGGTTTTCATCACATTTAAGCGATTGGTTGCGGTCTTCTGATTGCTTTGGGTCAATAAAATACAATAGGATTTTTCGGTACCGCGTCCCACGCGACCGCGCAACTGATGGAGCTGTGAAAGACCGTAACGTTCTGCGTTTTCGATTAACATAACGGTGGCATTAGGGACATCCACCCCAACCTCAATCACGCTGGTGGCCACTAAAACAGAAAGAGTTCCGCTTTTAAAGGCGCTCATAACGGCCTCTTTTTCGGCTGGTTTCATTTTGCCGTGTAACAAACCGATATTAATTTTTGGGAAAACAGACTGCACTTTTTTGCTATATGCAGTTACCGATTCCAGCTCTAACGCTTCGGATTCTTCCACTAAAGGACAAACGACATATGCCTGCCTGCCGGCAGAAAGTTCTTTTTCTATAAAAGCGTAAATTCGATTGCGATAGCTTTCTCCAACAGCAAAAGTATCCACTTTTTGCCGACCGGGCGGCAATTCATCAATAATGGAAACATCCAAATCACCATAAATGATGAATGCCAAAGTTCGAGGAATGGGGGTTGCACTCATAACTAGCACGTGTGGATTTTCACCTTTTTCTGTGAGCAAACGACGTTGATTAACGCCAAAACGGTGCTGTTCATCCGTGATTGCCAAACCTAAACGGTTAAATTGCACATTTTCACTTAACAGAGCATGGGTGCCCACGATTACCTGGGCGGTACCGTCGGACAGTTTTTTTAAGGCTTCCCGTCGCTTGATGGCAGACAAAGAGCCGGAGAGCAACTCAACCGTGATATTATGGTCGGCAAACATTTTTTTAAGGCTTGCAAAATGTTGCGTAGCCAAAATTTCGGTGGGTGCCATAAAAGCGGCCTGATAACCGCTTTTAACGGTGGTAAAAATAGCAGAAGCAGCCACGGCAGTTTTACCGGCGCCAACATCACCGCAAACCAATCGGTTCATGGCCTTGCTTGCGGCTAGGTCAGCAGCAATTTCATCCATTACCCGTTGTTGAGCGCCTGTTGGCGTAAAGGGAAGGGATTGAATAAAAGGGGCAGCTCCAGCGGAAAGCTTAGGGGCTACGCCTTCTGCCTTTCTCATTTTTAAGGAAAAAAGAGCGATTTGAAACAAAAACAATTCCTCGAAAGCCAGTCTTCGACGGGCAATTTCATATTCTGTTTTGCCATTGGGAAAATGGATGTGCGAAACGGCATAATGAATTTCACACAAGTTAAAGGCAGTGCGCAAGGCGGCCGGCAGAGGGTCTTCAAGGTCGGCACAAAGAGCAAGAGCCTGCCGGACACAGTCAGTCATGAGAGGCTCTGTTAACCCTTCGGTTAAGGGATAAAGAGGTACAATCCGTCCGGTTTGTTTTTGATTGTCTGGCGTTTCAATAATAGGTGTCATCATTTGTTTTTTAGGAGTGAGACGAACTTTGCCATAAAAAATGTAGGTTTCGCCTTTTTTGAGTTTGGATTCTAAAAACCGGTTGTTAAACCAAACTAATTCTAAAAAACCTGTTCCGTCAGAAACCTTAATGGTGCTGAGGCGCATATTTTTGCGTATTATATTCGTTTGCAACGAAGAGGTGACGGTTGCCTTAATGCAAACAGTTTCATCGTGAGAAAGCTCTATAATTTTTTTAAAAACGGTTCTGTCTTCATAACCACGGGGATAGTGGGTGAGCAGGTCTTTAAGCGTAAAAATACCCAACTTACCAAAGGCATCGGCTCGTTTCGGGCCGATGCCTGGCAGTTGGGTTACAGACATTTGTAAGGGATGAACGGTCATAGTAAATGTCCCCTCTTTGGCGCCGTTTACTCTACAGATACAATGTAATAGTAAAGCGGCTGTTTACCACTGTGTACCAAAACATCACAATCTCCATAAGTCTCTTCTAAATAAGACCGGAAATTGTCAGCAATTTCATCGGTAACATCTTCGCCATAAAAAACATTAACCACAGCACTGTCCTCATTGACCATGCCGGCAAGTAAATCTTTGGCAACTTGCGTGGGGTCTTCGCCGGCGGCGGCAATGGTTTTGCCGGTTAAACCAATAATTTTGCCTTTGGGCATGGTTTCGCCGTTTAAGGTAAAGTCACGAACTGCATAGGTCACGTTACCGGTTTTAACCAAAGAAGCAGCTTCGCGCATGGTTTCTTGATTTTCTTCCGGAGACAGTTCTGGTGCAAAGGCCAACATAGCAGAAAGCCCTTCCGGAATGGAATGAGTGGGAATAACAATTACGTTTTTTTCGGTTAAGTCACAAACCTGTTCGGCAGCCATAACAATATTTTTGTTGTTGGGCATAATGAACACAGTTTCTGCATGAATGGCGTTAACAGCCTTTAAAATATCATCAGTGCTGGGATGCTCGGACTGACCGCCTAAGATAATTTCGTCGGCACCCATATCACGGAACAACGCTTCCATGCCTTCGCCGGCGGCAACGGCAGCAAAACCATAAGCCTTAGGCGGTTCGGCAGGTTTTTCAGCCTCGGTAGAAACTAAATTGTTGTGCTGATATTTCATATTATCAATTTTGATATTAATTAAAGCACCTAACTTAATCGCTTCTTCAATAACATAACCGGGGTTATTGGTGTGAATGTGCACTTTAATAATGGTTTCATCATCTACCACCACCATAGAGTCGCCCTTTTTTTGAATGTTGGAAGCAAACAGTTTACTGGAAGCTTTGGGATTATTCTTTTCAATAATAAATTCAGTACAGTAAGCAAATTTAATATCTGCATCAGCCGCTTTTGCGCCGACGGGAGCAGAAACGGTGGCTGGTGTAGCCTCACCGCCTTCGCGCTTAACAACCGTACCGCTTTCTAAATAAGTAAGTGCACCCTCTAATAAATATAAAATACCCTGACCACCAGAATCCACAACGCCGGCAGCTTTGAGCTGTGGCAAAATTTCAGGTGTTTTATCCAGACTTTTTTGAGCAACATTTACAACTGCCTTTAAAAGTCCAATCACTTCATTATCGTTTTTAATAAAAGCAGCGCCACCCTCTGCACCGTCGCGGGAGACGGAGAGCATAGTACCTTCTACCGGTTTCATAACCGCACGATAGGCGGTGGCAACGCCTTCTAAAAAGGCCTCAGCAATATCATTGGCATCAGCGATTTCACAATCCTTCAACCGTTTAGACATCCCACGAAATAGCTGAGAGAGAATAACCCCAGAATTACCACGTGCACCGCGCAACGAAGCGCTGGCAATGGTGTTCATCACTTCACCAACCGAAGAAAAAGTGCGGCCGGAAAGCTCGCTGACAGCGGCAGATACAGTCATAGACATGTTAGAACCAGTATCGCCATCCGGCACGGGAAATACGTTTAAATCATTTAAAATGTTTTTGTTATTTACCAGCTTATTGGCTGCTGAGGTAAAGACCTTACAAAGCTCTGCAGCATCAATTGTATAAATCAAGTTTTACACCTCCGAATTAATCCACGCGGATGCCTTCCACGTTGACTGTTACGCGGCCAACACGAAAACCGGTCATACTTTCTACACTATAGCGTACACTGCTGATAATGCTATCTGAAATGACCTTGATATTCACGCCGTATTCCACAATAATATGCAGATCAATACTGATCTTGTCATCTTCTGTTGTAACTTTAATGCCTTTTGTTATGGTATCCCACTTTAAAAGACTTGCAAAGCTATCGCCCGTACTTTTATATGCCATGCCCACCACGCCATAGCAACCAGTCGTTACCATGCCGGCTATGTGCGCAATGACGGTGTTGCTCATAACAATAGCACCACGTTCATTTTCTGTTTTAATAGCCATAGTACAACCTCCTTATGCGTATAATTTCCATATTATAT
>JAZODT010000065.1:0-12732 GCA_045597205.1 Clostridia bacterium
AGGGGGCGATGCCCTTCATCGCCCCGTTATTTCGGGCGGATGTGGGCATCCGCCCCTACTTTTTTGATGAGAAAGGAAATCATTTATGAATAAGACTGTTTTAATTACCGGCTCATCTCGCGGCATTGGTGCTGCTTGCGCCCGGCGTTTTGCCACTAGCGGATATCAGGTGATGGTTCATTACCACCAAAATGAAGCTTTCGCGCAGGCTACTTGTCAAAGCATTTTAGAATCGGGTGGAAAAGCCGCTATATTTGGCGCTGACATTGCTGATAACAAACAGGCAGAAGCTTTAGTACATAAAACTGAAGAACTTTTTGGTGGTATCGATGTTTTGGTAAATAATGCCGGCATTGCAATGATGAAAATGTTTTGCGATACCTCCCCTGAAGATTGGGACAGAATTTTTTCTGTAAATATGACTGGCACGGCAAATGTAACACGAGCAGCTTTGCCTCATATGGTTCACAAAAAAAGCGGTCATATTATTAACATTTCCTCTATTTGGGGTATAACAGGTGCTTCTTGTGAAGTTGCCTACTCTGCCTCAAAAGGGGCCATTATCGGTTTTACTAAGGCCTTAGCAAAAGAATTGGGACCCTCCGGCATTTTGGTGAACTGTGTGGCACCCGGTGTGATTGAAACCGATATGAATGCAAATCTAGATGAAGAAACCAAAACAGCTTTGATAGAAGAAACACCCCTCGGGATCATTGGCCGGCCGGAAGATATTGCCGAAACTGTATTTTATTTAGCAGGAGATATCAACCATTTTATCACAGGACAAGTCATCAGCCCCAATGGCGGCATTGTCATATAAAAAACATATAAAAAAAACCGCATATCCTGTTGGATATGCGGTTTTTTTATAAAATACTTAGCCTAATAATCTCTGTGTATCCAGTGCGATGGTCAACTCTTCGTTGGTAGGAATAACGAATGCTCTTACCGTAGCACCAGCACCGGTAATTTCGGTTTCTTCACCACGAACATTGTTCTTTTGCGCATCGCAAGCAATGCCCATAAATTCCATGTTAGCAAGAACACGTTCACGCAAGGGAATGTTATTTTCACCAACACCTGCGGTGAATACGATAGCATCCACGCCACCCATAGCAGCGGCATAGAAACCAATATAACGTTTTACTGCATATTCAAACATATCCAAAGCCAACTGAGATTTTTTGTCGCCATCTTTTGCAGCAGTTTCCAGGTCACGGAAGTCACTGGATAAACCGGACACACCAAGCACACCGGACTTCTTGTTCAGCATTGAATCAACCTCGGCAAAGGTCATGTTTTCCTTTTCAGCAATAAAGGTAACAATGGCAGGGTCAATCACACCGGAACGGGTACCCATAGGAACGCCGGCTAAGGGTGTAAAGCCCATAGAAGTATCCACAGACTTACCCTTATTGACAGCGGTAATAGAAGAACCGTTACCCAAGTGCAGAGTGATAATCTTCAGTTCTTCAATAGGCTTGCCCATCATAGCTGCACAACGGTTTGCCACATAGTAATGAGAAGTACCATGGAAACCATATTTTCTGATTTTATATTTTTCATAGTATTCATAAGGCAGTGCATACATATAGGCTTCTGCAGGCATAGTCTGATGGAAAGCGGTGTCAAACACAGCAACCATAGGCACGCCGGGCATAGCCTTCTGGCAAGCTTCAATACCGATTAAGTTAGCCGGATTGTGCAAGGGTGCCAGCATGCTACATTCATCAATTTTTTTCTTCACATCGTCATCGACAATAACAGACTGATTGAAATATTCACCGCCATGCACAACACGATGACCAACTGCATCAATCGCACTCATATCACTGATTACGCCATGATTTTTGTCAATCAAAGCGTCGATAACCATAGAAATAGCATCAGAATGGTCTTTCATAGGAGATTCTAAGGTAACGGTATCCTGACCGCTGGGGGTATGTTTTAAACGGGAGCCTTCAATGCCGATTCTTTCGCACAGACCCTTGGCCATAACAGCCTGTGTGTCCATATCAATCAACTGATATTTTAAAGAAGAGCTACCTGCATTAATAACCAGTACGTTCATGTTCAATATCCTCCTTACTGATTCTGCGCCTGTACGCAGGTGATGGCAACAACACCAACGATATCGTCAGCAGAGCAACCACGGGACAGGTCGTTAATGGGTTTTGCAATACCCTGAGTGATAGGACCGTAAGCTTCAGCCTTACCCAGTCTCTGTGCCAATTTGTAGCCGATGTTACCTGCATTTAAGTCAGGGAATACCAGTACGTTTGCTTTGCCGGCAACGGTGGATTCGGGAGCCTTGGACTTACCAACAGATTCAACGATAGCAGCATCTAACTGCAGTTCGCCGTCTAAGCTTAAATCCGGTCTCTTTTCTTTAGCCAGTCTTGTTGCTTCAACAACTTTGTCAACCAGCGGGTCTTTTGCGCTGCCATAGGTAGAGAAAGATAAAAGTGCAACGTTGGGCTCAGCTTCAACCAGCGCTTTAAAGCTCTTAGCAGAAGAAATAGCAATTTCAGAAAGTTCTTCAGCATTGGGGTTCATAACGAGGCCGCTGTCACCAAATACGAAAGTTCCGTTTTCGCCATATTCGCAATCAGGCACACAGATAACAAAGAATGCAGAAACCAATTTTGCATCGGGAGCCGTTTTAACAGTCTGCAGTGCACTTCTTAAAACATTGGAAGTGGAGTTTACAGCACCGGCAACCATACCGTCAGCATCGCCATTCTTAACTAACATACAACCAAAATACAGGGTGTTCTTCATGGTTTCTAACGCCTTATCCATGGTCATACCCTTTGCTTTTCTCATTTCGCAGAACTGCTCTGCATACGCCTGATATTTATCAGAGTTTACAGGGTTGATAACCTGTGCACCGGAAATATCAAAACCGGCTGCCTTTTCAGCAATCACATTTTCATCACCCAATAAGATGATGTTGGCAATACCTTCTTTTAAAACCTTTGCTGCAGCTTCAATGGAACGGATTTCTTCGCCCTCAGCTAACACAATGGTCTTTTTGTCTGCCATGGCACGTTCTTTAATTCTGTCTAAAAATTGACTCACTTCTGTTTCCTCCTTAAATATATATCTGTTAATATAAACACAATATTTCTAAATTAATATTATACATTATTTTTCCAAATGTAGCAAGAGAAAAAGCGAAGAAAATAAATGTTTTTTGCTTTATTTTCTTCGCTTTTCTATCATTTCATAAAAATCAAACAAAATTTAGGAAAGTTTTAACTGATTTTTGTGCCGTCGGGCATATCTTTATCAACTGTCAGGACACTTA
Source organism: Clostridia bacterium (assembly GCA_045597205.1). GTDB lineage: Bacteria > Bacillota > Clostridia > UBA1381 > UBA9506 > UMGS755. Next base: position 3,311 of record JAZODT010000065.1, read on the forward strand.
AATTCTTTTTATCGGATGCTGCTAAAATCATACCTTCTGATAACACACCACGCAGTTTTACCGGCTTTAAGTTGGTAATGACAACCACTTTTTTGCCCACAAATTCTTCCGGCGGGTAGGCTTTAGCAATGCCGGATACAATTTGACGAACTTCATCACCGATTTTAATTTTGGAAACCAGCAGCTTATCAGCACCTTCTACTCTTTGGGATTCTACAACCAAGCCAACCTTCAGCTCAAGTTTTGCAAAATCTTCAATAGAGATTTCTGGTAACTTCTCCACTTCTACAATCTTTTTTTCTTCCTTGGCCGGTGTCGGCTGAGATTTCTCAATTTCCTCCAGCATTTTCTTTTCATCCAAACGGGCAAACAAGGGTGTTGCCTGACCAACAGAAGTGCCCGCTTCCATTTTGCCGAAAACATCCAAGGATTCTAAAGAGCATTCCTTTGCACCAATCTGCGCAAATATGCTCTCTGCTGTCTGGGGCATAAAGGGTGCCAGTAGCACGCCTAAGAAGCGAATGCTTTCCAAAAGGTTATATAACACGCCGCCCAGACGTTCTTTCTGGCTTTCGTCTTTTGCCAGTGCCCAAGGCATGGTTTCATCAATATATTTATTGGAACGGCGAGCTAAATTCATTACTTCTGCAAGGGCATCTGCTGTTTTAAAGGCATCCATTTTTTCTTTGCAGGCTTTTGCAACTTTCAAGGCACATTCTTTCAAATCAGCGTCCATTTCAGCATCACAAGGTTTTTGAATCACACCGTTAAAATATTTCTGCTGCATGGCAACGGTGCGGTTTACTAAATTGCCCAAGGTGTTAGCCAAATCAGCATTATAACGGCTGATAATGTTTTCATAGGAAATGGTGCCATCCTGTGCATAAGGCATTTCGCAAAGCAAATAATAACGAATAGCATCCACGCCAAAGAGCTTTACCAAATCATCAGCATAAATGGCATTACCACGAGACTTACTGATTTTATCAGCACCGGCCAAAAGCCAGGGATGGCCAAAAATCTGCTTCGGCAAAGGTTCGCCCAAAGCCATGAGCATAATGGGCCAGTAAATGGTGTGGAAACGAAGAATATCCTTACCAATAACGTGCACATCACAAGGCCAGTATTTTTTATAGAGCTGGCCCTGCTCGTCCGGCGCATAACCTAAGGCAGTGATGTAGTTGGAAAGAGCATCAATCCAAACATAGACAACATGGTCTTTATCAAAAGTAACCGGAATGCCCCAATCAAAAGAGGTACGAGATACACACAAATCCTGCAGACCAGGCTTTAAGAAGTTGTTCACCATTTCTTTTTTACGGCTTTCCGGCTGAATAAACTCAGGATTTTCTTCAATGTATTGCATTAATCTGTCCTGATATTTGCTCATTTTAAAGAAATAAGCCTCTTCCTTTGTCTTCTTCACCTCGCGACCGCAATCGGGACAGCAACCGTCCACCAACTGGCTCTGGGTAAAGAAAGACTCGCAAGGCACACAATACCATCCCTCATATTCACCTTTATAAATATCGCCCTGTTCATACAGCTTATTAAAAATCTTCTGTACGCTTTTCACATGATAATCATCTGTTGTGCGGATAAAATGGTTATAGCTGGCACCCATTAAATCCCAAATGGTTTTAATTTCACCAGCTACACCATCCACATACTGCTGGGGTGTGATGCCGGCTTCTTTAGCTGCTTCACCAATTTTTTGGCCGTGTTCATCCGTACCTGTTAAAAAAAAGACATCATAACCCTCCTGCCGTTTGTGGCGGGCAATGGCATCTGTCAACACAATTTCATAGGTATTCCCGATATGGGGTTTACGGGATGTATAGGCAATTGCCGTTGTAATATAATATTTTTCCTTCATTTCTATCTCCTCCCATTTTTATTATTGTACCACATCTTTAATAAAAATGAAAGAGTTTTTAGCAGTAAATTTATTTTTCTTTTTCTATTAATAATTCCACCAAAATCACGTCTTCACCGATTTGTCTTATTTTTTCCCACGGGATGACTAAATCGTTGCCGGAGCCGAAATTAAAAAGTCTTGCTTTGCCGGGTACAATCACTGCCTCAATGGCACCTGCTTCCAGACTCACCTCCACATCGGAAACAAAACCCAAACGAGCCGCATCTGTTATGTTAATGACTTCTTTTTGCCTGAGTTCCCCTGCCCGATACATGCTTTCACCCTCTTTTTTCTTTACTTTTTACATAGCATATGATAAAATGTATATAGATATGAATAAACAAAAAAAGGATGTGATTACTTGTTAGATTCTATAAAGCTTGAACTTTCTAATGCAATTGTTTATTTAAAAGAACAAAAAATGCGTTTTTTAAACAAAGGCAATATAACGGTGCTGGATCGGGGCAATAACCTGATTATTTCTGAACCGAGCGACCCGGATATAAACCCCGAACCTGCCAACATTGTCATTACGGATTTATCCGGCAATGTTATTGAAGGCACGGGCCAACCGGTAAAGAATCTGTTTACACATCTGGAAATTTATCGTGCTTTTCCCAATGCCTGTGCCATTGTACACAGCCACGGAATTTATACTTCTGCCTGGGCGCAATCCGGTCGTGATATTCCTGTTTATGGTATTGGTCACTTAAGTTTTTTTAAAGAGGCTATTCCTTGCACCCGTGCCATCACACAGGACGAAGCCGAAGCCGGCTATGCAACAGCCGCTGGTAATTGCATTGTAGAAATTTTTGAAAAAAAAGCATTAGATTCCAGTGCTATTCCTGCTGCACTTTTGTTCCAGCATGGTGCTTTTGTGTGGGGAGAAAATGCCATGGAAGCCGCCAACCGCTCAGTTGCTTTAGAACAACTGGCCATGCTGGCATATTTAACAGAGCGCATTAATCCGGATATTAAAGATGGGTTTCGCAACATAACGCCGATAAATTTTTAAAAAATTTATTTATATGAATAATCTTCGTTTGTCCGGTCATACTATTTATTGACATAATTAATAAAGGAGTGTAAACCGTGACAACAATCGACAATATTTCTTTGGTTCTGGTAATTATCGGTGCCTTAAACTGGGGTTCCATTGGCTTGTTTGGCTTTGACTTTGTAGCTGCCATTTTTGGCGGACAGCTTTCTGTTATGAGCCGCATCATTTTTACCTTAGTTGGTATCGCAGGGCTTTGGACCATTACTTTATTGTTTAAAGAAAAGGTACCCGCTACCAGAGACCGATAAACAAACAAAAACGGGATTGTATTTGATGTTAAAACATCTTGCAATCTCGTTTTCTGTTCTCTTTACATAAAATATAAAATCTTACTGATAATGAGCAGAACCAAACCCGGCAACCCAAACAAACCGCATATAGAGGCAGTTACAATGTTAAGACCAATACTAAAGCCGGTACCCGCAAAAATAAAATTGAATATGTAAAGCCCTGCTCCTCCCAGGGCCGAGTGCAGCAAAAGCAAAAGAACACTTTTTAAAGGCTTAAAAAATATTCTGCCAATGACCAAAAGAAGAACTAAAGATAAAATATAAGCTGCCACCTCACCCAAACTCATGTTAAACCCTCTCCTTTTTCTCTGTAGCCATCTAACATCCCAGCAAAAAAACGACTATTTTTAATGTTTTCTTTTTTAGCTATTTGCAAATAATAATCCAGTCTTGTTTCGGCAGCTTTAATTTCATAAATATAATATTCTAAAAGTGCCCCCTCTTTGGCAAAATTATAATTATGCCTTGCTGCGTCCAAATCCAGTTGTGCCTGCTCAAATTCTCGCATAAATTCTTCATGCCGCAACTTGTCCTGCTGCTTTAGGCATTTTTTTTCATATAAATCGTTTAACCAACTAAATAATTTAACTTTTTTAATAATCGTTTCTTCAATATGCATCTTTTTTTCCTCCTTTATCTTCAGTCATTAACATTATAAGCTCACTCTTTGTAAATTATTCCATATTTAAAAGAAAAAAATTAAAGCAGAATGCAAACCTATAACTCGATTTTCTGTGAAACGGACTTTCCGTTGAAATCTCAAAAAGATTTTAAGGTTAATATGTAATTATTTACGAAAAGTTGATTGTGTTGACTAAAAGTATTAAAAATGATAATATAATCTACAAGAAAGCCTCCCTTGTGTAAAGGGAGGTGGGTTGCGTAGCAACTCGGAGGGATTGTAATGGACTACAAACACAATAAAGAAATCGTACCACTTGCAAAAGTATTAAGAAAGAATATGACAAAAGAAGAAAAACATCTTTGGTATGATTATTTGAGAGAATACCCTATCAAGTTTATAAGGCAGAAAGTAATAGGAAAATATATTGTTGATTTTTATTGTGCCAAAGCAAAATTTGTCATTGAATTGGATGGCTCACAGCATTATGATGATAAAGGAATGGAAAAAGATGCTTTGAGAACTGAGTTTTTAGAACAATATGGATTAAAAGTTATAAGAATATCAAATCTTGATATAAACAAAAACTTTGAGGGAGTATGTTTGTTTATTGATAATGAAGTTAAACAATCCCTCAGTCAACTTCGTTGACAGCTCCCTTTACACAAGGGAGCCTTTTTATAAGTGTCATTCATAAGTGTCGGAAAATTGCGGAAGATTTTCCGACCGCACTATTTTTGTTGATTTTACCCCTTAAAGAGCATTGTTTTTTAAAAAAATTAATAGGCATAAAGGGGTAAATAGTCAAAAGTGTCGGTTTTTTCCTTCTTTGGGGATATCCACCAGAAGGATATTGCCACAACAGGGCACTATGCCGAAAAATGGCAAAATGATTGACTTTTGGGTGTGTTTTTGCTATAATTTAGGTAGAATATAGGAAATGGAGTGAATTGTTGATAGGAGGGATATTATGAAAAAGAAATTAATAATTGGTTTTGTTGTAGTATTTCTTTTGATTTCTTTATTACCTTTTCCGCAAAACATTGATAGAACATACTATGGAGTAAATACAGAAAATGGAGAAAAGGTTGATATTGCCCTTGATATGAAATATTTAAGATTTCTGTTTTTGAATGACAAAATATATGGAACAATCACAGTTAAAACTGAAACTGAAACATTTGCCTATGGAGAGCATTTGCATTATTCAGGGCAAACACCATCCGTCAACAACGCAAATGACCGAGCACACGACTTCAGCGGATGGTATTACAACGAAACCATGTATATGAAAAAATATGAGAATGGTACAGTTTCAAAAATGCCTGTTGGGTTTGAACCTCTTTTAGTTCATATAAGTTCCGACTTTACTAAAATACTAATTCTGCATAATAAAAGAGGAGAAATTGAAACCCAAGAAGGCAGTAGATATATAGGAAATGTGGAACAAAATCAATTAGAGGATACAAAAGAATATTTTTTGAATTATTATGATTAATAAGCATTTATAATATTGAATGGGCAAAGTTGTAAACTTTGCCCATTTCTTATATGTCAAAAAACGATTTTTCTGCGAAATCTCAACAAAAAAATTATTCCACAAAAAATAAAGTTATAGGAATGCAAATAATCTCTTGATTTCAGTCAAAAAATTTGTTATAATTAATAAAATAGATATAAATTTGAGAGGAAGTGTTTTTTTGGCTGAACTGAAGCTGAGAGAGGGATTAACATTTGATGATGTGCTTTTAGTCCCACAGAAATCCGATGTAACACCTGATATGATACAACTTAATACACAATTAACAAAGAACATCAAGTTAAACATTCCCTTAATGAGTGCTGCTATGGATACGGTTACTGAATCTGCTTTAGCTATTGCTATGGCTCGTGAAGGTGGCATTGGTATTATTCATAAAAATATGACCATTGAAGCACAGGCCACGGAGGTTGACAGGGTTAAACGTTCTGAGCACGGCGTTATTGTTAATCCTTTCTATTTATCTCCAGAGCACAGCTTAAAAGATGCTGACGATTTAATGGCAAAATATAAAATTTCCGGTGTGCCCATTTGTGAAGATGGTAAGTTAGTTGGTATTATTACCAACCGCGACCTGCGCTTTGAAACTGATTTTTCTCGCCAAATTGATGAGGTTATGACGAAGGAAAATCTGGTTACTGTTCCTGAAGGTACAAACTTAGAGCAGGCACAGGAAATTTTACGTCATCACAAAATTGAAAAACTACCTATTGTTGATAAAAATGGCTACTTAAAAGGCCTGATTACCATTAAAGATATTGAAAAGAATCTGCGTTACCCCAATTCAGCAAGAGATACAAACGGTCGTTTGCTGGTTGGTGCCGCTTTAGGCGTGACTAAGGATGTGTTGGAACGTGCTGCAGCCTTAGCAGAAGCGCAGGTTGACGTTTTTGTTTTAGACTCTGCTCATGGTCATAGCGAAAACATTATTAATGCTGTTCGCCTGGTGAAACAACATTTCCCCAACGTAGATTTAATTGCCGGTAACATTGCCACCGGTGCAGCTGCCGAAGCCTTAATTAAAGCCGGTGCAGATGCTGTTAAAGTTGGTATTGGACCCGGTTCTATCTGCACCACTCGTGTGGTTGCAGGTATTGGTGTGCCCCAAATTACAGCCATTAATGATGTGGCTCAGGTTGCACAAAAATATAATGTCCCCGTTATTGCTGACGGCGGTATTAAATATTCCGGTGATTTACCAAAGGCTATCACCGCCGGTGCTGATGTGATTATGATTGGTAGTCTCTTTGCCGGTTGTGATGAAAGTCCGGGGCAGGAAGAAATCTATCAAGGCAGAAGATTTAAAGTGTATCGTGGCATGGGCTCACTCGCTGCCATGGAAGTTGGTTCAAAGGACCGTTATTTCCAGACAAACACCAAAAAATTAGTGCCTGAGGGTGTTGAAGGCCGTGTGCCTTATAAAGGTTCTTTGGCAGACACGGTTTATCAGCTTTTGGGTGGTCTCCGTTCCGGTATGGGTTATTGCGGAACGCCTACAATTCCTGACCTTAAAGAGCGCGGTCAGTTTATCAAAATTACTGGTGCCGGCTTAAAAGAAAGCCATCCTCACGATATTTATATCACCAAAGAAGCACCGAACTACAGTACGCAAATTTAACCAAGAAACTGACAGGGGCTTTTAGCCCCTGTTCATTTTTGATGAAAGGCAGATGTAAATGGCTAAACAAGAATACGGTAATGAAAGTATTTCCTCATTAAAAGGTGCGGACCGTGTACGTCTGCGTCCAGCAGTTATCTTTGGGTCTGACGGCATTGAGGGTTGTCAGCACTCTTTCTTTGAAATCCTTTCAAACTCGATTGACGAAGCACGAGAGGGTTATGGCAGAGAGATTGAAGTAACCCGATATTTAGATAAATCTATTGAAGTTAAAGATAACGGTCGAGGCATTCCCCTGGACTATAACGAAAAAGAACAGCGTTATAACTGGGAATTAGTCTTTTGTGAACTATATGCCGGTGGCAAATATAAAAACAATTCCGGCGAAAATTATGAATTTAGCTTAGGTTTAAACGGCCTAGGCTCTTGTGCTACTCAATACAGCTCTTCTTACATGGACGTTACCGTTTGCCGTGACAACAAAAAATATATTATACATTTTGAAAAAGGCGAACCGGTTGGCGAATTACAAGTTGAACCCTTTCGCCAAAGAAAGACCGGAACCGATATTAAATGGCGCCCTGATTTAGAAGTCTTTACCGATATTAACATTCCTTTAGAATATTATCAAGAAACCTTAAAAAAGCAAGCAGTTGCCAATGCCGGTTTAAAATTTATTCTGTATAACCAGACCCCTGAGGGTTGGGATATGGAAGAATATTGCTATGAAAACGGCATTGTAGATTATTTAAAGGAAATTTCTGACGGAAAAGAACTGACGCCCATTTATACCTTTGATGCCGAACGTCGCGGTCGTGACCGTGCCGACAAACCGGAGTACAAAGTGAAAATGCAGTTTGCTTTTTGTTTTAATAACGAAATCAACATGCTGGAATATTACCACAATTCCAGCTTTTTAGAGCATGGCGGCGCACCTGACAAAGCCGTTCGCAATGCTTTCGTTTATGAAATTGACCAATATTTGAAAAATAATGGTAAATATAACAAAACTGAAGCAAAAATTAGTTTTCAGGATGTGGCAGACAGTTTAATTTTGGTTTCAAACTCCTTCTCCACCATTACCAGCTATGAAAACCAGACAAAAAAATCCATAACCAATAAATTTATTCAAGAAGCCATGACTGAGTTGCTCCGCCAACAGTTGGAAATATATTTTATTGAAAATAAGGCCATGGCAGACAAAATTGCGGAACAGGTACTCATTAATAAGCGTAGCCGTGAAACAGCGGAACGCACACGTGTTAACATTAAGAAAAAACTCACCGGCACAATAGATATTACAAACCGCATCAATAAATTTGTGGATTGCCGTACGAAAGATACCGCCACACGCGAAATTTACATCGTGGAGGGTGATTCGGCTTTAGGCTCCTGTAAGCTCAGCCGAAATGCTGAATTTCAAGCCATTATGCCGGTGCGAGGTAAAATTTTAAACTGCTTAAAAGCCGGTTATGACAAGATTTTTAAAAGCGAAATCATTACCGATTTGGTTAAGGTTTTGGGCTGTGGTGTAGAAATTGCACATTCCAAATCCAAAGACTTAAACACATTTGATTTAGATTCACTTCGCTGGAACAAAGTTATCATCTGTACAGATGCAGATGTGGACGGTTTTCAAATACGCACCCTTATTTTAACCATGATTTATGTGTTGATGCCTACTTTAATCGAAGCTGGCAAAGTCTATATTGCCGAAACGCCTTTGTTTGAAATCACCTGCGGTAAAGACACTTTCTTTGCTTATAACGAACGGGAAAAGCAAGAAATTTTAGCTAACCTAGAGGGCAAAAAGTACACCATTCAGCGTTCAAAAGGTTTGGGTGAAAACGACCCTGAAATGATGTCCTTAACCACCATGAACCCAGAAACCCGCCGGCTGATTAAGGTTACGGCAGAGGAAGCACAAAAAACAGCTGATATGTTTGAGCTACTCTTGGGTGATAACCTGCAAGGCAGAAAAGATTTTATTGCTGAAAGTGGTCATTTGTATCTGGATATGACGGATGTAAGTTAATGAAACAAAAAATTTTAATTATTAAGGCACTATGATAAAAATTCATAGTGCCTTATTTTTAAATGTTTTTTGACAATTTTTGCACATACAGCCATCTTGTACATATATTGTAAGTGAGGATACTTCCTCAAAATAAAAATTGGAGGTACAATATTATGTTTAACTGCTGTAATTCTACGTTGGATACCCGTTCACTTGAGCGCTTAGTTCACCAGGCAAAATGTGCTGCAGCCAGAGCCTGCGAGGCTGCTAAAACGGCTGAATGTGCCGCTGCAACTGCTAGAGAAGCAGCTGCCTGTGCAGAAGCTGCCGCTGATAAGGAAGTCGGATCGTAGCCAT
>JAZODT010000066.1:0-4114 GCA_045597205.1 Clostridia bacterium
AAAGAGACTGAGCAACGTTGCCCCACCCTGGAGGTGATTTGTGCTTTGGCTAAAGAACCTTTGAGCTTTGAACCGGGAGAACGTTGGAATTATAGTCTTTGTCATGATGTGCTGGGCGGTTTGATTGAAGTGATAACGGGAGAAAGTTTAGAAGAATATTGCCGTAAAAACATTTTTGAACCTTTACATATGAACGAAACTTCTTACTTTATGGATGAGGAAAAAGAAAAACGTTTAGCCCCTATGTACATGTTTAATGAAGAAACAAAAAAGGCTGAGCCGATTTCTAATCATAATGTTTTTCGTTTTGGCAGTGAATATGCAAGCGGTGGAGCGGGGATTGTATCCTCTGTTCAAGATTTTATACAATTGGCAAATTGCTTGTGTGCCGGCGGCAAAACTTGTTCCGGTGAAAGCATTCTTAGTGGCAATACCATTGATTTAATGCGGACAAATCATTTACATAGCGATGGCATCCGTGAATACGGCTGGCATCATATGCCCGGTTATGGTTATGGCTTGGGCGTTCGCACAATGGTGGACCCTGCTGCTGGTGGTTCTAACGGACCTGTTGGTGAATTTGGCTGGGGTGGTGCCGCTGGTGCCTATGTTTTAATTGATCCCAAAAATGAATTGGCCATTTATTATGCTCAGCACATGCTCAACAGTCAGGAGGAGTATGTACACAGAAGAATCAGAAACATTGTGTATGGGTGTCTATAAAAAAACGTCTGCCTAGGCAGACGTTTTTATGTATTCGCTTTAGTTTTCCGGCACAATTTCGCCCACACTGTTCAAAATGTATTTGGGACGATAGGGGTATTGTTTTAACAACTCGTAGTCAGTTACGCCGGAGAGCACCAAAACAGTATCTAAACCGGTTTCAATGCCGGCGATGATATCCGTATCCATCCGGTCGCCAATCATAGCGGCATTTTCAGAGTGCACGCCTAGCATTTTAAGACCTGTTCGCATCATTAAGGGGTTGGGTTTGCCAATGAAGTAAGCCGATTTGCCGGAGGCAAGCTCCACCGGTGCCATAAAGGCCCGACAGGCAGGAATAATGCCGTCCTGACCCGGTGCAGTCAAGTCTGTATTAGTACCAATTAAACGCGCCCCGTTTCGCACATGGGTCACTGCACGGAGCACACTGTCATAATTATAATTCCTGGTTTCACCAATGACTACATAATCCGGATTAATATCATTTAAAGCAATGCCGGCATCGTGGAGGGCATTGAGTAGTCCCGGTGCACCAATGGCATACACGCTACAGCCCGGCATTTGATGCTTTAAAAAGTGAGCAGTTGCTAACGCACTTGTATAAAAGTGGCTTTCGTCAACCTCCAGCCCCATGCGCGCCAGTTTTTGAGAAAGTTCTAAGGGTGAATATTCACTGGAGTTGGTTAAAAATAAAAACTTTTTCTTTTCCTGTTGCATCCAGCTAACAAATTCTGTAACCCCGGGCAGCAAACGGTTGCCGTGGTAGATAACACCGTCCATATCACATATAAAACCTTGTTTTTTGTGCAATTCGTTCATGTTTAAATTCCTTTGTTTTTAATATTTTCATATTACTTTCAATCAAAAATATTATACTATATTTTTTTTAGAAAAACAAGCCTAATTGCGCTTTATCTGTTAAAATTTCTTGTGAAAATATTATCCTCTTCTAAAAGATCTTCTACGGTGGAAAAACCCAGACGGCGTAATAGTTCAATAACATATGGATTTTCAGCCGGAGACATATAGACGGCTTCTTCGCCATATTCTGCAACATGTTTTTTTCCGTGTTCAGCATCGGTCAATGATTTTGGACCACCCACGCAACCACCGGTACAACCCATGCCCTCGATGAAGTTTGCGTTAATATCGCCGGATAAAACACGGTTTATTAGGTCACGACACCCATTCACGCCATCGGCACACTCAGAGGTTAAAGGAATGGTACGGTAGGGACGTAAACGGTTCAAACAACCATGTACCGCCTGGCTGACACCACCGGCATAAGCATAAATACGGCCGGCGGTAGAGGAATGTTCACGGTCATCTTCGGGGAGAGCATCAACAGAAATTTCGGCTAAATCAAAAATTTCTTTTATTTCCTGAAAAGTTAAAACATAATCTACAGCATCACAAATATCTTTTTCTTTGGCTTCAGCCTTTTTGGCAATACAGGGGCCTATAAATACCGTCAAAGCATCGGGGTGAAGTTTTTTAATGCCACGTCCGCAGGCAATCATAGGAGAAACAGAGCCGGGCATATGATCCATCAGTCCGGCCTTTCGACACATGGAAAGCCAAATGGGGCAACAACAACTGGTGAGCATATAGTCAGTTTCTTTTTGAACTGCGCGGTCGAACTCCAACGCTTCTTTTAAAGTTAAAATATCAGCAAATAATGCAACCTCCACCATGCCGGCAAATCCCAGTTGTTTAAAAGCGGCACGCAGTTTGCCGGGGGTAACAGAATTTTCAAACTGACCGATGAAAGCAGGCGCAATCATAGCATAAACTGGATGGGCGCCTTCTTGTATTTCTTTTAAAATGGGTACAGCCTGCAATTCGTCTGTAAAATCAACATAATCAGCTTCGATCGCCGTATTATCTTCAGGGTTTAACAAACAGTTTAAGTGGTGAGTGCTGAAATCAGTCCGCTGGGCGGAGGCTGTTATCTTTTTGTATAAATCTTTGATTTTTTCCAATGTCTTAACCTCATTTGCTTTTTTATTCATTTTATTATACGTGAATTGCTTTTATAAATCAAGGCTTAATCATAATTTCTGTACTATTTTGTTGAGTTTTTTTTAAAAATATTCAGTTTTATGGCGATATAGTTATAAGTTGTTATAATAAATAGGAAAAAATTAAAAAAAAGAAAAAATTTCATTTACAATTGAGGAATTATATGTTATACTAAATTGGATGTAAAAGAAAAAGGGATTCATCAATCTCCCGCCGGTTAAAATAACCGGCCTAAAAATTACAGGAGGGATACGAATGAGTAAAAAATATGTATACTTATTCAGCGAAGGCGACGCTAGCATGCGTAACCTGCTGGGCGGTAAAGGTGCAAACCTGGCTGAAATGACCAAGTTAGGTCTGCCGGTTCCGCAGGGCTCCACCATTTCAACTGAGGCCTGCACACAGTATTATGAAGACGGTAAAAAAATTAATGATGGCATTATGGAAGAAATTATGGTTGCCATTACGAAAATGGAAGAAATCACCGGTAAGAAATTCGGCGATAAGGAAAACCCGCTTTTGGTTTCTGTTCGTTCCGGTGCAAGAGCTTCTATGCCCGGTATGATGGATACCATCTTAAACCTGGGTTTAAATGAAGAGGTTGTTAATGTTCTGGCTGAAAAGTCTGGCAATCCCCGTTGGGCTTGGGACTGCTACAGACGTTTTATCCAAATGTTCTCCGATGTTGTTATGGAAGTCGGCAAGAAATATTTTGAAGAACTGATTGATAAAATGAAGGAAGCTAAGGGTGTAACGCAGGACGTTGACCTGACAGCTGACGATTTAAAAGAACTGGCTAATCAGTTCAAGGCTGAATATAAAGCAAAAATTGGTGCAGAATTCCCCACCGATCCGAAGGAACAGTTGATGGAAGCTGTGAAAGCTGTTTTCCGTTCTTGGGACAACCCCCGTGCTAATGTATATCGTCGTGACAACGATATCCCGTATTCTTGGGGTACTGCTGTTAATGTACAGATGATGGCATTCGGTAACATGGGTGAAACCTCTGGTACAGGCGTTGCCTTTACCCGTGACCCGGCTACCGGTGACAAACACCTGATGGGTGAGTTTTTAATGAACGCACAGGGCGAAGACGTTGTTGCAGGCGTTCGTACACCGCAGAAGATTGACCAGTTAAAAGAAGTTATGCCTGAAGTGTATGAACAGTTTATTGCTATTTGCAACAAACTGGAAGACCATTATCGTGATATGCAGGATATGGAGTTCACCATAGAAGATAAAAAGCTTTATATGCTCCAGACCCGTAACGGTAAGAGAACCGCTAAGGCTGCTCTCAAGATCGCTTGCGATCTCGTTGACGAAGGCATGAAGACTGAAGAAGAAGCAGTTGCTATGATCGATCCCAGAA
>JAZODT010000067.1:0-4754 GCA_045597205.1 Clostridia bacterium
TTTACAAATAAAAATCGTGATTCACAATCGTTGTATAATACTGGCGATTATTCAAAATCCACTTGTTTCCAGCGGTTTTAGGATTTAAAAAGAACAAACATCTGCCCACAGGTTTTTCCCCTGCCAAAGCACGTTTGGCAGCAATCACACTATCCCCCAACGGCGTTTGATAAATACTGCCGTCTAAAACAGGCGAAAACTGCACGCCATGCTTTTTATCAAAAATCACGCCATAAATTGTGTTGGGATAATCCTTGCTTTTCACACGGTTTAACACCACATTGCCAACTGCAATTTTACCATTCATAGGCTCTCCCTGACTTTCTGCATGAATAATTTTCGAAAGCCAGTAAATTTCATCATCTGTATAACTTCTGTAGCCAACCAATTCTGCCGGTACGGTAACACCCTGTTTTTGAATATTCACCGTATAGGTTTCCGGCACCCAGTTAACCTGGCAATCCAACGCCTCTGATACAAAACGCACCGGCACATAAGTCCGGTCATTCACCAACATGGTTCCATTTTCTACAGGGACATAGGAGCCATTAATATAGCCACCGTTTTTATTTTTCGGCAGCACAATAGTCGTATTGCCATCTTTAATAATTGCACTATCCGTCAGGCTATCCCAATGCACACTGTCAACCCGCAAAGCTTCACTAACGAACCGAATGGGTACATAGGTGGTGCCTCTGTGTAAATAAGGTTCTGTATCGGTTTTAATAAGTGTTTCGTTCACTGTCATGGTGATGGGGGTATCAAAGCTGACACTCTCTGCTGCCGGTACTGCTTTACCTATCAGGCTCAGTAGGCAAAGCACAAAAGTCAAACAAATCATCCATTGTTTTTTCATTGGCTTTTTCCTCCCGGTCTGTGTTACTTAAACAGTATAACACAAAAAAACCAGAGACTGCAACCCACAATCTCTGGTAATTATGTAAACTAAAAATGAACAAACTTAAATATTATGAGAAAACATGGTACCAATACCGGTATCAGTAAAGATTTCCAGCAAAATAGAATGCAGAACGCGGCCATCAATGATATGCACACGGTTAACTCCCTGTTCTACTGCTTCCACGCAACCGCAAACTTTGGGAATCATGCCGCCACTGATGGTGCCGTCTTCAATATAAGCTTTTGCTTTTTGAGGTGTCATTGCATAGATAATCTTACCATCTGTATCTTTAACGCCTTCCACATCCGTTAAGAATATTAGCTTTTCCGCACCCACCGCAGCCGCCACTGCACCAGCCACCGTATCGGCATTAATATTATAACTTTGGCCGTTTTTATCTACACCAATAGGAGCCACAACCGGAATAAATTCATCTTTGGTTACGGTTTCTAACAGTTTTGTATTAACATTCACAATTTTTCCTACATAGCCTAAATTAACAGGATTTCCATCCCCATCTTCTGTTAAGGGTTCACATTCAATCAGGTTACCGTCAATGCCGCAAAGCCCCACAGCCTTGCCACCTTTTTTATTGACCAAAGAAACAACCTCTTTATTGGTTTTCCCTACTAAAACCATTTGTGCTATACGCATGGTTTCAGCATCTGTCACACGGAGACCGTTTTCAAAACGGCTTTCTATTTTGTAGGTCTTTAAAGCCTCTGTAATATCGGGACCGCCACCGTGAACCACCACCGGATGCATGCCCACATATTTTAAAAGTGTCACATCCTCCATAACAGAATTTTTTAACTCTTCATTAATCATAGCATTGCCGCCATATTTAATGACAATGGTTTTATCATATAATTTTTGAATATAAGGCAGTGCTTCAATTAATATGCCTGCCTTTTTAATTAGTTCCTGCATCATTTTTTCCTCCTGTTTTACAGATAAAATCCGGCATTTAAAAGACCTTGTGTCTCCGGCAAACCGCACAAAAGATTCATGTTTTGTACCGCCTGACCGGCAGCCCCTTTTATTAAATTATCAATGGTGCTGGTGATGATGACGCGGTTTAAACGTTCATCCACACAAAGACCAATATCCACAAAGTTTGAGCCGGAAACTCGGTTACTCTCCGGCAAACCCTCATCATACAGGCGAACAAATGGCTCGTTATCATAAAACTCATGGTAAAGCTCAAGTAACTCTTCACGGGTTTTTGGTGCTTTTAAGTTAGCATAAATGGTTGCATAAATGCCACGCTTCATAGGTACCAGATGAGGGGTGAAGGATAAAGTAATATCTTTCTTTGCAAGCAAGGAAAGTTCCTGCTCAATTTCAGAAGTGTGACGATGGGTTGCCACTTTATATGCCTTTAAATTCTCTGTACATTCGCAAAAGTGATATGCCTGATGCAAGCCACGTCCGGCACCGGACACGCCGGATTTCGCATCAATAATAATATTTTTTTCTTCCACCACACCAGCCGCCATTAATGGTGCCAACCCCAAAATGGAACAAGTGGTATAACAACCGGGATTCCCCACCAATCTCGTTTTACAAATAGCTTCGCGGTGCAATTCCGGCAAACCATAAACCGATTCCTTTAAAAGCTCTGGCGAAGAATGAGGCTCTTTATACCATTCTTCATACACTGCCGGGTCATTATAACGATAATCACCGGATAAATCAATCACTTTAAGGCCTAAAGCATATAACTTAGGAATAACCTCTTTTGATGCACCGTGAGGCAAGGCCGTAAACACCAAATCACATTTTTCTGCCACCATCTCTGGTTCGGCTTCTTCTAAAACCATATCACAAAGACCTTTTAAAGCCGGATATATATCAGACATTTTTTGCCCCGTAAAGCTTTTAGAAGTGAGCATAGAAAGCTCCACATCACCATGCTGCAACAAAAGCCTGACCAACTCGCTGCCTGCATAACCTGTTGCACCTAAAATACCTACTTTAACCATGAATAACGTCCTTTCCAAAGATAAGATATGAATTATTATACAATATATTGCATAAAAATGCAATAGCAAATTTATAAAAATTAAAAGGTTTAATTAGAATTTTTTTGTTCATACTGTTAATAAATACCAAACTTTCAGGAGTGAATCACATGAAAAATTCCATTGCTTTTTCTCTTATTGCAGCTTTGTTGCTTATGACCACTTGGATAACTGCCTCGGAAGATTTATCCCGTGAACTGACAGAAAACATCGTCAGGTTGCACATTTTGGCTAACAGCGACACCGCCGAAGACCAAAACTTAAAGCTTTTGGTGCGGGACCGCATATTAAAAGAAAGCAAACAAACAAAGACCATGCTCACAGATGAACAAATTCTAGCATACTGCCACGATGAAATTAAAAAAAATGGATACCCATATACGGTATCCATGGAGCGAGGTTACTTTTACTTCCCCGAAAAAAACTACGATAACCTTACATTGCCTGCCGGCAAATATAATGCTGTTCGCATTTTAATCGGCGAAGGCAACGGTCAAAACTGGTGGTGTGTTATGTACCCGCCTTTGTGCTTTACCGGCGAAAGTATTGACAAAGCAGATAAAACGGCCTTAAAACAATTACAATCCACCCTTAGTCCCGAAGCTTTTGCCGTAATTTGTGAAAGTAACCATATAACCATTAAGCCCTCTTTTAAATTGCTGGAATTGTGGCAAACACTAAAAGCGCAATGGCAGACTTAATCCACAAACAGTTTATCCATTAACCGACCGACATTTTTTTGTCGGTCCTTTGTTTTTTCTTTGTTGATGAAAATGTCGATGCAATCCCCCGCTTTTGCTTGGGGAAGCAGTTCTTTAGGCACTGTAACAAAAAAACCGTTTTCATTTTCTAAAACAAGGCTTTCGCCTTCAATTCTATCCACAATATAGGTCATGGTCTCTCCCCTCCTAATCGAATGTCTTTCCCCTCCGTTATGGCAAACACCGTTCCATTTTGGTCTGTTCGGTAGGTTTCAATTTGTAAATCCTCTAGTTTTTTAAGCGTTTCTCTGTGAGGGTGTCCATAATCATTGTTCTTTCCAGCAGAAATGATGGCATAGTCGGGTGATACCGCCTTTAAAAAATCCCATGTTGTAGAAGAAACCGAGCCGTGATGCCCCACTTTAAGCACATCTGATTGCAGTGCTTGGCCCGACGCAAGCATTTCCTCTTCCGCTATATCTTCTGCATCCCCTGTAAACAAAAAAGTGCTGTCTTTATAAACCAAACGGATGACCGATGAATAATTATTCATTTCTTCATAGGCTGTAGAACAGGGTCCCACAAAAGTCATGGTAATGTCCGGCTCAACTTCAATAGATACACCGGCTTTTGCCGTATGGATTGCTAGATTTTTCCTTTCAATAGCAAGCAACAAATTTTCAAAGGTTTTGGTTGTGTGGCTCACACGGGGCATAAAAACGGCTCCCACATCAAATTGCTCCAACACTTGCCCCATACCGCCAATATGGTCACTATGGGGATGGGTACAGATTACATAATCTATGGTCTCATAACCCCGTTTTTCTATAAACGCAATAATGGCTTTTGCCGCCTCTTCTTCCCCTGCATCAATCAAAGCGGTTTTTCCGCAGGGAAATTCGATAAAAGAACTGTCCCCCTGCCCCACATCCAAAAAAGATACCACCATGGAATCTTCTGTTACACCGGATAACGGCAAAATTTCAACATCGTCTATTAAACTTTTCCCGCCGATTAAAATCAGTAAAATAAAAACAACAAGATAGCTCCATTTTTTCTTTCGCATCACAAAATCTCCTGCAACATTTTTAATCATTGTATCACATTTTATATAATAAATAAAGGTAA
>JAZODT010000068.1:0-22972 GCA_045597205.1 Clostridia bacterium
GTCCAGGGCATGTCCCATGTGCAGCTGCCCCGTTACGTTCGGCGGTGGAATCACAATGGTAAAAGGTTCTTTTTCCGGGTCAACCGCCGGTGTGAAATATCCTTTTTCCACCCAACCGCTATAGAGTCTGTCCTCTACCTCGCTAGGATTATATATTTTATCTAATTGCTCCGACATCAACTTTACCCCCTGCAATAAAAATCATGGCTGCGCCGGCAATCACCAGCCACAGTCCGGTTGTTTTAACAGTATATAATATTTTTTCGCTAACTTCCTGCCTTCCTGTTGTTTTTTTTAAAACAGGCTTGGCCAGAAAATTAATTAACCCACCAATAACAATTAAAGTCCAACCTGCTGCAATCACACAGATTCTCCTTTCCTGTTGCCCGATGCATACTTTTTAAATCTTTTATTTTGTACAAAATACATATAACAATAGGTTATACCGGCCAAAATGCTCAGCGTTGCTGAAACGCCCAGCAAAACATTAATAAACATTTTGTTAATATCCGGGAAGAACAGCAAAAGGGTCATTACTAAAAATAGCACCACCGTACTAATTTTGCCGGCACGGTTTGCTTTAACATAGGTTTTTTTGCTATATAAAAACACACTTGCCATGATCATAAGCACTTCTTTGCAAATGAGCAGAACAATAAACCAACCCGGTACCAGTTTGGCTGTAAATAAAGAGATGATAACCGCCAGTTGCATGCATTTATCCGCAAGCGGATCCATGAGTTGACCCCAGCGGGTGATTAAATTATACTTCCGGGCAATGTAGCCATCGGCCACATCTGTCAGGCTGGCTAACACAAAGATAAGAGCTGCCAGCAAATGCCCCTCTTTTTCACAAGCAAAAACAATCGCATAAAGGGGTACTAAAACAAGCCTGAACAGAGTGAGTATATTTGGTAGATTCACGGTCGGTTTCCCTCCCTTTTCCATTAACATTAACAAAACAGTTTTATTTAAGTGCTTCTTTTACCAATTCTTCCGCTTTAGCCAAGGCTTCTGCCGCTTTAGAAGCATCTTTACCGCCCGCCTGTGCAGAAACCGGTCTGCCGCCACCGCCGCCACCGGCAATTTTAGCCATTTCACGGATAATGTTACCGGCATGCACGCCTTTGTCAACAGCCTCTTTGGTTGCCATAGTGATAAAGGTTACCTTGCCCCCGGATACATCTGCCAGCGCCACAAAAGAGCAGGGCAGTTTTTCTTTCACGGTGTCGCCCAAAGCACGCAGTGTATCCACGCCCGCATTTTCCAGCTTACCGGTTACAACAGAAACACCATTAATTTCCACAGCCTGATTCAATAAATCCGCTGCTGCGTTATTTGCCATTTTAGCGGTCAAAGCATCAATCTGTGCGCCGGCTGCTTTTAATTCATCGTGCAGGTTCTTTGCTTTTTGCGCCACATCACGAGGTGCACACTTGAGCACTGCGGCAGCATTTTTCAGCTCACCCTCAACGCTATAAAGCTCCTGCAGAACGCCTAGACCGGTGGTGCCTTCAATACGGCGCACGCCGGCAGCCACGCCACCCTCGGATAAGATTTTAAATAAGCCGATTTCGGCTGTATTCTTAACATGGCAACCGCCACAAAGTTCCAAAGAATAATCACCCATGGTTACCACGCGGACAATATCGCCATATTTATCACCAAACATAGCCGTTGCACCTAAGGCTTTAGCATCAGCAATGGGCATGTTCTCCCATTTAACTGCCATAGCTTTTAATATGGACTGGTTCACTTCCAGTTCAACAGCCTGCAAATCCTCCGGTGTAATGGTTTGGGTCAGGGTAAAGTCGAAACGCATACGGTCTTTTTCAACCAAAGAACCTGCCTGACCAACCTCAGCACCAAAACGATTTTTCAGTGCCTTGTGCAAAAGGTGAGTTACACTGTGATTGCGGGAAACTGCAGCACGGTAATCGCTATCTACGGTTGCCGTCAGCACGTCGCCCTCTTTCAGTTCACCCTCTAATACTTTAATAATATGATAGAATTTGCCGTCAGCTGTTTTCTTGGTATCCAGTACTTCTACCGTACAGGCATCATTTTTAATAAAACCAAGGTCTCCAACCTGACCGCCGCCTTCACCGTAGAATGGTGTTTTATCCAAAACTAAAATGCCTTCTTTAGAATCAGATAGCGTTGCTACTTTTTCCTGGTCGGCAATGACCATAATGGCTTTCACTTCTGCTGCCAAATTGTCATAACCAACAAATTCAGTGGGCTCTACCGTTGCCAACAAGTCAGCAATTTTATCATCCCAACCCACATCACCCATTTTTGCTCTGGCCGCACGGGCGCGGGCACGCTGAGCTTCCATTTCGGCATTAAAGCCTTCTTCATCCACGCTAATGCCCTTTTCTGCCAGAATTTCACGGGTTAAGTCAATGGGGAAACCATAAGTATCATAGAGTTTAAATGCCTGTGCGCCGGAGAACAAGGTTTCGCCCGGCTTGCGCTCTTCCATAAAGGCAGACAGCATCTGGAAACCGGCATCGATGGTTCTCATAAACTGTTCTTCTTCTAGCCGGATAACGTTTTTAATCATTTCCCGGTTTTCAAAAAGGGCGGGATAAGCACCCTTGGATTCTTCAATAACAGTATCAGCCAAATCCGCTAAAAACGCGTGTTGAATGCCCAAAAGTTTACCATGGCGAGCCGCACGGCGCAAAAGACGACGCAATACGTAGCCACGACCTTCGTTGGTGGGCTTAACACCATCGGATACTAAAAATACTGTGCTTCTGATATGGTCGGTGATAACACGGATGGAAACATCGGTCTTTTCGTCTTTTTTATATTCCACACCAGCCACCTCACAGATTTTTTCTGAAATGCGGTAAATGGTATCAACATCAAACAAAGAGTCCACATTCTGCATTATGCAGGCAATACGCTCTAGGCCCATACCCGTATCAATGTTGGGGTGAGCCAGTCTTTCATAAGAGCCATCTTCCTGACGGTCAAACTGGGTAAATACCAGATTCCAGAACTCAATAAACCGGTCACATTCGCAGCCAACACCGCAATCCGGTGTGCCGCAGCCGTGTTCGGGGCCACGGTCAAAATACAGCTCGGAGCAGGGACCGCAAGGACCTGTCCCAATTTCCCAGAAGTTATCTTCTTTACCCATACGAACCACACGATCCGGTGCAACGCCGACTTCCTTTGTCCAGATGTCAAAGGCTTCGTCGTCATCTTCATAAATGGTAACCCATAATCTATCCACAGGAATTTCCATCACCTTGGTAATAAACTCCCAAGCCCAGGCAGTTGCCTCATGCTTAAAATAATCCCCAAAAGAGAAGTTCCCCAGCATTTCAAAAAACGTACCATGGCGAGCCGTTTTACCCACGCGCTCAATGTCCGGCGTGCGGATACATTTCTGGCAGGTTGTCACTCTTTCTTTTGGCGGCTTTTGACGGCCAGTAAAATATGGCTTAAGCGGCGCCATGCCCGCATTGATCAAAAGCAGGCTGGGGTCATTTTCCGGCACCAGCGAAAAGCTCGGCATTCTATAATGCTCTTTCTCCTCAAAAAATGATAAGTATTTTTCCCTGATTTCATTCAGTCCCAGCTTTTGCACAATAATCTTCCTCTCAAAAGTATATACTTGAATTACCATTTTATCACAAAATTAAAGATTAATCAATAGTTTTTAGCGGTTTTTTCATCCTTTATACAATGAAAAGAGCCGTTGCTTTTAAAAACAACGACTCTAATATTTTCATTAACACAAATCGCATCCATCGCCCCCATCACAATACACAATTTTTCCGTCAAAAACCTGTGCAATAGTGGAAAACAGCTCATGATTGGAAATAGCCTGGCGGTTATGCACGACAATGCTTTGCGGCGCCAGCGTAATTAATACGCTGATTAACAAATCATCATAAGTCTCCTCCGTAAGCAAAACCTCGCCCTCTAAAAAGTCTGCAAAACACTGGGCTGTTATATCCTTTTTTTCTTCATCTAAAAGCACATATCCACCGTCTTGGCTCACCAGCACATGGGCAAGGGGTGGTCGCCCCGGCTGAATATTAACAAAATATTTAAGCAACGAAATAAATTCTTCATATTCTTTGCTTGCCACATATTGTTCTACCAGTTCACAGGCAAGCTTTCGAAGCAAGGCCTCATATTCTTTCAGCCTAAATGCCACAAAACCATCAATGAACATGGTATTTTCTTCTCTTAAATAATCATAAACACTAAATAAAACCGCTTGTTTGCGGGCTTGATAACCGACTATAGGGTCATCGCTAAAGCGTTCTGTATTTTTCAAAAGCTCTCGTTTCTGCACCACAGAAAGTTCACTGTAATCCTCTTCTAAAATGCGGCGGAGCATTCGGATTTCATAACGGTCGATGATATATTCAGCAATCACGTTAACATAACGGTCTAACATAAAAACATCATCTGAAGGTTCAAGGTTAATATACGTTACGGATTCTTCTGTCTCGTTTTGGGTGACAGAAATCGGAAAAACACATTCAGGATGATTGTATAATCTGGCAGAAATCAGGTTAATATCCCCGCCAAACCCCAATGTGATACGGTCAAACACACAATTCACTCCTTCTGGAAGGATCGTGGTGTTAGTATGCCTGCGTTTTTTAATTTTATACGCGCAGAATGGTGCCCACATCTGTTAATGGCGTTCCCTTAATCTCCCGCAGGTCAAATCCCTGACGGAAAATAAATTGGCGCATTGCCTCGCCGTCAGGATGAAAGTCCAAATCACCAAAAACGGCTACGGTCTCTTCGTCCAAAACACCGGAGGCACCGCCGATAAACCCATAATCATAACCGGGCAGCTCGATATAACCGGGGCTTATTTTTAAAACAGAAAAGCCCGTGTTATAAACTGCGTTTGCGATAGATGCGTCAGCCGTAACCACACCATTTCCTACCACCAGAGCAGAACAGCGGCTATACCCCTGTGCAACAGGCACAAAAAAAGTGCCCTGTTCACGTGCAACCCTTTGCAAAACTATGTCAACGTAATCCCATCGGGCAAAGGCATACGAACCCACATTTAATACATTATATGCAACATCCCGGGGATAGTCCTTAAAAAGAGGGGTTTTACCTTGTACCAAAGTTCTGCCAAAAGACGACAACAAGGCGCTATACTCCGCAAAAACTGACGGAGCGCAAACCACACGCCCATCGCCTGCCGGATATAACGTCATGTCCGGATGGCAGGATACTGGCTCCTGCAATGAGGAACATGGTACGGAAGGGAGAAAAATACCGGCGTCTCCAAATGCTTTTTCTATTATTTCTGCATATCGACAATCCACTACATACACATTTTTTTGCACAGCTTTTCTCCTTGTTTGAAAATTTAAATTCTTCACATTTTTCTTGCATATGACCGCTTTAAATAGTATAATATACTTAATATTTCATGTCAATTATGTTAAAGGAGAATTTTATGACTTACGTTTTTTTAGCTGAGGGGTTTGAAGAAATAGAAGCCTTGGCGGTGGTGGATATTCTGCGTCGTTTAAATTTGGCAGTGCAAACGGTTTCAATTACCGATTCGTTGCAGGTATCCGGCTCTCATGGCATTCCAGTTTTGGCAGATATAACCTTATCAACCGCTGATACCCATAGCGCACAAGCCTTAGTTTTGCCCGGCGGACTGCCCGGCGCTGACAATCTGCAGGCTTGCGCTGCATTAAAAACCGCATTGCAGACTGCCGCAAAGGACGGTCGGATTGTGGCTGCTATTTGTGCTGCACCCAAGGTTTTAGGCGCTTTTGGTGTTTTAAATGGTAAAAGTGCCACCTGCTATCCCGGTTTTGAAAGTGAGCTGATTGGCGCTACGCCAAAAGTTGACAGGGTGGTGCGTGATGGCAACATTATCACCTCTAAAGGTCCCGGTACCGCTTTTGATTTTGCTTTTGCTTTGGCAGAGGCTTTAGGGGCAGATGTTACCCCCGTCCGCAAAGGAATGTTGATAGTGTGATACATTCAAATGATTGTATGTCTGCGAAATCTATAAAAATCTATTGATTAATCTTGAGAAAAAAGGTATAATAAGATGCATGTAATAATGTATAAAATGTTGGAGGTATTTCTTTATGTTACAGGTTTTTGCAAATCCTGCTGCTGAAGGTGCAGCCGAAGGCGTACAGCAAGCTGGCGCTGCGGGATTCATGCCCCTTCTATCCATGGTATTTATGATTGTTATTTTCTACTTTATCTTAATTAGACCCCAGCGGAAAAAAGATAAAGAAAACAAAGCCATGCTGGCAAATTTAAAAGTTGGCGATGATATTATTACCATTGGCGGCATTGTTGGTACCATCACCAAAATTAAAGACGAAAAAATTGTTATCGAAACCGGTACCAAAACTGAAAAACAGCTTATGACCTTAGAGCGTTGGGCTGTTAGAAGCGTTGAGAAAAAGCTTTCTGCTGATTAAGTTTTTTACCGTTGCATAAAATCCTTTTTCCCGGCATACAGTGTTAATAACTGAATGTTGGGAGGCGTTTTATGATTCGCAATGAATATAAACAGGTTAAAGAAACCGGTGCATCCACAGGCATGCTCCCTGCTCTTTTAAAGGCACAGGGTTTTGCATTGGCACTCACTTTGCTCATCTTTTTTATTTGTGCCCTGCTTTTGACCTATACCGGTCTTCCGGAAGGTGCCATTCCTTTTATTACAACGTTAACCGTTGTTTTGAGCGTAGTAATTGCGGGTGCTGTTTTGGCAAAAACCGTTGGTCGCCGTGGCTATTTAAACGGGAGCCTGGCCGGCATTGTTTATGCTTTGGTGCTATATGTTTTATCTATCGTTTTAAGCGGTGATTTTCATTTTAGCCCTTACATACTTATTTTGGCTTGCATTTGTTTGGTTGGCGGTGCTTTTGGCGGCATTATCGGCATTAACCTGTCCGGCAAACGAAGACATTAATTTAATTATTATACAAAAGGAGACATTATTATGAAACATATTAAACCCATTACTAAAGGCACTTTAAAAGAAACCGCTAAAAAAGGCGGTTGCGGCGAATGTCAGACATCTTGCCAGTCTGCATGCAAAACTTCTTGCACCGTTGCAAACCAAAAGTGCGAAAGAGCATAAGGATGATTTAAAAAGGGCGGTGGCTTAGCCACGCCCTTTTTTGCTTTTTAAGAAACGTTTGGGAAAGGAAAATAACCATGGTACATAGTTATGAAATTAACGGCACCAAAATTGTTTTGGATTCTGAAAGCGGTGCTGTATCTTTAATTGACGATATTACGTTTGCCTTGTTGCAGGCATTGGGCGACCGTGTCCCCGAAACCGAAATGCTACCGACAGAACTTTTAGACAAACTGCCCCAATTTTCAAAAGAAGAATTGCAGGAAGTTTGGCAGGAGCTTTTAGAGCTGAAAAAAGAAGAGGTTTTGTTCGCTAAAGACCCTTATGAAGCCATTTCTAAAAAGCCCTTTGCCGGTTCTGTGGTGAAAGCCATGTGTCTCCACGTGGCGCATGACTGCAACCTGCGTTGCCGTTACTGTTTTGGTGACACCGGCAGTTACGATGGTCCCCGCGGTTTGATGAGTGCCGAGGTGGGAAAGAACGCCATTGACTATTTGATTAACGCTTCCGGCCACCGCAAAAACTTAGAGGTGGACTTTTTTGGTGGAGAACCCTTGCTCAATTTTGAGGTTGTAAAAGAAATCGTCCGCTATGCCAGAGAGCGTGAAAAGGAATGCGGCAAAAACTTCCGCTTTACTATCACCACCAACGGACTTCTATTGGATGACGCCAAAAAAGAGTTTATTAATGCCGAAATGGTGAATATTGTGCTGAGTATTGACGGTCGAAAAGACGTTAATGACTATATGCGTTATCGTGTAGATGGCACCGGCAGTTACGACACCATTGTGCCTCGTTTTATTGATATGGCTGAATCCCGCGATCAGGATAATTACTATGTCCGTGGCACTTTTACCAGAAAGAATTTAGATTTTAAAGCAGATGTTCTCCATTTAGCCGACCTTGGCTTTAAACAGATTTCTGTGGAGCCGGTGGTGGCTTCTTCTGATACGGACTATATGATTCAGGAAGAAGATTTGCCCGTTCTATATGAACAATATGAAAGCTTAGCTGCTGAATATGTAAAACGTAAAAAAGAGGGTAATGGCTTTAATTTCTTCCACTTTATGGTGGATTTAACCGGCGGTCCCTGCATTTTAAAACGCCTCTCCGGCTGCGGTGCCGGTCACGAATATGTAGCAGTGGCGCCCAATGGCGATATTTACCCCTGTCACCAGTTTGTGGGTGATGAGAGCAAAAAAATGGGCAATGTTAAAGAACCCGGTTTAGATGAAACCATCAGCCAGTTCTTCCGTGAATCCAACATTTACACAAAGCCTGCCTGCAAAAACTGCTTCGCCAAGTTCTATTGCAGCGGCGGATGCCCTGCCAATGCCGTGCAGTATGGCGGCGGCATTAATGACCCCCTGCCCCTTTCCTGTGCATTAATGCGTAAACGTTTGGAATGTGCCATTTATTGCACCGTTATGCAGCAAGAAGCTGAGAATCAATAGAAAGGAGCACTTTTTATGACCTTTAAAATGGTTCACAATAACATTAACGTATCTGACCTCGCCATCAGCCTGGACTTTTATCAGAAAGCTTTGGGACTTACGGAGATCCGCCGGATTGAACAGCCGGATTTCACCATTGTTTTTTTGGGTGATGGGCAAGGCGAGCACCGCTTGGAGCTGACTTGCCTAAAAGGCCATCCCCAACCTTATAATTTAGGAGAAAACGAGTTTCATCTGGCTTTTGAAACTGAAAATTTTGAAGAAGCATTGGCTTACCACAAAGAACTGGATTGCGTGTGCTTTGAAAACGTTGCTATGGGTATCTACTTTATTGAAGACCCCGATGGCTATTGGTTAGAAATTGTACCGAAAAGGGATTGAGAATATGATAAAAGCAGGTGAGCGCGCCACCATAACCATTGATGCAATTGCAGCCGGCGGCGACGGTGTGGGACGATTAGACGGCATGGTTGTGTTTGTGCCCCAGACCTGTCGGGGCGACAAAGCAGAAATCGTCATTCACAAAATTAAATCCGGTTGTGCTTACGGCACCGTAACGAAAATCATAGAGCCCTCCCCTTATCGGCGGGCTGATTTTTGTGCGTCTTTGGGTGCCTGTGGCGGCTGTGATTTGGCCCATATGGAGTATAGCGAGCAGCTTTTTGTAAAACGGCAAATTGTGGCAGATGCCCTCACCCGCATTGGCGATTTTGCCAACGTGTTGGTCCACGAAACACTGGCAGCCCCCAAACCGGAACGATACCGTAACAAAATGGTGTTCCCTTTAGGTCGAGACGAAAATGGTGTGCCTGCCGGCGGTTTCTTTGCGCCTAAAAGCCACCGCTTAATTCCTTTAACCGATTGCCGGCAGGGCGACCGCGCTGCCAGCTTGTGGCTGGCTGCCACTCTTTGTTATATTAACGAAACCCATACCACCATTTATGACGAAAACAGCCATCGTGGTGCTGCCCGGCGGCTATTTGTACGTTTGGCTGAGGGCACAAAAGAAGCCATGATTGTGCTGACTGCCAATGCCAAAAAAATTAAACAACCGGAATTGTTTGTAGAAAAGATTTTAGCTGTACAAACAGGCTACACCGTAAAAAGCATTGTTTTAAATGTGCACACAGAGCCTAACAATCTAATTTTAGGTACTAAAAATAAGGTGCTTTACGGAACTGAAACCATTGAAGATGTGCTGGGTGGACTTAGTTTTTCCATCTCTCCCCACAGTTTTTATCAGATTAACGCGCCCCAAACAGAAAATTTATATAACACTGCTCTTTCCTTAGCCGGTCTTTCCGGCAAAGAAACGGTGCTGGATTTATATTGCGGCATTGGCACCATTTCTCTCTTCGCCGCCCGCAAGGCAGGCAAAGTCATTGGTGTAGAAATTGTGCCCCAGGCCATCCTAAACGCTAAAGAAAACGCTAAGCGAAACGGTATTACCAATGCAGAATTTCTGCTGGGCAGTGCTGAAGAAATCGCACCCCGTTTGGCAGAAGAGGGTAACCGCCCCGATGTTGTCTTTGTGGACCCGCCCCGAAAGGGATGTGACAAAGCAGCACTTTCTGCCATTTTGCAAATGAATCCCAAAAAAATTGTGTATGTCTCCTGCAATCCGGCAACCCTTGCCCGGGATGCCAAATTTCTCTGCCAACACGGCTATACGTTAAAAGAAGCTACCCCGGCAGACATGTTCCCAAACACGAGCCACGTGGAGTGTTGTGTGCTACTATGTCGAAAATAAATTTATAAAAAGGAGAAATATGCCTTATGAAAAACGCAACATTTGAAAAAGATTTATACAGATGGTATGGAGAAAAAGGCGAAAATTTAAAGCAAAGGATTCTTCGACCTCGGGAAATTAAGTATATGTATTGGTTTAGAAAAGCGCAAGCAACCAAAAATCCAATATCACAAATCTTTGCTAGGTTAAAACTTCTTTATCTGTCCAGAAGGACAAATATACAAATTTCTTGGACAGCAAAAATTGGAGAAGGTTTTTACATAGGCCACTGCGGAAGAATAATCATTAATCCTGGGGCTGTTTTGGGTAAGAATATAAATATTGCAACAGGCGTAACAATCGGTCAGGAAAATCGAGGAAAAAGAAAAGGATGTCCGACAATTAGTGACAATGTATGGATAGGAACAAATTCTGTTCTAGTTGGAAACATTACCATCGGTACAGATGTTTTGATTGCACCACTTTCGTATGTTAACTTTGATGTTCCTGAGCATTCCATAGTAATTGGTAATCCCGCAAGGATAATACATAGAGAAAATGCTACAGAAGGATACATCGATCGAACAGTTTGATTTTGATACTGTCGCAGACACCACACAAGGCATGTTGAGTGCTGTGTGCAACTATGTCGCACACAGGCTTAACCTTTTTACTATAAGAACACAAAAGACACCGAAAGGATCCCTCTATGAACATAAAAAACAATTTTTTGACAATACAGTTTAATAAATATAAATGCATTACGGGTATTGTCTTAGCCGTTCTTTCCCTTTTAGTTTGCATTTTGAGTCAACAGTATGGGGCCGGTGGGGTTTTGACTGCTCTTTCGGTACTGTTTGGTTGTTTTAATCTTAAAACCCAAAACCGCATTCTGCCATTTGTATTAATGTTTTTGTGGACGTGTGTCGTTGCATTTGTTACGGTGCAGGCACCGGCTTATACCATCAGTGTTACCGAATGGATGTCCGTTTCCCCCCGCATTATTTGTTTGAATTATCTTTGTGTTTTTATGGTGTTTATGTTTTTTCTCATCATAACCGCCAAACCCCGGCTCTCTGTTTTGCTTGGCGCCCTCTTTTTAATGTTACTTGCCACTTTAAACGGTTTTGTTTTTCAGTTCAGGGGCAGAGAACTGGGCTTTTCGGATATTTTTTCTTTCCAGACAGCTATAAACGTTGCCGGGCAGTATCATCCCCTGATTAGTCAAGACCTTTTAATGATTTGGTGCCACTTTATTGTTGTGGTTTTTGTGGGGTTTTCTTTACCCCCTCTTCCCATATCGTCCCGCTATATTACACGGCTTGTGGCACTCGTTGCCACCATTTGCTTGTGGCTTCCCTTAAATCCCTACACAAAAGACGTGCCTATTAAAACCTGGGCCTCTGAAAGCACACGGCTGAACGGTTTTTATTTAAACGTGTATATGAGTATTCGGGATTCTGCCATGAAAAAGCCGGAGAGTTATAACCCCCAAAGCATTGAGCAGCTTGCCCAGCAATACCTTGCTCAAGAGCCTTTGGAAGAAGAAACAAAGCGCCCCAACATTCTTGTTATTATGAATGAATCCTTTGCAGACCTAACGGTGTTTGGAGACTTAAAAACCTCACAAACCGTTACTCCCTTTTTAAACGGTTTAAAGGAAAACACCATCCGTGGCTATGCCTTAACCTCTGTGTATGGCGGCAACACCGCCAATGCAGAATTTGAATTTTTAACCGGTCATTCCATGGCCTTTTTCCCTGAGTTTTCTGTTCCTTATCAGCAATACATCCGCAGAGAAACCAACACCTTGGCAAAGCTTTTAGCCTCCTATGGTTATAAAAGCATGGCCACCCACCCTTACTATGAAAACGGCTGGTCACGCAATCGAATTTATCCCTTATTCGGCTTTGAAGAAAGCACCTTTATTGACGCCTATGAAACCCGCCATCCCGTGCGCGAATACATAAGCGACAGGGATATGTACGATTACGTTTTAAATCTTTTAAAAAACAAAGACGACGATCGGCCGCTCTTTCTCTTTGGCATTACCATGCAAAACCATGGCGGTTATGATTATAGCGGCGAGAATTTTAAAGAATCCATTCAATTAAATGATTACGCGGGTTCTTATCCCATGGCAACCCAGTATATAAACTTGCTCCACGAAAGTGACAACGCTGCCAAATATTTATTTAACCAATTAAAAAATTTCAAAGAAGATACGGTTGTCCTTTTCTTTGGTGACCACTTAGCCATGGTAGAAGCCCCTTTTTATGAAGAGGTTTACGGTGGCAAATTTATAACCTTGCCGGAAAAAGAACTGCATTATCAGGTTCCTTTTTATATTTGGGCAAACTACGATATTCCCGAAGAAACCATTCCCTGCACCAGCCTTAATTATCTGGCAACCCACTTGTTAAAGGCTGCGGGGTTGCCGCTTTCCCCTTATCTTCGCTATCTTGAAGATGTGGAAAAAGAAATTCCCGCCATTAACACCCGTGGTTATTATTCCGTAGCAGAAAAGACTTTCCTTCCTTTAGAAGACGCTGTGGATAAAGAGGCGGCCGCCTTGCAACAATATGCTTCTTTAACTTATAACCAGCTGTTTGATAAAAAGAATCGAAATTCTCTGTTCTTTCCCTAAAGGAGAGACGTATGCATCACGTTTTTATATGGTTAAAAACATATTGCATACACTAAAAAAATAGAGTATAATAAAACTGATTTGAGTTTAACTCCCTTTTGTATAAAAGCATGTAAAAACCGCCATACTGTTACAAAAAGGAGGCTCTTTTATGGAAAAAGAAAAAAACACAAATTCTAAAGAAAACGATGCAGAAAAAGACGAACAAAAAAATTGTGCCACCGAAGAAAATGCCCAAAACATTAAAGACTTTGGTATGACGGATGTGCAAAACTCCCGTGGGAACATTCATTGTTTAACCATAGCAGGGCAAGTGGAGGGGCACATGTTGCTTCCCTCTCAGAACAAATCCACAAAATATGAGCATGTTATTCCTTTGCTTGTTTCTATTGAGCAGGATGAACGCATTGACGGCTTGTTGGTGGTTTTAAACACCGTTGGCGGTGATGTGGAAGCCGGTCTTGCCATTTCTGAAATGATTGCCAGCATGAACAAACCAACGGTTTCTTTGGTTTTAGGTGGCGGGCACAGCATTGGTGTGCCACTGGCTGTTTCTGCAAAACGCTCTTTTATTGTTCCCTCTGCCACCATGACCATTCACCCTATCCGTATGAACGGCACCGTGATTGGCGTGCCCCAAACCTATGAATATTTTAATAAAATGCAAGAACGTGTGGTTAATTTTGTAGTGAAAAACTCGCACATAAAAAAAGACGTTTTCACAGAAATGATGATGAAAACCGGCGAAATTGCAAACGATGTGGGGTGCATTATTTTGGGGGAAGAAGCTGTGGAATCCGGATTGATTGACGAGGTGGGCGGCATTGCACAGGCTTTGGAATTTTTATACACTCAAATTGAAGAAAACAAAAAAAATAGCGATAACAAGCAGTAAATTCTGCAGAATATAATGGGAGACTTCCCTAAAGCAGTCTCCCGTAAATATACATAAGAAAGGGGCTCAAAAGCATGAAGAGCGACATTGAAATAGCACAGGCAAAACAACCTATACATATTAAAGAGATTGCCAAACAACTTTCTATCCCTGAGGATGAGTTAATTTTTTATGGCCAGGATAAAGCAAAGCTTTCAGAAGAATGTATTAACCGTGTGCAAAAGAACCCCGCCGGTAAATTGGTGCTGGTAACTGCCATTAACCCCACCCCCGCCGGCGAAGGAAAAACCACCACCACCGTTGGCTTGGGTCAGGCCATGGCAAAAATCGGGAAAAAGGCCATTATTGCCTTGCGTGAACCCTCTTTAGGCCCAGTGATGGGCGTTAAGGGCGGTGCTGCCGGCGGCGGCTATGCGCAGGTGCTTCCCATGGAATCTATTAATCTGCATTTTACCGGCGATATGCACGCCATCACAGCCGCTAACAATTTGCTTTCTGCCATGATTGATAATCACATTGCCAAAGGGAATGCGCTAGGTATTGACCCCACCCGCATTACCTTTAAACGCGTGCTGGATATGAACGACCGTGCCCTGCGTCAGATTGTTGTGGGGCTGGGCGGAACGAAGAACGGCATTCCCCGTGAAGATGGGTTTATCATTACGGTTGCCTCTGAAATTATGGCTATTTTATGTTTGGCAAAAGACATGAAAGATTTAAAAGCCCGGCTGGGCCGCATCATTATCGGCTCGACTTATGACGGCAAAAACGTTACTGCCGCAGAGCTTTCGGCAGATGGCGCCATGGCAGCACTTTTAAAAGATGCGCTGCAGCCCAACCTGGTGCAAACCTTAGAAGAAACCCCCTGTTTAATGCATGGCGGTCCCTTTGCTAACATTGCCCATGGTTGTAACAGCATTCGTGCCACAAAAACAGCTCTGCACCTTGCAGATTATGTGATTACTGAAGCGGGCTTCGGGGCCGATTTGGGTGCCGAAAAGTTTTTTGATATTAAATGCCGCATGGCAGACCTTAAGCCGGATGCTGTTGTGTTGGTTGCTACTGTGCGAGCGTTAAAATATAATGGCGGTGTGCCTAAAACAGAGTTAAAAGAAGAAAATGTTGAAGCGCTTAGCCAAGGTCTTTGCAATTTGGAAAAACACATTGAAAACCTGCAGCAATACGGGGTGAATGTGTTGGTTGCCATTAATCATTTTGCCACCGATACCCCGGCAGAGCTTGCTTTAATTGAAGCATGTTGTAAAAAACACGGTGTGTCCTTTGCCCTTTCAAAGGTGTTTGAAAAAGGCGGCGAGGGCGGTGTGGAACTGGCCGAAAAACTGGTTACACTGCTGGATAACGCCCCTTCTAATTTCAAGCTGTTATATGAAGATAGCCTGTCTTTAGAAGATAAAATCAAAACCGTTGTCACCAAAATTTATGGTGGCATTGATGTTGTCTATTCCCCCGAAGCTAAAAAGGAACTGGCCCGACTGACAGAGCAGGGCTATGGCAATCTACCTGTTTGTATGGCCAAAACACAATACTCCCTGTCTGATAATGCCAAGGCTTTAGGTCGCCCGGAAAACTTTACCTTTGAGGTGCGCAATGTTCGTCTTTATGCCGGTGCCGGTTTTGTGACGGTGTATTGCGGCGACATTATGACCATGCCCGGTTTGCCTGCTGTTCCGGCCGCAAACAACATTTCTGTTGATGACAATGGCAAAATTAGCGGCTTATTCTAAATTTTCGGGAGGGTAGTGACTCTATGCAAGACAGAACCCTTTTAAATTTGTTATTGCGAGCCGGTCAGCTGCTTTTGGAATCTGGCGCAGAGACCTATCGTGCAGAAGATGCCGCCCTTTTTATGTTTCGTAGTTTGGGCACCGGTGAAATCAGCATTTTCGCTGTACCTACCGTGGTGATTATCGAAATTGATGCCGGTGATGGTCACACCATCTCCGGTTGCAAACGCATTCGCCGACGGTCCATTCATTTAGGAAAAATAGAACAAATCAATCAAATTGTCCGTTCTGTAACCCAGGGAGAGCTTTCTGCTACCGATGCTTTAGAGGCATTAAACCGATTAGATGCTACTCCGGGCAAGAACACTTTACATACTTTGCTATCAACCGCTGCTGCGGCCGGCATGTTTTCCCTTTTGTTAGGTGGCGGGGTGTCGGAGCTTTTATTCGGCTTTGTGAGCTGTTTTTTAGCCCAGCTTGCCGGACTGTTTTTCCGTAATGTTAGTATGTATCAGTTTTTTAACAGTATTTTAGGTGGCTTGGTGCCAACCCTTATTATGATGGCCATTCACCCCCTTTTACCGCTGGTACAAGCCGAAACGGTTGTCGTGAGCTCTATGCTGCCTCTTTTCCCCGGAGTTGCTACCGTTAATGCCATTCGGGACGCTATAAACGGCGACCTGGTTTCCGGCGTTTCCCGGGCAGCAGAGGTTGTGATGATTGCCGTAGGCCTGGGAATTGGAGCCGCCGGAATGTTTATGCTGGGGGGAATGTAAATGTATTACCTTTATCAATACATAATTTGTACGGTTTTTATCTTTTTTGTGGGTTTATCTCTAAATGCCAAGCCCAAAATTTCACTCATTGCCGGTGCGGCAGGTTCTGTGGGCTATGTGGTCTTTCTCCTCTGTCCCGAACCAAAGGTTGGATATTTGCTCAGCGCCTTAGTGCTCACCTTGTTTTCTGAACTCTTGGCGCGCATTTGTAAAATGCCTGCAAATAACTTTTTGGTTTTAGGCATTTATCCGTTAGTGCCCGGCGGCGCCCTGTTTCGCACCATGGCCTATGCCGTACGCGGAGACTACCATGATTTTTTAGCCTGCGGTGCTGAAACCTTGGTTTATATTATTTTAATGACGGTTGCCATTGCTTTAATCCCCACCGTTTTTCGAATTTTGTTCAGAGAAAAACGGAAAGCAAACGAAAACCGTTAAAATATGCAATTGATTGACAAAATAAGTTAAAAGCGTTATAATAAATTAAAAATTTAGTTTTTTCAAGGAGGCTATTTGTCATGGAAATTAAAATTACAAAAACAACCGCACCTAAGGAAAAACCCCCAGTTGATTCTTTAGGGTTCGGCAAATTTTTTACGGATCATATGTTTGTGATGGATTATGCGGAAGGCAAAGGCTGGCACAACCCTCAAATTGTTCCTTATGGTCCTTTGGCTTTAGACCCCTCTTGCGCCACCCTGCATTATGGCCAGTCGGTTTTTGAAGGCTTAAAGGCTTATAAAGGCGAAAACGGAAAAATTATGTTGTTCCGCCCTTATGATAACATGAACCGTATCAACGAATCTAACGAGCGCCTTTGCATTCCTAAAATTGATGTTGATTTTGCTGTAGAAGCCATTAAAGCCTTGGTTGAATTAGACCAGGATTGGATTCCGGGGGGCAAGGGCACCGCTTTATACATCCGTCCCTTTATTTTTGCAACCGATCCTTTCTTGGGTGTGCATCCCGCCGCTACTTATAAGTTCATCATCATCCTCTCCCCAGTTGGTGCTTACTATAAGGAAGGCTTAAATCCGGTTAAAATTTATGTAGAAGATGAATATGTTCGTGCCGTTCGTGGCGGTATGGGCTTTTCAAAAACCGCCGGTAACTACGCTGCCAGCTTAAAGGCACAGGAAGAAGCTGAAAAGAAAGGTTACACACAGGTGTTGTGGCTGGATGGTGTGGAAAGAAAATATATTGAAGAAGTAGGCGCTATGAACATCTTCTTTAAAATTGACGGCAAGGTAGTTACACCTGCATTAAACGGTAGTATTTTAGCCGGCATCACCCGTAACTCCTGCCTTAAGGTGTTAAATGCCATGGGCATTGATGCAAAAGAAGCTAAAATTTCTATTCAGGAAGTTTATGAAGCCTATGAAAATGGCAAGTTAGAAGAGGTATTCGGCACCGGTACTGCAGCTGTTATCTCCCCTGTTGGCGAGCTTTGCTGGGCTGGCAAAAAAATGATTATTAATAATAACGAAATTGGTCCTGTTTCCCAAAAACTGTATGACACCATTACCGGCATTCAGGGCGGTAAAATTGAAGATACCTTTGGTTTCACTGTAACATTATAATTTTTATCAAAATTTAAAGGGGCTGTAGCATTTTGCTACAGCCCCTTTTGGTGTGGAAGCAAAATAGCGCAGATTGGACAAACTGAGTCCCGAAGCTGTACACAGGTACTGCGAGAGGCGAAGTTTGTTCAAAACGCAAAGCTTTGTTATTTGCAAAATTCGTCAAATGACGAATTTTTTCCAGAACTTTTAACTCCTTTTCGATATTTCCGCTCTATTCGTTTGCTTTATAAAGCCGTTTTCTTGCTTTGTGTGTGTGCGCATTTGGCTACACCCACTTTTGTTTTAGAATTCTTGATTTACTATGTTGGTTATCTGTCTGAAAACCCTGTCAGATATATTTCAACTGTATCAAATTTTTCTTTATAAGACACAGAAGCCTCCCCCATTTCCGTCATTCCAACTTTGATTTCTGAATCATCATCCGTACAAAACCCCCAATCATAATCAACTACTTCGTCTTTGTTTTTGAATAAAACAATATATTTAACAAACTTCGCAGGTTTATCTCCATTATTTTTTACTTGAAGGATAACCTTATCATTTGTAATTGAGTGAGCACATTCTAATTTTGATACACATTCATCATAATATTTTTCTTTATTTGCAGAAATTATATATTCGTAATCTTCAAATGGCTCATCATTACGAAAAACAAAAGCCATTTCACTTTTGGGACCAAATGCATTTTCAGATTGATCTTTTGCTCCCACGATTTTGCCGTTTTTATCCTTAAATGAAATTTGTACTCTTGGCGAAAGAGAATACACAAAATTATTTTTTAAAATAAGAGCAGTATAATTGCCATAATTTGTTTCCCAACTATACTCCTTTATTACACTAATTTCACCGGATATAGAAGAGGTATCAAAACCTGTGGCACTATTCACTGATTTTTGATTTGATAAAATAACGGTATTGCTATTACTGTCCCAACCAACATTAATGCCCAACGCATTTGCAACGGCACGAACAGGAAGATATGTTGTACCATTAATAATAAAAGGTTCAACATGATTTCCATTGGCATCTTTAGGTTGTATTGTTTGTCCGTTTAAAGAAATCTTTATGTTATTATAAAACAACTCTGCGGTTTCTCTAATTTGTTTTGCAAACGCTACACCACTTGTTAGCATTGCACCCATAAGAACACCTGCTATCAACCCTTGCAATCTTTTTTTCATTTCTATTTACCTCCATTTTTATAATATAATAGTAGATTTTAACACATATGTATTCTTTTGTCAACATATGTACGCAAGCCTAGCTTTTAAATACCATATACTATTCTTGAGGTGAGAATATGTATATTGCTACACTGGATTCTGTTAAAGTCGGAAAAACGGTTGCTTTTTTTAGACAACAAAAGGGTATTTCACAAGAGGTTTTAAGTGGATTGGCAGACATTGGAAGAAGTCATTTAAGCGCCATTGAAAGAGGTGAACGAAAGCCAACGTTAGAAACTTTATATAGAATTTGTAATGCCCTTGATATTAAGATGAGTGTCTTTGTTTTAAAATTAGAGGAAATATTATGATATTCCCAAAACGAAAACCCACAAGATTAAAGGGGTATGACTATAGTGCGCCGGGGGCATATTTTATTACAATATGTGTAAAAGACAAAAAACAATTGTTATCTAAAATAATCGTAGGGGACGATGCCCACATCGTCCCGCAGAATAGTTTATCTGAAATCGGTATGATATGCGATAAATATATTAACAACATAAATATCAAATATGAAAATATAACGGTTGATAAATATGTAATTATGCCTAATCATATTCATTTGATTATATTTCTCCACGGGACGATGTGGGCATCGTCCCCTACAAAGAATATTGAAAATATTATTCGGTCATTCAAGACAATGGTAACAAAAGAAATTGGTTATTCTATATGGCAAAGGTCATACCATGACCATATTATCCGTGGCGAAAAGGATTATCAAAAAATATGGGAATATATTGATACAAATGTTATGAGATGGGAAAATGATTGTTTTTATAATGAAAAAAGGTCGTAGCAAACTGCTACGACCTTTTAACTTTTTATATTTATGCTTTTTTTTGAATATCTAACAGCCTTACAACCACAGGGCTCAACACGATGTTGGTTAAAAGCTCAAACAAAAAGTTGCCGCCAACCAAAACAAAAATCATGTAGGCACCTACATTGGCAAAACCAGCCGCCTGACCCCAGGCGATAATGGTATCCATAAAGAAAGCCAGACATCCCAGCAAAAACAAACCGGTGTTTATCACGGGGCAAACCACAGCCGCCACTGCCACCGCCACATAACGGTTAACCTTTTCCAGCAGCTTATAGGCAAGACCTGCCAAAAGCCCGCAGGCAACACCTTTGGCTAAAACCGTAACCACGGTGCCCAACACATCCACTGCCAAAAAGGCCGCCGCATCCCCGCTGGCTAAAACCACAATACCGAATATCAATCCCAGCCAGGTGCTCACGCCCACACCACAGGTTCCGGCACCGATAACAATGGGAATCAGTACCAGCGAGATGGAAAAAGGCCCTAAATGAATAAAGGAACCTAACATCTGCAACAGCACCACCATTGCCGTGAGCACGGCACCCAGCACCAAGGTCTTGGTTGACATTCTCCTCTTTTCTGCGTTCATAAAAAATTCCTCCTTGCTGTCGCCCGCCTATAGCAGTACAACGCATAAATTTTTTTATACACTTTCCAAAAGGAAAGAAATATAGCACTATTGATTTTTTTTATATAAAATGTTCAAGCCTTTCAGTACTAAATTCTCGTCATGCCGAATTTCGTGTCTGCAATGGCTGATAATGGTTTTAGAAAGTCCGCCTGTGGCATAAACCGGAAGGGTTTCTCCCACCTCTTCATTATAGCGGTCAATCATACCGTCTATCATAGATGCATTACCGAACACCACGCCAGAGCGCATACAATCGATGGTATTTTTGCCGATAACAGATTTGGGTGCTTCTAAACTGATTTGAGGCAGCTGAGCCGTCCCGCTGGCTAATGCCTTTAGGGCAATGTTTACACCAGGGATGATGGATGCGCCGCAAAACGTACCATTTTTATCCACAAGCATTAGCTTGGTGGCCGTGCCCATATCAATAATGAGTGACGGACTACCGTAAATATGATGGGTTGCCACGCAAGCGCAAATTAAATCTGCCCCTACAGATGCAGGATTATCACAATGCAAATTAATACCGGTTTTCATACCGGGACCAACCATAATAGGTTCTAAATTAAACGCCATTGAAAGTGCCCTTTTCATCACGCTGTTTAAAGGCGGCACAACCGAAGCCACAATCGCGCCCTCAATATGGGATTCTTCCACCTCGTGAAGCCGCAAAATGCTGCGGATTTTGGTGGCATATTCATCCTCTGTTTTGTTAGCATTGGTGGCCATGCGTGCCACAAACGAAAGCGTTTCGCCCTCAAAGCCACCAACAACAATGTTGGTATTGCCAATATCAATTGCTAAAATCATATTTTCACCCACTGACACATCCATTATTTTCATGCCAATTATACCACCAACCCCTTGTTTTGTCAATCTTTATAACCCCATACATTTTTTACTGGACTTTTGCGCTGTTTTGCGATATAATAAGAGAGTGTATATTTTCCATTGGAAAGGAAATGAAGACAATGACTTTTAAAGATGTAGATTTTAACAATTATTTTAAGAAATATCCATCTAATGATGGTTTTTTTGGCAGGTATGGCGGATGTTATGTATCGGATGAATTAAAAGCCGCCATGAGCGAGATTAACGATGCTTATTTTAACATTTGCCAATCGAGACGGTTTATCAGCGAATTGCGCCGCATCCGTAAGGAGTTTCAGGGCAGACCTACGCCCATTACTCATTTAGAACGGCTTTCCAACCAAATCGGCAATGTACATATTTATGCAAAGCGTGAAGATTTAAACCACACTGGTGCCCACAAACTAAATCATTGTATGGGCGAAGCACTCCTTGCCAAATATATGGGTAAGAAAAAGGTGATTGCCGAAACCGGTGCCGGTCAGCACGGCGTGGCTTTAGCAACAGCTGCAGCGCACTTTGGTTTGGAATGTGACATTTATATGGGGTCTGTAGATATTAAAAAGCAGGCACCCAATGTGGCAAGAATGAAAATTTTAGGTGCCAACGTTGTGGAAGTTACCCACGGCCTTGCCACTTTAAAAGAAGCAGTTGACGCTGCTTTTGAAGCTTACAGCAAAGAATATAAAGATTGCATTTATTGCATTGGCTCTGTGCTTGGTCCCCATCCTTTCCCCATGATGGTCCGTGATTTCCAGCACATTGTGGGTGTGGAGGCAAGAGAACAGTTTATTGAAATGACCGGCGACCTGCCCGATTCCATTGTGGCTTGCGTAGGCGGTGGATCCAATGCTGCCGGCTTCTTTTCCGGCTTTTTGAATGACCCTGTTGATATTTACGGTGTAGAGCCTTTAGGCCGTGGCGCAAAATTAGGCGACCACGCTGCCAGCTTAAACTATGGTACCGAGGGTATTATGCACGGCTTTAACAGCATTATGCTGATGGATGAAAATGGCGAACCGGCACCGGTTTATTCCGTTG
Organism: Clostridia bacterium; assembly: GCA_045597205.1. Classification (GTDB taxonomy): domain Bacteria; phylum Bacillota; class Clostridia; order UBA1381; family UBA9506; genus UMGS755. Next base: position 22,544 of record JAZODT010000068.1, read on the forward strand.
CCAGCGGGCTTGACTATCCCTCTTCCGGCCCTGAGCATGCTTTTTGGCAGGAATTAGGCCGCGTGAAATATGACGTGATTGATGATGCAGAAGCAGTGGATGCATTCTTCCGTCTTTCCCGCTTAGAAGGCATTATTCCAGCCATCGAAAGTTCTCACGCCGTTGCTTATGCCATGAAACTGGCCAAGGAAAAAGAACACGGCTCCATTCTTTTGTGCCTCTCCGGTCGCGGAGACAAAGATATGGATTATGTATTGGAAAACTTTGATTTGAAATAAATAAAAGAAAAAGCCTTCTCATACAAGAAGGCTTTTTCTTTTAAAATCTAAAATCCCGTCGGTTGGAATTTTTAATATCTTCAATGTTCTGTTTAGCGATGGCTTTCACCTTTTCTTTTGGAATTTTCTCCAGTTCCTGTTCAATCATACG
>JAZODT010000069.1:0-3815 GCA_045597205.1 Clostridia bacterium
TGCGAATGCAATCGTTAAACATCGCAATTTATTACTTCACCACCTCATCCGAGTTTTGCTACGCAAAACCCACCTTCCCCTCCCACAGGGGAAGGCTTTTCAACAATATACGTTTGAATAAAAGATTTCATATTCGAAGAAATTTTTAATTTATAAATTACATCTAATTTGTTTTCCGTTCACCGGTTAACCTTTTTTGAACCACGCAGGCTTAGCGTGGTTTTCGTTATACAAAAAGGGACTGTAGCAAAATGCTACAGTCCCTTTTAAAAACTTATTCTTTTATTTCAACTTCCGGTGTTACAGTCTCTTCCTTCTGCTCTGCTCCCTCAGGCTCTTGGGCAGTTTTTTCATTTGCCTCTTCTGTCCGCGGTTCTGCAACAATTTCTTCATTTTCAGATGCTTCATGAATAAGCTCACCGGCAAACAATGCTTCAAACTCTTCACCGGAAAGTTTTTCTTTTTCTAATAACGCCTCTGCCACACGCTCTAACTGATGGCGATGCAAGGTTAACTGTTCTTCACAGGTTTTATAGGCATTATCAATAATCTTTTTCACTTCAGCATCAATTTCAGCTGCCACTTGCTCACTATAATCCCTAGATTGCGCATAACTCATACCCAAAAAGACCTCATCATTATCTGAACCAAAGGTCATAGGTCCTAACACATCGCTCATGCCGTACTTTGTCACCATGTCTCTGGCAATTTTTGTGGAGCGCATTATATCGTTAGATGCACCGGTACTAATATCATCCAGCACCAGTTTTTCAGCTGTGCGGCCGCCCAAGAGGGATACAATCTGGTCCAACATATCCTTTTTGGAAACATAACTTTTATCTTCCTCCGGCAAAGACAGGGTATAACCACCTGCCCGCCCACGAGGAATGATAGAAATTTCATGAACAGGGTCACAATTAGGCATTAACTTGTGCATAATAGCGTGACCAGCTTCATGATAGGCTGTTAACCGTTTTTCCTTATCCGTTATAGTTTTAGACCTTTTTTCCGGGCCGGCAATGACCTTCATAAAGGAATTTTCAATATCGGACATTTCAATTTTCTTTTTACCTGTTTTTGCCGCAAGTAACGCAGCTTCATTCATCAGGTTTTCCAAATCAGCACCGGTAAAGCCGGAGGCTGTTTTAGCAATGACGGAAAGATCCACATCCTGCGCCAAGGGTTTGGCACGGCAATGCACCTTTAAAATCTCTTCTCTGCCCTTAACATCAGGATAATTCACAACTACCTGACGGTCAAAACGACCGGGTCTGAGCAGTGCCGGGTCTAAAATATCCGGGCGGTTGGTAGCGGCAATAATAATAATGCCTTCATTAGCACCAAAGCCATCCATTTCAACCAACAGCTGATTAAGAGTCTGCTCTCTTTCATCATGGCCACCGCCAAGGCCGGCACCACGATGACGACCAACCGCATCAATTTCATCAATAAAAACAATGCTGGGGGCATTTCGTTTGGCTTTTTCAAACAAGTCACGAACGCGGGAAGCACCCACCCCCACAAACATTTCTACAAAATCAGAACCGCTGATGCTGAAAAACGGAGCCTTTGCTTCACCAGCAACCGCTTTGGCCAGCAAGGTCTTACCGGTACCCGGCGGGCCAACCAACAAAACACCCTTGGGAATACGAGCACCTAACTGAATAAATTTAGAGGAATCCCGCAAGAAATCTACAATTTCTGCCAATTCTTCTTTTTCTTCATCGGCACCGGCAACATCTTTAAAGGTCACCCGAGTTTCGCCGTCCTGCGTCATGCGGGCATTGCTTTTGCCAAAATTCATCATTTTGCCACCGCCACCCTGTGACTGCCGCATAAACACAAACCAAAATAAAACAAAAATTCCAACTGTTAATAAAGTCGGCAACAAAGAAAGCCACCAGGGCAATTCCTGTGGTGCCGGTGTATCTACCTCCAACGTTCCGGCATCCATCTGTTCACGAATTGCTTCGCCGGCATCTTCATATAAAATAAAGATAGAGGAAATATCTGATATACGTTTATTAGCATTTGGATGGTCTCCTTCCCCATCACGCAGCGTAATAACTGCTGTGCGTTCCGTCAATACCAATTCTGATACGCTACCATCTTTTATATAGCCAAGCAAATCGGAATAACGAATACTTTTAATGCCCGGCTCATAATTAAATATGCCGAACATAATAAGCACAATCAAAAACAGCAGGACATAAAAACCTATGCCGCCAAGATACTTTTTTTTCAATCCTGTCACTCCTTTAGGTCATTGAATAGAACTTAGTTTAACACAAAACTGAATAAATTACAATAAATATATAAAAATTTTACTTTCTATTCATTTTTAATTCAATCTATCATTTTCAAGTTGAACACGCAATGTTTTTATCTGGCTAGATTTTGCCAAATATCGTTCATCTGCTCGATATCCCACCACCCAGACAATTTCATCATCTGCCGTTAAAATAGGGACAGTATCACGCATAAAGACGGGAACCTTTTGATTAATAAAAAAGTTTTTTAATTTTTGCCGACCATTCATTCCGGATGGATAAAAATAATCGCCCTTTTTACGCGAACGAAAACTTAATTTTTTTCCTTGTAATGCTTCAGGATTTAAAAACACAACCTCTCCGCTTTTTTCACTTAACGAACCGGTTGCTACTTCAAAACAAACCGTCTGCTTCGTTTCAGGAATAAAAACCTTTCCTTTAGGCGTAAAAACGTGTTCAAAAGGTTTTGGTGATTTTTCTTTGTGAATATATAAATGACCATGGCAGACTTGTGCCGTTAGCTGCCCGCCTAAGTCTGCCTTGCCCTGTTTTTTTGCTAATAACAGATAGGCACTTTTGACAGCTGCCATACCCGCTATGCGTTCATGTTGCAAAGAACTTATCACTTCATGCAACAACATCTGCACTAAAAATGGTGATTCGGACTGCAACTTTTCGCAACAAAAGCTAAAGCCACCGGCTACCGGTTCTGCCAAACGGTTAAACAGCTTATCTATTTCACTTTTTATATATACACCGCAAGCAGCATATAATTCAATTTGTTCTGTAAAATTTTTTTGAAAATTAGGATTATAATCCTGTTCTAATAAAGGAATCAATTGATGACGGATACGGTTGCGGGTAAACACCGTTTCCATATTGGTGCTGTCTGTCCGCCAAAAAAGCCCCTCTTCTTGCAAAAAAGCTTCAATTTCCCCACGGGTTACTCTTAATAGTGGGCGGATAACTGAACCGTTCCGGTACGGAATACCGCCCAAGCCCAAAGGTCCTGTTCCCCGCACCAACCGCATGAGCACGGTTTCAACATTATCTCCAGCATGATGGGCTGTGGCAACTTTATGCAAATTCTCATGTTGCAAAATTTCTTCAAAAAAAGTATAACGAACACGCCGGCCCATTTCTTCAAGACCCACGCCTGCTTCCTTAGCCATCAACGCCACATCGGCATGTTTCACAAACAAAGGAATATTGTTTTCTGCACAAAGGCTGCGGATAAATGCCTCATCTGCATCTGCCTCTTTTCCTCTTAAGCCATGATGTACATGAGCTGCAAACAACATTATATTCCATTCCTTTTGCAATTTTTGCAAAACTTTAAAAAGGCAAACCGAATCTGCACCCCCAGACAACGCTATTAAAACCCTGTCCCCAGGCACAATCAATCGTTGCGTTTCAATTGTTTCTTTAATTTTTTTCAACAGTTCATTCATGTCGTTTATCCAGATTCATAAATCGTGTATATTGTCCTGCCCATACCATTTCAATCGTGGCTAATGAACCGCTTCTGTGCTTGGCAATAATACA
>JAZODT010000070.1:0-6595 GCA_045597205.1 Clostridia bacterium
TGTTTCCGTGCCTAATATGATAGTCTTTTGCTAACTGCAAAAGAGCAGGCAGTGCGTGCATGGAGCATTTAATGGAATAGGTGCATCCATTCTGACTAACTGATTTTGGTGTTTGTGTTAAAGAGAGGGGAGAGATTTGTTCCTTTGTTGCCAGCTTTTTTAATCGATTAGCCGATGTGGAGGAAGAAAATGCAATCAGTGCAGTTTCCATATTCACTCCTGTTCCGGTGCAAAGCACCTGTTTTTAGCGAAAAAAGAGGATTTTTCTTTCGCTTATATTACATTATATGTTTAATATGATAATTCTGCGAATATTTTAAAATAAATCTTGAAATTTTGCTTAAAAAAAGGTACAATATATAATAGAAAATTTTATGCTGTGCATGGAGCATGGCAGAGGGGAGATTATTTATGACAAAAGAGCGAGTATTGGAAATTTTGAAGGAGGCCGGCGTGTTAATGGAGGGCCATTTTTTATTAACCTCCGGTCGCCACTCAGATAAATATCTGCAATGTGCTAAGGTTTTTCAAGATGCGCGTTATAGCGAAGAATTGTGTGCTGCACTGGCAGAAAAATTTAAAGGCCAGGGCATTGAATTGGTGATTGGACCTGCCATTGGTGCTATTCAAATGAGTTATGAAGTGTCTCGTCAGCTAGGTGTGAGAAACATTTTTGCAGAACGGGAAAACGGTAAAATGACCTTGCGCAGAAGCTTTGAGATTAAACCCGGCCAAAAGGTTTTGGTTGTTGAAGATGTTGTAACCACTGGTGGCAGCGTTCGTGAGGTTATTGATATTGTTAAAGAACATGGTGGCGAAGTTGCCGGAGTTGGTGTTTTGGTGGATCGTACCGGTGGCAAGGCTGATTTTGGTGTGCCCCTTTCTTCTGTTATTTCTTTGGCTGTTATTTCTTATGAAGCAGAAGAGTGCCCCTTGTGTAAAGAAAATATTCCGCTGGTTAAGCCCGGCAGCAGAAATTTAAAGGTTTGAAATTAGGAGCGGATAGGCATGCGACATGACGGTCATCGTCAGCGAATAAAAGAGCGCTTTAAAAAGGATGGCGGCTTTGATAATTTTGTACCTCATGAAATTTTGGAAATGCTTTTATATAGCACTATTGCCAGAGGGGATACCAATCCCATTGCCCATGATTTGATTAAGGAGTTTGGTAACATTGCCAATGTGTTTGAAGCCGACCCAAAAGAACTAAAAAAAATTCAGGGCATAGGGGAAAACAGTGCTTTTTTACTCAGCATGATTCCTCATCTTTGCCGAGCCTACAATCAGGCGAAGTGGAACAGAAATGTTTATTTGAGTACAACAGAATTGGCTGGGCAGTATGCCATTAACCTGTTTATTGGGAAAAACCATGAAGAATTTCATATTATTTGTATTGATTCTAACCGTCGGGTGTTTTATCAGGGACGGGTTGCGCAGGGCACCATTAATGAGGTGCCGGCTTATCCCCGTTTGATTGTGGAAGAGGTTTTAAAACGCAAGGCACAGTATGTGATTTTTGCCCACAACCATCCCAACGGCTCGGTTCACCCCTCAGAAGCAGATAAACAGGCAACCGACCAGTTAATCCAAGCGTTAGAAACGATTAATGTTAATGTTGTTGACCATATTATTGTGGCAGGGAATCAATATTACAGCATGGCAGATATGGGTATTTTATAGCTTATTTCTTTGGTTTGGGCTTGCAGATTAAAGCAGCCAGATAACCAAAAACAATGGCCGCTGTAATGCCGGCCGATGCACCGGTTAATCCCCCTGAAAAAATGCCTAAAATGCCCTTTTCGGCAATGCCTTTTAAAACACCCTTGGCCAGGGTATAGCCAAAGCCTGTCAGGGGAATTGTGGCGCCGGCACCGGCGAGTTTAACCAAAGGCTCATACCAGCCAACTAACGTTAAAAAAGTTCCAGCACTGACATAGATAACTAAAATTCGGGCAGGGGTTAGCTTGCATTTATCAATGAGAATTTGTGCAATAACGCAAAGCAAACCACCCACCAAAAAAGTCCAGAAGTATTGCATCTAATCATCCTTTAAGAGTATTTTATTATGTATTATAAACAAATTTATTAATTATATGTAATTAGGAGTGGTAAAACAATGTCAGGTCATTCCAAATGGTCGAATATTAAACACAAAAAAGAGAAAAGTGATGCTAAAAAAGCGAAAATTTTTACAAAGCTTGGTCGTGAGATTACGGTTGTGGTAAAATCCGGTGGTCCGGACCCCGAAGTGAACGGCAAGCTTAAGGACGTTATTGCCAAAGCCCGTTCCAACAACATGCCGAATGATAATATTGAACGTTGCATTAAAAAAGCATCCGGTGAGTTGGGTTCGGATAATTATGAAGAAATCACATATGAAGGTTATGGCCCCAGTGGTGTAGCGGTGATCGTCGAAACTTTGACGGATAACCGTAATCGTACTGCTGGCGAAGTGCGCCATTATTTTGATAAATTTGGCGGCAATTTAGGTCAAACCGGTTGCGTTAGCTTTATGTTTGACGAAAAGGGCGTTATTATTATTGATAATGAGGAAGGCGGCTTAGAAGAGGACACTGTAATGATGGATGCTTTAGATGCTGGTGCCGAGGATTTTTCACCTCAGGAAGGCTGCTTTGAAATTTTGTGTGACCCTGCAAGCTTTGCCGGTTTGCGTGGTGCTTTAGAGGAAAAGGGTTACACCTTTGCTTCTGCTGAAGTTGAAAAAATTCCGCAAACAATGGTTTCTTTAACGGATGAAAAAGATATTACCATGATGAATAAGCTCATTGATATGTTAGAGGATAATGATGACGTGCAAAACGTTTATCACAACTGGGAAGAATAAAGGAAAAGGGCAGTGATAAAAAAGTCGCTACCCTTTAGAAAACCGAATAAAAAACCGCAAGCACATTGCTTGCGGTTTTATTATTTAAATAAACTTATGCACCAACCTTGTTCAGCATAAGAGCCAGCCGGGACTTTCTTCTGGAAGCAGTGTTCTTCTTCATAATACCCTTGCTGACAGCCTGGTCAATCTTTTTGATAGCCAGGTTAAAAGCAGGCTCGGCAACAGCCTTATCACCGGCAGCTGCAGCAGCTTCAAACTTCTTAATATATGTTTTTACAGCAGATTTAATCATCTGATTGCGGAGCGTTTTTGTCTTAATGACTTTCACTCTTTTTTTCGCAGATTTAATATTCGGCAAAACGTTCACCTCCATTGCCAGTCAAATCACTCTTGACATTATACCATAACAATTTTAAAAAATCAACAGTTTTTTTTGAAAAAATAAAAAAATTTTCAAAAATAGTTTGTAATAATGCCTGCGCCTAATTAATATTCACTTTTTCGTTCTTTTTTATAAAAAAGTCTTGACAAATTAATTATATTGCTGTACAATAACATAGGTGTGTAGGCTTACGCCTTTACAGACAAGGAGGTAAAGTGCTTGAGTAAGGATTTAAGTGTCGCTATGTTGTTTGATTTTTATGGTGAACTGTTAACACCTAAGCAGGCCCAGGCGATTGATTTATATTATAATGAAGATTTATCTTTAGCCGAAATTGCAGAACCTCTTGAAATTTCTCGCCAGGGTGTGCGTGATGCTATTAAACGCGGTGAAAAGCTTTTATTTTCTATGGAGAAACGGTTAAAGCTTGTCAACCGTTTTATGGATTTGGAAGAAAAAATGCAGGCAGTTATTGAAGATGTGGAAGAAATGCGGGTGTATGAACGCAATTATGTACATTCAAAAAAAATGGCAGATGCACTCACGATGCTTTCTGAAAAACTAAAGGATTTAACCAAAGAATTATAAGTTTATTTTTGATAAAGGAGGCCATGACAGGTGGCATTTGAAAGTCTTTCTGAAAAACTGAGCATGGCTTTTAAAAAGCTAAAGGGTAAGGGCATTGTCACGGAAAAGGACTTAAAAGAATCCATGCGTGAAATTAAACTGGCTCTTTTAGAAGCCGATGTTAACTTTAAAGTGGTTAAAGATTTTATCGGCCGTGTATCTGAGCGGGCAGTGGGCAGCGATGTGATGGAAAGCTTAACTCCCGGTCAGCAGATTATTAAAATTGTTAATGACGAACTGGCCTTGTTAATGGGCGGTGAAAACGCCCGTATTGAATTCGGCAAGCAAACGCCAACAGTAGTTTTAATGGCAGGCTTGCAGGGCGCCGGCAAAACAACTTTTTGCGCCAAACTTGCCGGTTATATGCGTAAAAAGCATAACAAACGACCGCTTTTAGTTGCTTGTGACATTTATCGTCCGGCGGCAATTCGCCAGTTGGAAGTTGTGGGCAAGCAAATTGATATACCGGTTTTTGCGATGGAAGATTGCAAAAATGCTGTGACCATTGCCAAAACTGCCATAGAGCATGCCAAGGCGCATGGCAATGATTTTGTGATTGTGGATACGGCCGGCCGTTTGCATATTGATGATTTGTTAATGCAGGAGCTAGAAGATATTAAAGGGGCCGTTAATCCAGAAGAAATTTTATTGGTTATTGATGCAATGACCGGTCAGGACGCAGTGAACATTGCTGAAAGCTTTAACAATCGGTTGCAAATTACCGGCGTGATTGTGACTAAGCTTGACGGTGATACCCGTGGCGGTGCGGCCCTTTCTGTTAAAGCGGTTACCGGAAAACCCATTAAATTTGTGGGTGTGGGTGAAAAACTTTCTGATATTGAAGAATTTCATCCTGACCGTATGGCATCCCGCATTTTAGGCAGTGGTGATGTTCTTTCTTTAATTGAAAAAGCAGAGCAGGCGATTGACGAAAAAACAGCTGCGGCTTTAGAAGAAAAACTGCGCAAAAATCAATTTGATTTAAATGATTTTTTAGAACAACTACAGCAAATGAAAAAAATGGGTCCTCTTTCTCAGTTGGTTACCATGCTTCCGGGCATTAAACCAAAAGATTTGGAAAATGTGGATTTGGATGACCGCCGAACCCTTAGAATTGAGGCGATAATTCAGTCTATGACCATGAAAGAGAGGCAAAACCCATCAATTATTAATGCAAGCCGCAAAAAACGTATTGCGGCCGGTAGCGGGAACGATGTGCATGAAGTCAACCAGCTGTTAAAACAGTTTGAGCAAATGCAAAAAATGATGAAACAGTTTTCCGGCGGCGGTTTAGGCCGTATGATGAAACGAAAGAAAAAGCGTTAAATCACCATTGTGGTTTATATAAAAGTGTATTAAATTGGAGGTGAAATAGATGGCAGTTAAAATCAGACTGAGAAGAATGGGTGCTAAAAAGGCTCCTTTTTACAGAGTGGTTGTTGCAGATTCCAGATATCCCAGAGATGGCAGATTTATCGAAGAGATCGGCACTTACAATCCGTTGACCAGCCCTTCTGAAATCAAAATTGATGCAGAATTGGCAAAAAAATGGTTAGGTAACGGCGCACAGCCTACTGATACTGTTAAGGGTCTGCTGAAAAAGAGCGGCGTCATCGAGTAATCGAAAGGTTAATTCTAATGTTTTAGGAGGCTGACAACATGAAAGAATTGTTGGAGGTTCTTGCCAAATCCTTAGTTGACCATCCCGAATCTGTTGATGTACGAGAGGTAGAGGGCGAACAGGCCATTACCTTAGAACTGCGTGTGGCAGAGGGTGATATGGGTAAGGTTATTGGTAAAAAAGGCAGAATAGCACAATCCATCCGGACGGTGATGCAGGCTGCTGCAAGCCGCGAGAACAAACGTGTTGTCGTGGAAATTATTTAAAACCCAAGTACACACAGTGTACAAAAGAGGCATTGGCAAACATAATGTTTGCCAATGCCTCTTTCTTCTTTTAAAAAGTAAATAATACTTCTGGCATGTTATCTGCCGGTTGAATTTGTATGTATAATGCTTCGCTGCACAAGCCAATTGTTTCATCCGGCCAGGCAACGTTTCCTTCATAAACTATGGCGTTATTAAATTTAGCTTTATCTAAAAGGGATATAAATTCCGGCTTATAGATAATGGATTTGCAGTCAAAAATCCGTCGCTCGCCGTTATTAAAAAGAATGAGCAGATTATAATCTGCCAAAGGGAAAACATTGGTTACCCAAAGGGTTATGGGAGCAGGGTCGTTTTGATAGGGTAAAATTCGTACAATATTAATCATAATATTTCTCACTTTATTTTCTTGTTGTTTTATAATTGAAAGGAAGCTTCACAACGATAAATGGGTTGCCCTTTTTCAGAAAAGAACTGTTCATATTCGGTCATGATGTTGCCTTTAAAATCAGATTTATGCAAATCGAATGTAATATTTTTCAATTTCATATTATAATTGGCAAAGGAATTAAGAGAAAATTCAAAAAGTTTTTGATTATCTGTTTTAAAATGAATCTCGCCTTGATTGCAAAGCAGTTTTTTCCACAACTTTAAATGCTGTTCGTGGGTTAAACGACGCCTGCGGTAACTGTTTTTATGCCAGGGGTCACAAAAATTAATGTAAATAACATCGCATTTTGTTTCTGTTTCAAAATTGCGAAGAATATTCACATCGCTAGCTAAAAACTTAACATTTTGCAAGCTTTCTTTTTTTATCTTCTCTGCAGCGAGCACCAGAACATTGCGGTTTT
>JAZODT010000071.1:0-31783 GCA_045597205.1 Clostridia bacterium
TTGAAAGGTCTGTAATGCCGTAGAGGCTTACAGACATTTTTTTTAAGGCTTTAAATGCGCAAAGCCATGCAATGCATACAACAAGTGCTTTTAGAAAAATAAAAAATATCATTGCAGGAGAAAGGGCAAAAGCATCGACAGAAAAAGGAATCGTTAAAATTAGCCCTATTAAGGTATAAAAAAACAAAATTTCAGTAGAACTGCTCTTTTTTAGAGCGGCTTTTTTCATACCTTCTCTTGTGCCTTTGAGAAAAGCATATATAAAACTAAAGAATATCCATAATCTATCCGTATGAATCACCCCACGATTAGTTAGTATATCATGATCGCTTGCCAAAATCAAGCAAAAAATATATTGAACAAAACATAAATGTGTGCTATAATTTTAATGTTGATTATGAGTTGTGAACAATATGACAATTAGAAAAAATGGCATAACCTCGACACAATGATCAGCAGAATATACATTGGAGGAATTAATGTGGAAATTAGTAAACTATGTGCTTTAATTGAAGAGAGAAAAGAAGAGTTATTTACTTTGCTTTCAGAACTAATTAAAATTAATTCAGAAAGCTTTGTGAGTTACGGCAACGAAGAAAGCTGCGCCCGGTATGTGTATGATTTATGTAAGCAGATGGGCCTGGAGAGTGATATTTTCTCACCGCTGGATGTAAAGGAGTTCGATAAACATCCGGATTATTTACCCGGAAGAAGTTTGGAAAACAGATATAATGTTGTTGCCAGATATCCTGGTGATTTAGATGAAGATGAACTAATGCTTATGGCTCATACGGATACCGTGAGGATAGGCAACGTTAAAAACTGGGAGAAAGATCCTTTGTCCGGAGAAATTAGTGACGGAAAAATTCACGGCAGAGGTGCTTGCGATGACAAGTATGCTGTTGCAACTGCGTTATTCATTATGAAACTGTTAAAGGAAAATGGATTTAAACCGAAAAAGAATTTGTTATTTTCGGCATATTCTGATGAGGAATATGGCGGTTCTCACGGGGCGCTGGCTACAGTGCTGAAATATCCCGCTGAGAGAATTGTAAGTATGGATGGAATAGAGGGACAAATTTGGCATTGCGGTTCAGGTGGACAAGAGATAAAATATTTTTTCCATACTAAAGATGTTGTTGATAGTGCAAAAACTGCAGCAAAAGCCATTTCTGTTGTTATTGATACCATTGAGGAAACGTTTGCAGCAAATCGCCGCAAAGAAATGAGCGAAAATAGATTTTATAAAGGAACAATCATACCTGAAACCTCCCTAAGATATATGGGCGTTCGTGCAGGAAACAATGGTAGCGATTTAGGAAGAGGCGAAGTATATTTTGTTTTTTATACGGATAAGAAAAAGGAGGAAATTTATTCAGAACTTAAGGAAATTGAGCAGATTTTAAACGAAAAGCTTGCACCATTAGGAATTGTTGGTGATGGGTTTGAGCCTGCCACGAGGTTCTTTCATTACGTATTTTGTGAGCCGGACAGCGAGGATGTTATGCTTATGGTTGAAGCATCAAAAGAAGCAACGGGCAAAGAACTGGTTGTATGCGGTTCCTGCCTTTCTGACCTTTCTGTAATATCAAAATATGGTTCAGACCGGGCTTATGGATTTGGTGCCGGTCGCGATTTTTCCGAAATTGGCGGTGCCCATCAGCCGAATGAGTATATAGAATGTGATAAACTTTTGGAATATGCGAAAACAATTGGAACTTACATTTTAAAGGTTTTGTGATCATGCCTCAAATTTACTGCAAATCTTCTGCAAAAGTTTTAAAGGGGTTTTAATAACAATGAAAAAGGACATTTCGATATACGCTTTCTGGGTTTATTTAGTGGTAGAAGTTATTAGCATCCTTTATTTTAAACCATCTTTTTTTCTGTGGGTGCCGATACTTGTTTCTGCAGTGGTTATGTATTTGCAATCAAAAGTTAATCGTTTTGCTTTTGCTGTTTGTGCATTTAATGCAATCTTATACACAATTGCTTATATCCAAATGTCTCTTTATGCAACAGCTTTATATGCAATTTTGGTGTCGTTCCCGTTGCAGCTCATGATATTTTTTAATTGGACAAAACATACAATTAAACAGAAAACAGATCTGAGACATCTATCTGGCAAAAAGAGAATAACACTTTTATTGGGGATGTTGGCAGGGTGGTTAATTCTATATATCATATTCAAAAGCCTTCATTCACAATATCTGTTGTTTGATAACGTTGTTGCCATCTTGGGTTTGGTATCTACGGTTATTTGTGTATTGCGATATAAAGAATATATAATTTTGCAGATTCTCAATTATGTAATTTCTATGTGTCTGTATTCGTTAATGATAAAAGACGACCCTTCAAAGACGATCTGGTTAATAAGTGCGGCGTATGGAACAATATGTTCATGTATTGCGTTTTACAGAATGACAAAGTATCATTAAATATGAGATTCCTATGAAGCTAAGAGGTGGCATTATGTCTAATATTATGGCGATTATTGAAGATTTTAGAAAGGGTTGCGATTGTGGCAAAATGCATGAAACGGCAATTTGTGATATTCAAATTGCTTCTGGCGTTATTCATTATGTGGGTGATGTTTTAAAAAAGAATAACTTTTCAAAGAATTTATTGCTAGTAGCAGATAAAAACACGTTACAAGCAGCTGCGGGGATTGAAGAGAGTCTTGACGATTTTCATGTGGAGTATAAAATATATGATTTTTTGCGCGTGACCACCATGGAGCATGTTAAAGAATTGGAAAGGATGGTAGAAAAGAGGGATATTTCAATTCTTTCAGTGGGCACCGGCTCTGTTAATGATGCCTGCCGCTTGGCAGCAGCAAATCAAGATAAAAAGTTATGTATTTTTGCAACCGCGCCTTCCATGGATGGTTTTGCCTCTTATGGTGCGCCCATTGTTTGCGATGGATTTAAAATTAACTGTCCGGCCAAAAGTCCCGAAGTGATTATCGGCGACACAAAAATTTTAGCATCTGCACCCGTTGCGTTGAAATCAGCCGGATTTGGTGATATGGTTGCCAAATATGTCGGGTTGGTTGATTGGCAGATTTCAACCTTGCTCACCGGTGAATATTATTGCAAAAAAATTGCCGATTTAACACGAAGTGCAGTGGATGAATTAATGGCAATGGCAGACAAAGTAACAGAAAATGATGAAAAAACAGCCGGTATGATTTTTGAAGCCTTGCTTAAAACCGGTATTGGCATGAGCTTTGCACAAAATTCACGACCAGCCAGCGGCAGTGAGCATATCATTTCTCACTTAATAGAATGTCTGGAATTGCAAGACGGCATTATTCCCGGTTTACATGGTGATGATATTGGTGTTTGTTCTTTGGCTATGCTTCAGTATTATCATGCGTTAGCTGATGTTAATGATATGGAGACACAGGATGAGGTGGTAAACTGGGAGGATGTTTACCGCTTCTATGGCAATTTGGCTGATGAAGTGAAAAAACTAAACCATCCTGAAAACATTATTGACGAGGTGGATAAAGAAGATTTAAAGGCAAAATGGCCGGCAATTATTAAAATTATTCGAAGTGTGCCGGATTATGAAACCTGTCTGGATGCCATGAAACGTGCTGGATGTAAAATAACCGTGGAGGACATTCAAAAAGAGCGTTCATTTTTTAATGATTGCGTGGCATACTCACCCTATATGCGCAAAAGGTTGACACTGTTGCGTTTAAAAAATATGTTAAAGACAGATATAAAGCCTGTGTTTTAATATTCAATCATCATGGCTAAATATAGAACTCCATTAGTCAAGACCACCAGTTTACTGGTGGTCTTGACTTCAATTCATGTTCTCTGCTTCTGCCAGCATGTTTTCTATAAAAATTCCATAGCCACGTGTTGGGTCATTAACAAAAACGTGTGTCACGGCACCGATAAGTTTACCATCCTGAATGATGGGGGAGCCACTCATTCCTTGCACTATGCCACCGGTTTTTTCTAAAAGGTCGTGGTCGGTTACGTGAATAATCATATCTTTGCTTTCTGCAGTATAAAAAGGGATATTTTTTTGTATTTCAATCGAATAGGATTCAATACTTTCTCCCTCGATGTTTGCAAGAATGGTTGCCGGCCCCTCTTTCACCTGTGAACCGGAAGCAACAGGGTAAAGTGTAGGTTCATTCTGGGTTTTGGTCAAATAACCAAAAATTCCGTGACTATCATTTTTGGTGATGTTGCCTATGTCGTCTGCGCCGGCTTTAAAAATACCTTTTAATTCTCCTGGCTCACCTTTTGCCCCTTTTTGAATACTAAGGACTTTAGCAGGCAAAAGAGCACCGTCTGAAACGGGCATAATGGTTTCAGTATCATTGTCTATAATAGGGTGGCCCAAAGCGCCAAAAGAGTTGTCTTTTGGGTTATAAAAGGTTAAGGTGCCGATTCCGGCTGTGCTATCCCGCAGCCAAAGACCTAATTTAAACCCTTCTGTGGTTTTAATAGGCTGTAACTGCTTTGTTATGGTTTCACCGTTGCGCATTAAGGTAAAGTTCATGGCTTCGCCCTGGCTTTCTTCAATGAGTCGGCTCATTTGCTCTGTGTCCGTTAATTCGGTTTCGTTGGCAGTTAAAAAGATATCACCAGAACGAATGTCCACCTCATGGGATAGGTCTCGTCGCTTACCGTTTTCACTTTTAATTTCTTGTGTGCCCACACAGACTAAACCTTTGGTAAATATTTTAATCCCCACAACATTACCGCAGGGTACAAGGGCTGTTTCCGGTTGAACATCAACGGTTACGGAATGTACAGGAATGATTCCAAAAAGCTTAACGGTCATATCATAACCGCCGCTATCGTTTTTGGAGAGTTTTGAATCATAGGTATCGGCCTCTACATTACCTGATTCGCTCAAAACACCCCCTAAAGCGACGGGGGCACTGAGGGTATAAGCAGAGGCAGAGCGGCTTGTTAGTTGTTCGCCTTCAAAAATTGTAATTTTTTGCGGATATTGCAATCGGCAGTCAATGTAGGTTGCAGATATTAATAGAAAAAACAAACAGCTAAAAACAATAGTTCTGCCTTTAGTTTTAAGTCCCCGCTTCATGTTTTGCACGCTCCAGTCAATTTAAAAATTCTACTCTTTTAGATTGACCGTATGCGTTTAGATTATCCAAGGACGTTTTTGGAAACGTTTATGGTTTTCCAAATTCTTCCAACGATTTAAAATGATAACCTTCGCTTTTTAAATCTTTAATCACTCGGTCTAACACCTCGGCATTATCTTTTGACACTGCATGGAGTAAAAGCACAGCGCCGTCGTGAACGCCGTTTTTAATTTGTTGATAGGCATAGTCTGTGCCTTTTTGATTATTGACTTCCCAGTCTTTATAGGCAAAACTCCAAAAAACATTGGTATAACCTAAATCTTCAGCAATTTTTAAGGTACGTTCTGAATATTCTCCGCGAGGGGGACGGAAAAACTTCATTTCCTGTCCATATTTTTCTTTGCAAATATCATGCAAAGCTGTAATTTCTTTTGCGACTTCTCTAGTGCTGGCAAGTTGAGGCATGCTGGGATGATTAACGGTGTGATTGCCAACGACATGACCTTCATCAAACATTCGCTGCACTAATTCTTCTTCTTTTTCAAGATAAGGACCGGTGACAAAAAAAGCAGCTTTCACATTATTTTCTTTTAAAACATCTAAAATTTTAGCAGTATAACCGTTTTCATAGCCTTCGTCAAAGGTGAGGTAAAGTGAACGGGGCGTTTGATCTAAATAAATAGCGTGGTATGTATTCATTATGGTTTGAATTGAAGCAGGAATATCCGGCGGTGCATTGACATTTTTCTTCAAGCCCCAGCCATACATGGTGTTGGGGTAATCGCCATAGCCGGTTTCAACATTTGTCATAGTGACGTTTACCGGTCTGGTTTGTTTTAATGAAATTTCTTTTTGAAAAGGATTATTTTTTTGTGTGCATCCCGTTAATAATACAATAAGGATTGTTAAAAAAATTATTCTTTTTTTCATAATCATCCATCCTTTTTAACTTGATAGTATTATTCTATGCAAATTTTTTCTGTTTATTTTTAAAAAACATTGACAATAAAATTTAGTTGTGTATAATTATTAAAGTAATGTAAAAAAGTTGTTTTTTAATAGTTTTTTGGCATCATAGAAATATAAAAAATTTTTGAGGTTGAATGATATGAATACAATGGTGGTTGCGGCACAGGTTGGTGCACTGGCTATAGTTATGCTTTTAGGTTTTTTGGCGGTGAAAACAGGTTATTTGGATATAAAAATAAAAGATAGTATTTCAAAACTAATTGTTAATTTAATTTTGCCATGTTTAATTATTTCTTCAATTTCATCTAAAGAATTAAAACCTGAACTCCTTGGCAACTTGGGTGTTGTGTTTTTAATGTCATTTTTCTGTATTGCTACATTATTTTTAATTGGTGTTATTACAGCAAAAGTATTAAAAATTCCTGATGGTACATCGGCTGTGCATAAATTGCTTTTTACATGTGGCAATGTTATTTTTATTGGCTATCCCATTATTGTGGCCATGTATGGAGAAACGGGTTTCTTTTATGCCATTATTTATTGGTTGATGAACGATTTGTTTTTATGGACGGTTGGCGTTATTATGCTAACGAAGAATAAAACGGATGAAAAAAAAGGTTTTGCTAAACAAATACTAAACCCTAACACAATATCATTTGCGGTTGCCATTTTAATGCTGATTTTCGGCATTAAATTACCCTCGTTTCTTCAGGAAGCAACCAGCGGAGTAGGTGGTTTAACCACATATCTTTCAATGATTTTTATCGGCATGGCACTAGCTACGGTAGATATAAAAAGAATTGTAAAAAAATGGTGGATATTAATTCTGACACCATTAAAATTGGTCATTATTCCTATTGGATTTATGTTCCTTTTTAAAAGTTTTGGCATTAAAGAAATGCTTTTGGGTGTGGTTGTGTTAGAAACAGCTATGCCTGCACAAACAGTTCTTTCTATTCTTGCCTATGAACATCGCGCTGATGGAGAGTATGCAGCTGTGGCTATGTTTATCACGACAATTGCCAGTTTGTTTACACTGCCACTCATTTGTCACTTATTGCAGATTTGGTTATAATTATTTATCATTAAACACAATGACCACCGGATAAATTTCCTGTGGTCATTTTACTTTTTAAAAATAAAAAACTGTGTCACCTAACGATAACACAGTTTTTTGGCGGAGAGGGAGGGATTCGAACCCTCGAACGGGTATTAGCCGTTACACGATTTCCAATCGTGCGCCTTAGGCCAGCTCAGCCACCTCTCCATGCAGATTCAATTTTGTTATTAAGGTTGTAACAGCCTCACAAGTTAGTAGTATAGCACATTTAAAAGTAAAATGCAAGCAAAATATTAAAAAAATATTTAAAAATTAAAAAAATAAAAAAATTTATAAATATGCTTGACTTTCTGCTATCAATAGAATATAATTAAAGCAAAGCTTTGTGTTTTGGCAGGAGGTTCCAGACTGTGTCTGAAAACTTAAAGGCTGAAAAACATGATTTTTTATCTTGTAATGATGAGGAACTTGTTTTATTAGCAAAAGTGGGAAATGCCGATGCTGTAGAGGTTATCGTTAATCGCTATAAAAGCTTTGTTAAAATTCGTTCCAAGTCATATTTTATGGCAGGAGCGGATGGGGAAGATTTGATTCAGGAAGGCATGATTGGTTTATATAAAGCTATAATGGGTTTTAATGCCGAACGAAAAGTTAGTTTTAAAACATTTGCCGAACTTTGCATTACACGACAGATTATTTCAGCTGTTAAAATGTCAACCAGGCAAAAACATATGCCACTGAATTCATATATTTCCTTAAATAAAGATGATGGCGGAATGGATTACGTAGAGTATGCCGGTTACGCCAATGAAAAGGTTGGGTCCAATCCAGAGCAGATCATGATTGAGCGTGAAGATATGATCGGCATTGAAGGTCGGATTGATAAGGCGTTGTCTGCATTTGAAGCTGAGGTTTTGATGTATTATTTAAGCGGCATGTCTTATGGGAAAATTGCCACTTGTATGGATCGGGATCTCAAATCAATTGACAACGCACTGCAACGAATTAAGAAAAAACTTGAAAAGTTGTTGTTTACCTAATGGTGAGTGTGTTGTGTTGTGTTTTGGTAAAAGAGGAGCTTGCTCCTTCTTTACAATATAATTTTTTTATTATCAAAGTGAGGGAAACTACATGTACGAAGACAAGACATTGGTTTGTAAGGATTGTGGAGCAGAATTTGTTTTCACAGCCGGCGAACAGGAATTCTACGCAGAGAAGGGTTTTGAAAATGAACCCACACGCTGCAAAGAATGCAGAATTGCAAGAAAGAACAGCTTAAGGCAGTCCAGAGAAATGCACACGGCAATTTGCGCAGATTGCGGCAAAGAAGCTCAGGTTCCTTTTGAACCCAAGGAAGATAGACCGGTGTATTGCAGCGAGTGCTTTGCAAACCACAGATAATCCCTGCTTTGAGGATTAAAGCACACGGTTTGGCACTTGCCAATGTGTGTTGTTTGTGCGTTAGAAGTTTATGCTTGCGTATAGTGAACGTTTGAAAGAGTGGGCCAGGTTCCCACTCTTTCGTATTGTATTACCGGATTTATAATGGTAAGGAGAAGTTAAATGGCATATTCCAAAATTGAACAGTTAATTTTTGATATTGCTGAACCCATTGCATCCGCCATTCATTTATCGATATGGGACGTGGAATATAAAAAAGAAGGCAAGTCAAATATTCTGCGTGTTTATATAGATAAAGAAGGCGGTGCTTCTATTGAGGACTGCGAACAAGTCAGTCTCTCTCTTTCAGAAAAATTGGATGAACTGGATCCCATTCCGGTGGCTTATTCATTTGAAGTATCTTCTGCAGGCTTGGACCGTGCTTTAAAAAGAGAGTCCGATTTTTTGCGTTATATTGGTCATTTGGTTGATGTTAAGCTATATGCACCCATTGACGGTTTAAAAGAATTTACCGCAGAGCTTACGGCCTTTTCTAAGGGTGTTGTATCTTTGCGTTATGAAAATAAAGAAATAGAAATCCCGCTGGAAAAATCAGCATCAATTCGTCTTGCTGTTATTTTTTAATAATAATGGCAACACCTTATGGAGGTCTTACAATCATGAATCAAGAGTTTATGTCCGCTTTGAAAGAATTATCAATCAGCAAAAATATTGATCAAGAAGTTATCATTGAAGCGATTGAAAAAGCATTAATTGTTGCTTATAAGAAGAATTACGGTCATGCACAGAATGTAGAAGCAACCATCGACCGTGAAACGGGTGTTATTCGTCTTTGCCAGATGAAGACCGTTGTCGAAGAAGTAACAGACGTTAATTTAGAAATTGCTTTGCCTGAAGCTCAGGAAATGGATGCACGATATCAACTGGGAGATGTTGTCAGCCTTGAAATTCAGCCAAAGAATTTTGGTCGGATTGCAGCACAAACAGCTAAACAGATTGTGGTGCAGCGTATTAATGAGGCTGAAAATGAGAATGCTTATGAATATTATCGCGGTAAGGAAAGCACATTATTAAGTGGCATCATTACTAAGGTAGATAGCCGTGCAGTTTCTGTTCAGGTTGATGGTGAACAGGAAGCAGAATTGCCTACCAATGAACAAATGAATGGCGAAATTTATCAGCCCGGTGCTCGGTTTAAATTTTTTGTAGTGGGTATTAAATCAACGAAAGAAGGTCCTAAGTTGACTCTTTCAAGAAGTCATCCCGGCTTGGTCCGTTGCCTGTTTGAGCAGGAAGTGCCTGAACTAAATAGCGGTGTGGTTGAAATTAAGAGCATTGCCCGTGAGTCTGGTTCCCGAAGTAAAATTTCTGTTTATAGCAGTGATCCCAATGTGGATGCGGTTGGTTCTTGCGTTGGTCCACGGGGTAGCCGTGTGCAGTGTGTATGTGACGAACTGCAAGGCGAGAAGATTGATATTGTAAAATATTTTGATGATCCGGTTTCCTTTATTAAAGAGGCATTGAGTCCTTCAGAAGTTGTGAGTGTGACCATTGATGAAGAAGCTCATTCTGCCCATGTTATTGTACCAACTCATCAGTTATCACTTGCCATTGGTAAATCCGGTCAAAACGCGAGACTAGCTGCTAAATTGACCGGCTGGAAGATTGATATTAAACCGGAGGCTTAAGATAAGGATGAAAACAGTGCATGAACCAATCAGGGAATGCATTTGCTGTGGAGATAAGTTTTCTAAAGCATCTTTAATCCGTGTTGTCAAAAATGATTCTGGTATTTTTGTGGATGCAAGCGGCAAACAAAACGGTCGTGGGGCTTATTTGTGTGGCAAACCCGACTGCTTAGACAAACTGATAAAGCAAAAAAGGTTGAATCGGGCTTTTAAAATGAATGTGAGTGAAAATGTCTATCAGACGTTAATTAAAGAAATTGAAGAAAAACATTAATCTTTCAGTTTCAGTGACAGTGTAACAGACAACAGAATTTTCTGTATTGCGCAATTTTTCGGAGGTGTGGATAATGACAAAGGTGAGAGTACATGAACTGGCTAAAGTGCTGGACACAAATTCAAAAGAGCTGATTGCCTTATTAGGAGAATATGGCTATGTCATTAAAAATCATATGAGTATTTTAGAAGATGACCAGCTGGATATAATTTTTGAAGTGTTTACCCAGCGTTTTGATAAGGCGATGGAAATTCCTAAATTTGGGAAGGAACAGGCGCCTGCGCCAACAGCTCCTAAGAAAAAAACAGCTGATGCAAAGGGAAAGAAGAACAATGAAAAAACGGCAGAAGACGAACCAGCTACTGCTGAAGAGCCTGTTGTCGAAATTTCTAACGAACCTATTAAGCGTAAGGTCCGCCATGTTGATACCAGACAAACGGTTGTTGACGTTAATAAAATGGATACCGAAAAGCTAGAAGAATTAGTACCAACCAATGTTTCTCAAGATGGCGTAAATAAACAAAAGCTGAAAAAAGGCGGCAATCGCCATAGAGATAATAATGTACAGGCCAAGGTAAAAGCGCCTCAGCATGTTAAAGAACAAAAGGTTAAACAGGAAAAGAAAAAGGTGCTGATTCCCAATGAAATTTCCGTTGGCGAATTTGCATCCCGTTTAGGTGTTTCTCCAACTGAGGTTATTAAAAAACTGATGGCATTGGGCATTATGGCCGCTATCAGTCAAACCATTGAGTTTGATGTGGCATCTTTAATTGCCGAAGACATGGGTGCTGAAATTGAACATGAAATTATTTTAACGGATGAAGAAATTCTTTTTGGTGATGATGAAGATAAACCTGAAGATTTAGAACCCCGTTCTCCCGTCGTGGTTGTTATGGGTCACGTTGACCATGGTAAAACCTCACTTTTGGATGCAATCCGCAGCACTAACGTAACCAGCACAGAAGCAGGCGGTATTACTCAGCACATAGGTGCACACCGTGTGCGGATTCATGATAAGAAAATTACATTTTTAGATACACCTGGTCACGAAGCGTTTACTGCTATGCGTGCAAGAGGTGCACAGGCAACAGATATTGCTATCTTAGTCGTAGCCGCTGATGACGGTGTTATGCCACAGACTATTGAAGCGATTAACCATGCCAAAGCCGCAGAAGTCAGCATTATTGTTGCTATTAACAAAATTGATAAAGAAGGCGCAAATCCTGACAGAATTAAGCAGGATTTAATGGAGCATGGTCTTGTTCCCGAAGAATGGGGCGGTGACACTATTTGCGTAGAGGTTTCTGCAAAACAGAAGCTGAATATTGAAGGTCTTTTGGAAATGGTGCTTTTAGTGGCTGAAATGCGTGAATTAAAAGCAAATCCCAATCGTATGGCTCGTGGTATCGTTATTGAATCCAGACTGGATAAAGGTCGTGGTCCTGTGGCAACTGTGCTTGTACAAAACGGTACCTTAAAGGTTGGCGATATTGTGATTGCGGGTACTGCGATTGGTCACGTTCGTGCTATGCTTGATGATAAGGGCAAAAAGATAAAAAAGGCAGGTCCCTCTGTTCCTGTTGAAATTACCGGTCTTTCCGAAACACCGGATGGTGGCGACCAGTTCTATGCTATTGATGATGAACGCCGCGGTAAAAATGTTGTGGAACAAAGAAAACATCAGCAAAAACAAGAACGTATCAATGCTTCCACAGCTGTAACTTTGGATGACTTGTTTGACAGAATTAAAGAAGGTCAGATGAAAGACTTAAACATCATAGTAAAAGCAGATGTGCAGGGCTCTGTCGAAGCAGTTCGTCAATCCTTGGAAAAGCTTTCTAATGACGAAGTTCGTGTTAAAGTGATTCATGGTGGTGTGGGTGCTATTCGTGAATCAGACGTAATGCTGGCCTTTGCTTCAAACGCCATCATTGTTGGTTTTAACGTTCGTCCGGATGCAGGAGCTGCTGCCAGTGCAGAACGGCAGGGCGTTGATATTCGTATGTATCGCGTTATCTATACGGCTATCGAAGAAATTCAGGCAGCTATGAAGGGTATGCTTGAGCCAACCTTCCGTGAAGAAGTAACCGGTCATGCTGAAATCCGTCAGACTTTCCGTGTTTCTGGTGTGGGAACCATTGCCGGATGTTATGTGTTAGATGGTAACATTGCCCGTAATACACAGGTGCGTATTGTGCGTGATGGTATTGTTGTTCACGAAGGTAAGTTAGCATCTTTAAAACGCTTTAAAGATGATGTTAAAGAAGTTAACGCAGGTTATGAGTGTGGCTTAGGAATAGAAAACTTTAATGATATTAAAGAAGGCGACGTTGTGGAAGGCTTCAAAATGGTTGAAGTGGAGAAATAATTTTGCTTTTGAGGTTAAATTATGAGTGTTAACAGAATTAATAGAATTAATGAAGAATTTAGAAAAGAACTGTCTGATATCATCAGAAATATGAAAGACCCCCGGATTCCGCTGATGACCAGCGTGGTGACAGTCAATGTGACGCCTGATTTGCGGTATGCCAAAATTTATATCAGCGTTTTAGGCAGTGAAAACGAGCAGAAGGACGCTATTTTGGCATTGAAAAATTCTGCCGGCTATGTTCGACGTGAACTGGGAATGAGAATGAAAATGCGCTATACACCGGAACCGGTGTTTGAATTGGATCATTCCATTGAACACGGTGCAAGGATTACTGAACTTTTAAAATCGACGTAAGGTGAGTAATGTGAATCAACTACAGGATATTGCAAAGGCATTAAAAAAACTGAATACAATAGCCATTTTTACCCACACCAACCCGGATGGTGATGCTTTGGGTTCTTCGTTTGCATTAAAAGCTATTTTAGAGTCTGTAGGGAAGCGTGCGGTGGTCATTTTGGAGAAGGAAATGCCCAAACGCTATATGTTTTTAAATGACGGTTATAGCCTTTTTGAAAAGCCTGAAATGTTTGACGGCGCTATTGCGTTGGACTCCGGCTCTGCCAATCGGTTAGGGACACTTAAAGATTTATATTTAAGCATGCAACAACGGTTGGTGTTAGACCATCACTATGCTGATATCCCTTATGGTGACGTGTATTATTCTGACCCGGAAAGTGCAGCTTGTGTTGAACTGGTTTATGCTTTATCCAAAGAAATTTGCGACAAATTGCCGGCAAAGGCACTCGTGCCGTTATATACCGGCCTTTCAACAGATACCGGTCAATTTAAATATTCTAATGTAACGTCAAACACCATGATAATGGCTGCAGAACTCCTGGCAGCTGGTCTTGACCACAGACCGATTACCCGGGCGCTGTATGATACGGTTACTTTGAATAAATTAAAGTTTACCGGTGCACTAGCAGAGAAAATTGGGTTATATAATAACGAAACAATTGCTGTTCTTTATTGTCCCGATAGCTTTTTAGAAAGCTATCACTTAACCAATGAAGAAGTAGAGGAATTACCCAATACAGTTCTTAGCATAGAAAGCGTTTTGGTTAGTGTTATTATTAAAGATAAAGACGAAAAAACATTAAAAGTCAGCCTTCGCTGTAAAGAAAATATAGATATGGCCGTTTTGGCATCTATGTTTGGCGGTGGGGGGCATAAATGTGCTGCCGGCTTTGTGACGGAACTCTCGGCTGATGCATTAACTGAAAAAATAGTAGCGATTATTTCGGAGCAGTTGGAGGAATATTATGCCAATGCAAAAGAGTGAACTTAAAACAGTTGAAATGTTCACAGACGGCGCTTGCTCCGGCAATCCCGGACCAGGCGGCTGGGGCACTATTCTGCGCTATGGCGGTCATACCTTAGAACTTTCCGGCGGTTATCGGTTAACAACCAATAACCGTATGGAAATTTTAGCGGTTATTGCCGGTTTAGAGCGCTTGAAGGAGCCCTGCCGCGTTTTAATTTATAGTGACAGTAAATATGTTGTAGATGCGATTAATCAAGGCTGGGTGTATGGCTGGAAGAAAAATGGCTGGAGAAAAAGCAACAAAGAAAAAGCCTTAAACCCAGATTTATGGCAACGACTATTAGATGAAATGAAACACCATGAGACAGAATTTTTTTGGGTGAAAGGCCATGACGGACATCCGGAAAATGAGCGTTGTGATCAACTTGCCACTGGCGCTGCCGCCACAGATGCTTTGTTAGAGGATACAGGCTATTGTAAATAGAAGGGACTTTTTTATGTACTTTGATACACATACACACTTAGATGATGACCGTTTTAATGAAGACCGCGCTATTGTAATTCAAAAAATGCGTGATGCCGGTGTTTCCCTTGCTGTAAATATTGGGGCAGATATGGAAAGCTCGGCTAAAAGTGTTAAAATTGCCCGTGAATATGATTTTATTTATGCAGCTGTTGGTGTTCATCCTCATGATGTTGAAAACATGACCGAGCAGGATATGGAAACACTGAAACAGTTGGCTCAGGATAAAAAAGTGGTGGCCATTGGCGAAATTGGGTTGGATTATTATTATGATAATAGTCCCCGGGAGTTGCAAAAGAAGTGGTTTCGTCGGCAGATAGAATTGGCGAAGGAACTAAATTTGCCCTATGTGGTGCATGACCGTGATGCTCATGCAGATTGTATGGAAATTATTAAAGAATCCGGTTATTTTCGCGGTGTTATGCATTGTTATTCCGGTAGTACCGAAATGGCGCAGGAACTTTTAAAATTAGGCTTTTATATTTCTTTTGCCGGTCCCGTAACCTTTAAAAACGGAAAAAGAGCAAAAGAAGCTGCAAAAGCTGTTCCCATGGATAAATTATTAATTGAAACAGATAGTCCTTATTTAACGCCTGAACCTTATCGGGGCCAGCGGAATGACAGTTCCTACGTGCCTTATGTTGCACGCGAAATAGCTGCGTTAAAGGGCTTAACAGAAGAAGAAACAGCTCGTTTGACCTTAGAAAACGGCAAACGATTTTTTGGAATAGAGTAAGGAGGCAAAAAAATGGACTTTTCAAATTTAATTTCTGACAAAATGCTTGGTGTTAAGGCATCGGCCATTCGTGAAATATTTAAAGTGGCAGGTAAGCCGGATGTTATCAGCTTTGCCGGCGGCTTACCAGCGCCCGAAAGCTTTCCGGTTGATGAAATTAAGGCAATTTGTAATGATATATTAGATAATGAACCTATAACCGCATTGCAATATGGCATTTCAGAGGGATATGCACCCCTTAAAGAATTGGTTTTGAGCCGTGTGAAAGAAAAAGAGAATATTGGTCGTGAAAATGATGATATTATTATTGTCAGCGGCTCACAACAGGGCTGTGATTTAACCGCAAAAGTCCTTTTGAATGAGGGTGACGGCGTTGTTTGTGAAGAACCTAGTTTTATTGGTTGTTTAAACACGTTCCGTACATATAATGCCAAACTTTATGGTGTACCGATGAACGACGACGGCATGGATTTAGCGGTTTTGGAAGAAACCTTAAAGAATAATAAAAATATTAAATTGATTTATACCATTCCAACTTTCCAAAATCCTTCTGGCATCACATCAAGCCTTGCCGTACGCAAGGGAATACTGGAACTGGCACAAAAATATAATGTTATGATTTTAGAAGATAACCCCTATGGTGAACTGCGGTTTTCAGGTGAAAAAATTCCTACTCTTAAATCAATGGATACCACTGGTCATGTCATTTATCTGGGGTCTTTTTCTAAGGTCTTTTCCCCTGGTTTGCGTTTAGCTTATCTCATTTTAGATAAAGGCATTATGGAGAAAATTGTGGTGGGTAAGCAGGCAACAGATGTACACACCAATGTGTTTTCGCAAATGATTGCTGCTCGTTATCTTAAAAATTATGATATTGACAGCTCTATTGAAACAAGCCGTCAGTTATATAAGCATCGTTGCCATTTAATGCTTTCCTGCATGGATAAATATTTCCCTAAAAATGTAACCTACACAAGACCGGATGGTGGTATTTTTATTTGGGTTACTATGCCGGAGGGTGTTGATTCTGGCAAATTGATGTTAGAAGCAGTTGAACGCAAAGTTGCTTTTGTGCCGGGTAGCGCCTTTATGACGGATATTGAAAAGCCCAGCCATTGCTTCCGCTTAAATTATTCTACCATGAGTGATGAAAAAATTGAAAAAGGTATAAAAATTCTGGGCGACCTGTTAAAAGAACGCCTTTAATCGAAACGCTGCATTTGCAGCAGAACGGAGTAGCTATGGAACAAACAGTTGAAAGAAAAAAACGTATTTTTTCAGGCATGCAGCCTTCCGGCGAATTAACCTTGGGGAATTATCTGGGTGCACTGAAAAATTGGATAACCCTGCAGGATGAATATGATTGCATGTATTCCATTATGAATATGCATGCCATAACTGTTCGTCAGGAACCTGCCGAACTGAGAAAGCGCAGCATGGATGTGCTGATGCAATATATGGCTTGCGGCATTGACCCGGAAAAATCTATTTTGTTTTTCCAGTCTCATGTATCTGCACATGCCGAACTGGCCTGGGTGCTTTCCTGCAATACGCAAATGGGCGAACTTTCCCGCATGACCCAGTTTAAGGATAAATCTAAAAAACATGCAGACAATATTAATGCAGGGTTATTTACTTACCCTGTCTTGATGGCAGCAGATATTTTACTGTATCAAGCAGATTTAGTACCGGTGGGGCATGACCAGTTGCAGCACATTGAATTAACCCGTGATGTTGCCAATCGTTTTAATTTCCACTATGGTGACACCTTTACGGTGCCGGAACCCTATATCGGCAAAACCGGAGCCAGAGTGATGAGCTTGCAATCTCCGGAAAATAAAATGTCTAAATCCGACCCCAACCCCAATGGTTATATTTGGATTTTAGACCCCGAGGATGTTATTATTAAAAAATTTAAACGTGCTGTAACAGATTCAGGTAGTGAAGTGCGTGCCGGTGAGGATAAACCGGGCATTACCAATTTACTTACTATTTATGCTGCCGTTACCGGCAAAACCGTTGAAGAAGCTGAAAAAGAATTTGCCGGTTGTGGCTATGGTACATTTAAACAAACAGTGGGCGAGGCGGTTGCTGCACAGCTTGCGCCTGTTCGCGAAAGATTTGCACAACTGCAGAATGACAAGGCCTATGTGGAAGAGGTTTATAAGCAAGGGGCAGAAACAGCTGCTAAAATTGCCGCAAAAACCTTGCGCAAGGTGTATAAAAGGGTTGGCTTTGTTGCCTGGTAAAATGAGGTTGAAAAATGAGATTAGATAAATTTTTAAAAGTTTCTCGCATTATTAAGCGTCGCACCATTGCCAACGAAGCCTGCGACCAGGGTCGTGTTACGGCTAACGGCAATGTTGCCAAAGCTTCGTATGATGTTAAAATCGGCGATGTGCTAGAACTGCGCTTTGGTGAAAAAACCATGCGTGTGGAAGTTTTGCAAATTGCAGAACATGTAGGCAAAGGCGATGCGGCAGAGCTTTATAAAGTTTTGCCTTAATATTTTTGTGAGGTGGAAAAAATGATAGAATTTATATTGCTCATCGGATTAATTGCTTTAATTGTTTGGGCATTTGCAACCAATATTCTTTTTGGAGTTATAGCAATTTTGGCAGTCGCCTTATACTATTATTTTAGACGCTATGCCACACTGTGCTATATGATGGGAATGCGTGCGTATGGCATGCAGGATATTAACGGCTCTTTTCGCTGGTTTGAGCGTGCCGAAAAAAAAGGTATGAATGTGAATCAGAAAATAACCTATGCCTATTATTTAATGCGTGAGGGACGGGTGGAGCGCTCAGAAGCATTATTAAATTCAATTCTTGCTTTTTCACAAAAACCCGATGTTAAGTATGTGGCAAAATCAAATCACGCTATTTTAATGTTAAAAACAGGCCGTGTTGCTGAAGCATTAGAGGAATTAGAAGAAATTTTTCCTGTTTATAAAAATTCAACTATTTACGGTAGTTTGGGTTATTTGTACATTATCACTGGCGATATGGAAAAGGCAAAGGTGTTTAACCATGAGGCATATGATTACAATAAAGAAGATGCTGTCATTTTGGATAATATGGTACAGCTTTATAATAAGCTGGAAGATTATGAAACCGCCTATGGCTACGCTTGTGAACTGATGGAGAAAAATCCCACCTTTATTGAAGCATATTATAATGCGGCAATTGCTGAAATTGCCCTTGGTAAAAACGAAGAAGCGAAAGCACATTTAAAGCATGCGCTGACAGTCAGAACTTGTTTTATCAGTTCTGTTCATCATGAAGACGTTCAAAAACTGTTAGAGAGCATTGCCTAATGCATTCCCCGCCAACGGCGGGGAATGCTTATATAATGGAGAACATTATGGATAAAAAATCATTTAAAACACTTGAGTTTGATAAAATTTTAAACCGGCTTGCTGATTACACACAAAATGAGCCTGTCCGCAATAAAATTTTAACCTTGACTCCCGCAGAAACGCTGGCAGATGCGCAAAACCATCAGCGGCAGACGACAGAAACGGTGGGGGTTATTTTGCGACGCGGTAATCCGCCCGGCATGAAGATTTATGACGTGACACCGGCCCTTCTTCGTGCAGAACGGGGCGGTAGCATGAACATGTATGAACTTTTAAAAATTGCCTCTTTGTGCAAAACAGCCCGTGCCGTTAAGTGCTATTTAGAAGACGATAAAACCAAGGGTGAAGGCACAGTTTTTGAACTCTCAAACAGCCTTTTTGCACTTAAAAATGTTTCAGACGAAATTGAGGATGCTATTATCAGCGAAGAAGAAATGGCAGATAGTGCCAGTCCGGAGCTTTTTCAAATTCGTCGTAAAAAGAAATCTCTTGCCGGAAAAATTCGGGACACCCTGCAGGAGATGATTGCTTCGACAAAATACCAAAAGGCATTGCAGGAACCCATTGTGACCATGCGCGGCGACCGGTATGTTCTGCCTGTTCGTGCAGAATCTAAAAATGAAATTAAAGGCATTGTGCATGATGCATCAGCCTCCGGCGCAACCTTATTTATAGAGCCAATGGCAGTGGTGAATTTAACCAACACGCTGGCATCGCTTGAGGCTGAAGAAAAAGAAGAAATCAGCCACATTTTGGCAGAACTTTCTGCTTTTGTAGTGGAATATTCCAATGAGATAAAAGGCAATTTATCTGCCCTATATGAACTGGACTTTTTATTTTCAAAAGCAAAATTTTCTTTGGCAATAAATGGCAATGAGCCAATATTAAATGACGAGGGAATTGTTAACATTCAAAAGGGCAGACATCCCTTATTAGACCCCAAAACCGTTGTACCGGTGGATATTTATTTAGGCGAAGAGTTTGATACGTTAGTCATCACCGGCCCTAACACTGGCGGTAAAACTGTTTCCTTAAAAACGCTTGGGTTGTTATCGCTTATGGCGGCTAGCGGCTTGCATATTACCGCTGCAGAAAACAGCCGTATAGCTGTGTTTAGCAATGTTTTTGCAGATATTGGCGATGAGCAAAGCATTGAGCAAAGTTTGAGTACTTTTTCTTCTCACATTGTCAATCTTGTCAGCATTTTAAATCGTTTAGACGAAAAATCCTTAGTTTTGGCTGATGAATTAGGCGCCGGCACAGACCCCACAGAGGGTGCTGCGCTGGCAGTGGCAATTTTGGACCATATCCGTGCCCGGGGCGCTAAAGCGGCTGCTACCACGCACTATAGTGAACTGAAAATGTATGCATTATCCACAAGCCGAGTGGAAAATGCTTCTTGTGAATTTAATGTGAAAACTCTTTCTCCAACCTATCGGTTATTAATTGGTGTTCCCGGCAAGAGTAATGCTTTTGCCATTTCCCGCCGTTTAGGCCTTTCTGAAGAAGTGTTAGAGCATGCGGGCAAACTGTTGCATGATGATAACATTCAAATGGAAGAGGTGTTAGCGCGGTTGGAGAAAAACCGTCAAAAAGCAGAGGAACAAAGACGGCAGGCAGAAACAGCGAATCGTGACAGCAAGCAACTTCGTGCTGAACTGAAAAAAGAAAGAGAGCAGTTTGAACTTAAGCGTGTAAAAATTTTGGAAGAAACACGGACAGAGGCTTTGCGTATTTTGGAATCGGCCAAAGATGAATCGCAAAAATTTTTGAAAGAACTGCGCGCCATTCAGGACAATGCCGCATTAAAAGAAGCCTTAAAACAAGCAGAAGAAGCAAAAGCTGCCCTGCGTGAAAAACAAGAAAAACTGGCTGATAAAGGAAAACAACAGCCGAAACGAACCGGAAAGGTGCCAAAGAACTTAAAAATTGGTGATACTGTGCGCATTATATCCTTAGACCAAACGGCAACTGTATTATCCTTGCCGGATGCTTCTGGTACAGTACAACTGGAAGCCGGCATTATGAAAATTAAAGCAAAACTTACCGATTTGCAGTTTGAACGAACGGAAGAAAAGAAAAAAACAAACGCAACCATTACCCGTTCCCGCACGAACACGAATATGAAGACGGAAATTGATTTGCGCGGTCAAACCCTAGACGAAGCCATTATGGAAGTGGACCGCTTTATTGACCAGGCACTATTGGCTAATTTGCAAATCATTACCATTATTCATGGTAAAGGCACCGGTGTGCTTAGAAAAGGGATTAATGAATTTTTAAAGAAGCACCCCATGGTTACCGGCTTTCGTGCCGGTGGTCTGGGTGAGGGCGATACAGGTGTAACCATTGTTTCTCTTAAATGAGTATAACAGGAGGATTTAGTAATGAAACATTATCTTGAGGAAAAAGAAACTGTTTTAGAAGCCTTTACTTCTGAAAAAAATGGTTTAACAGAAGAAGAAGCGTTAGCTAGATTAGAAAAAAATGGTAAAAACAAACTGATTGAAGGAAAAAAGAAAAATATTTTTCAAAGAATTATTGCACAGATTGCAGACCCGATGGTGCTTGTGCTGATTGGTGCAGCCGTTGTGTCATTTATTACGGCGTTAATTGAACACGAATCACCGACCGATGTATTTATTATCCTTGCCGTTGTGGTTTTAAATACAATTTTGGGTGTTGTTCAGGAAAGCAAAGCAGAAAAAGCAATTGATGCACTAAAAGAAATGGCTGCTGCCACATCGAAGATTGTTCGTGGCGGCAAGCATATGGTCGTTAAAAGCGAAGACCTTGTTTTGGGTGATATTGTCATATTAGAAGCAGGGGATGCAGTTCCCGCTGATGGCCGTATTATTGAGTCGGCAAGTCTTAAAATTGAGGAAGCAGCTCTGACAGGGGAGTCTGTTCCATCCGAAAAAATTGACTATGCACTGCCATCAGCTGAAAATGGGGACATTCCTCTTGGTGACAGAAAAAACATGTGTTATATGGGTAGTGTGGTCGTTTATGGAAGAGGCACAATGGTTGTTACTGCCACAGGCATGGAAACCGAAATGGGCAAAATAGCAACGGCCATTACGCAGGCAGAAGAGGGTGAAACCCCGTTGCAAAAAAGACTTTCGCAATTAAGCACGCTGTTAACAAAATTTGTTTTGGGTATCTGTGTTTTCATGTTTGCGTTTACGCTAATCAGAAACGGGAAATTTGATATTCATTCAACGCTGAATACGTTTATGTTGGCAGTGAGTCTGGCGGTTGCCGCAATACCCGAAGGTCTTGCAGCTGTTGTAACCATTGTTCTTTCTATGGGTGTTACAAAAATGTCCCATAAAAAGGCAATTATACGCCGCTTAACAGCGGTTGAAACTCTTGGCTGTACGCAAATTATATGCTCAGATAAAACAGGCACACTGACACAGAACAAAATGACAGTTGTCGATTTTTGGAGCGATCATGAAGAATTTCTTGCAACGGGTATGTCATTATGCTCAGATGCTGAGCCAGACGAAAAAGGTGAAGCAGTGGGTGAGCCAACAGAATGTGCCCTTGTAAACTACGCAACAAAATTAGGACTTAAAAAAGGGGAGTTGTCTTTTAAATCTCCCCGAGTCGGCGAGGTGCCGTTTGACTCTGGAAGAAAGATGATGTCCACCATTCATGAGGCTGAGGGAGAATTTATTCAATATACAAAAGGTGCGCCGGATGAACTTCTTGCAAGGTGTACACACATTTTGCAAAACGGTGAAGCCGTTGTGTTAACCGATGAACTTCGTGCAAACGTTCTGGAAAAGAATACTGAATTTGCATCACAGGCTCTAAGAGTTCTTGCTTGCGCCTACAGAAAGCATCAAACCAAACCGGCGGAATATACCACCGAAGCGCTTGAAAACAATATGATATTTATGGGTCTTGTTGGCATGATTGACCCGGTGCGTCCTGAGGTTTCTGCAGCTGTTCGTGAATGTGAAAAAGCAGGCATTAAACCCATTATGATAACGGGTGACCACAAGGATACGGCAGTTGCCATTGCAAAGTCTCTTGGCATCATTACCGACGCAACAGAAGCGATAACCGGTACAGAAATTGATCGCTATAGTGATGAAGAATTTAATGAGGTTGTTACCAAAATTTCTGTTTATGCGCGTGTTCAACCCGAACATAAGGTGCGCATTGTTAATGCATGGCGCAAGCTTGGTTATGTTACCGCAATGACAGGTGATGGTGTTAACGATGCACCTTCCATTAAAAATGCTGATATTGGTATTGGCATGGGCATTACAGGGACAGACGTTACCAAAAACGTTGCCGATATGATTCTTGTAGATGATAACTTTGCAACCATTGTGAGTGCGGTTGCAGAAGGCAGAAGAATCTTTGATAACATTTGCAAATGCATACAATTTTTGCTTTCATCCAATCTAAGTGAAGTGGTTAGCATCTTCATAGCAACACTCGCGGGATTTACCATTTTAAAGCCTGCCCATATTCTGTTTATTAACCTTGTAACCGATTCTCTTCCTGCCCTTGCTCTTGGTGCAGAAAAGGCTGAACCGGATATTATGCACAGAAAGCCAAGAAAAAGTGATGAAGGCATTTTTGCAAATGGCATGGGATTTAATGTTGCCTATCAGGGCGTTATGGTATCTGTCATTACGTTAGCTGCTTACTTTATTGGGCATTATATTGAATCGGGTGTTTGGGAGAGTACACAAAGTTCCGACGGTATGACTATGGCATTTCTTGCCATGTCAATGGCAGAAATTTTCCATTCCTTTAATATGCGTTCTCATGGCTCAATTTTTAAACTGAAAACAACCAATCTGCTCCTGTTGGGAACGATGCTTTTGTCACTGGCATTAACATCATCACTGATTTTTGTTCCTGCACTTAGAGAACTCTTTTCTTTTGAGCCGATTAGTTTTGTTGAATATGGGGTGGCGCTCTTACTTTCTGTTTCAACAATCCCCATTGTTGAATTAGTAAAATTGTTTCAAAAAAAATAAAAGCCTTCCGAGGGGAAGCCTTTGAGAGAGGCAAAAAAATTTGTCCCTAACTTGACAAAATCATAAAGTTTGAAATGTTAGGGATAAAAAAGCCTTCCCCTTGAGGGGAAGGTGGGTTGCGAAGCAACTTGGAGGGGTTGTGAATGAATTAACGAAAACAATCCCTCTTATACTTTTTCTTCTATGTTAATACGTTTCATTTTCAAATAAAATTCTCTATATTGTTTTGGTGTCATGTTTGTATAATCAAAAAAAGCCGATAAAAATCCGCGTGTGGAATTATAGCCAATTTTTTCTCCTATTGCAGCTATGCTTAATTCATTTTCTTTTAAAAGCTGTTTTGCAAACTGAATTCTCATTTCGGTTTTAATATAACGAAAGGGTTTACCGTAAAGCTCTTTTAATAACAATGAAACTCTCTTGCGTGATAAATATAAAGAGCTTGCTAAAAAGTCTAAATCAATGTCTTTTGTAAAATTTTCTGCCAGTAAACGATCAAGTTTATATTTCAGTTCTTCGTCATCGGTGATAGTCATATCCTCTGTTAGGTCTTTCAGAGAGTCTGCAATGCAATCGAAGGTGGCAAAGAAAAGTCTTACACACTCGGCATGCAAACGCTCTTTTAGGCCAAAAGGAGAATTGGCAAATAAACTATGAATCGCTGAAACAGTAGATGCAATTTTTTTGGCGTTAGGAATAATTTTTATAGAAAAATCAGAAAAAGCTTTTGCAAAGATTGGGTAAAAATTTTTGCTTGTGTTTCTATGAGTGTCCCGGTTAAAAGAGAGGGGAATACTATAAATTTTTGTGTTGGGCATAAAGCACGTTTGGTGGTAATAATCGGGTGCAATTAAAGCGGCCTGTCCGGCAGAAATTGCATATTCCTCTTCGTCTAAAGTAATTTTTAAATTCCCTTGAAAAACATAGAATAATTCATAATAAGGATGAATATGTACAAACGAAGACTTAGGGGGTTCTGAATGTTCGGTTATGGATAAATGACAGGCGGTGTTCCCTATGTTAAATTTTATGACTTCAGGGTTCATTTTTTTCACTCCTTAAAATGAAGCGAAATTACCATTTTTTAAATATATTGTCCTCTCGCTTCACTATGCAGATGGTTTATTTAATGCTATAATTATAACATGTATGTAGAGTAAATTCAATCTTTTTTTCTAATCTTTTATAAGGTACAAAAATTTAATTGCTTCTAATTTATTTTTTTAATTGGTTTTGCTAAAGAAAATGAAGCGTTTAGCTCATGCCTTTAACAAAGCCTTGCTATACATATAAATATTAGGAGGGTAAAATAATGAAAAAAACAATTAAACACATGTTTAAAAGTTCTCTGGCAACGGTGTTGGCATTGGTTATGCTAACGGTTGTAGGGTTGCCGGTGGCTATGGCCAGCGAGCCGGCAGATGAGGATCTTTTTGCAGCAACGGTGGATTTTGCAAGCATCAGCTTAAATGCAGATGATTATCAGAACGTTATTAAGGATTCCGCTACCGGTGCAACCTTGATCCTTAATAAGGAATATAACGCTACGGCCGCGAACGAAATGACCTACACGGTCAACGCAAACGGTGTACAGGCAGATATGAATCATTGGAACACTGGTGGCTATATGGCTTACACGTTCCCCGAGGCCTTAACGGGTAAGGTGGCGGTGAGCTTCACACTTAAATATGGGTCCGGTAATTTTGCGCAGCATCTGTGGGATGATGGCACCGCTGACAGAGTTAGAATGCTCAACAGTGACGGCGATGTTGAAATGCTGTTGAAAGATACGGGGAATACTAGTTCCGGTATGCACCTGGGCGCAAGTAGCACGGCTGAATGTACTGTTGATGGCTGTGCAGAAAATCATGGTGCAAACAACCTGACAGCAGCCGACCATAATAATACAACCGCATTTAAATTCATAATGGATTTTGATGCTGGCACCGTGACCACTCAGTACAAGCCAATCGACGGTGAGTGGACTGACTTTTATGGTTATAATGGTGGCTATACAACCGCTGCCCATCCCTACACCATGGATCTTGAAAAATCAAAAAATTTAAAAACTATTTACTTCAATTTTGACCCGGGTGCTCAAGGAAATTTCCTCGTTTCATACCTTGCAGTGGAACAGCTGGCAGCAGGCGAAGCGGAAGAGGTGCTTTTTAAATCATCAGAGAGCTTTGCAAACATTACCTTAAATGCAGATAATTATCAAAATGTTGTTATGGACCCTGTTTCCGGTGCAAGCTTGACTTTTATGAGGAATTATACCGGTTCGGACATAATGACCTACACGTTCGGCACAAGCGGTTTAACAGCAAACATTAATCATTGGAACACAGGTGGCTATATGGCTTACACGTTCCCCGAGGCCTTAACGGGTAAGGTGGCGGTGAGCTTCTCACTTAGATACGGCGACCTGAACAATCTCGCCGGACATCATTCCCCCCAAGTTTACGATATAGTCAAAATGCTCAACAGCAGCGGTGATGCTGAAATGTTGCTGAGAGATACGCAGACTAGCAGTTATGGTATGCACCTGGGCGCAGATGGCACGACTTCATGTGCTGTTGCGGGCTGTACCGAAAATCATGGCAATGACTACCTGAGATCTTACGATAGTACCGATAGCAGAGCGTTAGATACCAACGATGCGGCC
Source organism: Clostridia bacterium (assembly GCA_045597205.1). GTDB lineage: Bacteria > Bacillota > Clostridia > UBA1381 > UBA9506 > UMGS755. The sequence continues at coordinate 26,459 of JAZODT010000071.1, forward strand.
GCCTTTAGATTTGTACTGGATTTTGATGCGGGCACCGTGACCACCCAGTATAAACACAAAACAAGCGGTGAATGGACTGACTTTTATGGTTATAGTGGTGGCTATACAACCGCTGCCCATCCTTACACCATGAAACTTGAACAGTCAAAGAACTTAAAAACCATTTACTTTAACTTCGACACGAAAGCACAGGGAACATTCCAGCTTTCAGACCTAGCAGTGGAACAGCTGGAAGCAGGCGAAGAGAAGGTAACGCTTTTTGAGTCCTATGAAAACTTTTTAGACTTTGACTTAAGCACAACAAAAAACACCAATGTTATCACCAATTATGTTTCCGGCGCTGAGTTGACCTTCGTAAATGACAAAACCAATGGTACCGGAACTTACAGCTTCCCTTATACCGGCGGAACGGTTATTTATGGAACCAGCGGCGTAACGGCTGCAACCACCGCAAACGGTGGCGCTTCTATGACCTATACGTTCCCTGAGGCGTTAAACGGCCAGGTTGAAGTGAGCTTTACGCTTAAATATGCGAGCAACGACTTATGGACTGCGCATCTGTGGGACGCTGGCGGTGACAGAGTTAAAATGCAAAACAGTGCCGGTGGGGCTGAAATGACGGTGACTGATAAGGATTCATACAGTGCCGGCATGCACCTGGGTGCAAGCAACATGGCTGAATGTACTGTTGAGGGCTGTACAGAAAATCATGGTACAGACAACCTGACAGGTGGCGACCATAATAATACAACCGCCTTTAAATTTTTAATGGATTTTGATGCTGGCACCGTGACCACCCAGTATAAGCCCAACGGTGGTGCATGGACTGACTTTTATGGTTATAATGGTGGCTATACAACCGCTGCCCATCCCTACAAAATGGCCCTTTCAACGTCAAATGATTTAAAGAGCCTTTACTTTAACTTTTCACCGAGTGCGGCTGGATACTTTAACGTTTTAGATCTTGCGGTTAAACAGCTTAAAGTAGGAACGCTGAAGGTTAACTTCCTCTCCAACAATGTTGATGAGAAGCAGGTTGTTCTTAATTTTGCAACGGCTATGAAAAAGAGCGACTTGGTAAATAAGATTACAGTAAAAGACAGCCAGGGAACCTCTGTTCCTGTAACGGATGTAGCAGTAGCTGGAACTACCTGTACCGTTACGGCACCCGGTTTGGTTAGAGGAGAAACTTATACTGTTTCTGTAGCAGATACTAAGGATAAGAGCGGTGCAGCTGTTGTAGCACAGGAAGTTGCTATTAACTTTGTTCCTGATGAACTTAACCTCACCGTAGCCGATGTAAAGATTTATGCACAGAATGCTGGTATTCACGACTTAGATGCTATCACAGTGTTGCCTGAAGCCTCAACGGCAGTAGATGGTTATGCTGAATTTACCAATCACACCGGTAAGGCTCAAACGGTTAAATTGTTTGTGGCTTATTACACCGGCGCAGGCGTTTTAGTTAAAGGAAATGTTGTGTCGAAAACAATTCCTGCATATTCCTCCGACTACCTCCGTTCAGGTCAGATGACTGCATCTTTCAAGGATTGTGGTGAGGGCGGATATGCAAAGGTATTTGTTTGGAGCAATAACTTAATGCCGATGATCACCACACCTGTAACCTATGGGTTTTAATTTGTAAAAAGTATAATTTTTGTGTGCCGGGCGGATACTACCGCCCGGCACATTTTGTTGTATATATAAAAGCGCCCTTTGCACATGAGAGCCTTTGATAAATTGCATCTGGATTATACAGTTTTTATAAAGTTTGAGATGTTAGGGACAAAGAAGCCTTCCCCTTGAGGGGAAGGTGGGTTGCAAAGCAACTCGGATGAGGTGGAAAATAAAAACGATTGCTCTGCAATCTACACCTCACCACCGCCTACGGCGGAGCCTCTCGAAAAGCGAGAAGCCTTAGGTAAACCAAATTTTTTTATACCTAACTTGACAAAATCATAGTGCAAATATTGTCGAAATTTATAGATTGACATCATTCTGCAATTTATATATAATATAATTTGTAGGATATATTTATTGCCTGAATAATAGGAGGTAATTATGAATATAAATTCTGAAACGATTACTACAATGACAGAAGCAAATCAAAATTTTTCAAAGGTTGCCAAAGTAGCAGAGAGTAATGGTCAGGCAGTTATATTTAAAAATAATAAACCCAAGTTTTTGCTTATTGATTTAGATTCGAATTCATACTTTGATATAACAGATGATGAGAAAATTGATGTAGCAGCAAAGAGAATTATAAACAGATTCAAACCTGCTTTTGAGGAGTTAGCGAAATGATTAAATTGTGCAAAGAAAAGGTTTTGCTTCTCCACAACCTTATAGCAGAAGAAACAGGTGGTTCTGTAGGTGTTAGAGATATAGGTCTTTTAGAAAGTGCCTTAAATAATGCATATGCTACCTTTGGCGGAGAAGAACTTTATAAAACAAAAGAAGAAAAGGCTGCAGGTCTTGGGTTTTCTTTGATATCCAACCATGCATTTATAGATGGAAACGAAAGAATGGGTGTATATGTTATGCTGACTTTTTTGGAAGCAGAGGGAATAAAATTGAACTGCACTAATGCAGATGTTGTTGATTTTGGCTTATCTGTTGCTTCGGGGGATATGAAATATGATGAAATTTTAAATTGGATAAATAAGTTTAAAAAATAATTTTTTGGCTCACTCTTGACACGAGTCTATAAAGAATGTTGAAAAAAGTCGAAACGGAAAGCCTCCCCTGTGTAAGGGGAGGTGGGTTTGCGAAGCAAACTCGGAGGGGTTGTAAATGAATAAAGTAAACAATCCCTCAGTCAGCTACGCTGACAGCTCCCTTTACACAAGGGAGCCTCTGATGCTGGCATCTAGATTATACAGCCTTTATAATGAAGAATGTCGAATTTTGGCGAAAGGAGAAAACAAAATGAAAGAAAAACTGATTACAATTTCTTTATACATATTACTTGCAATAATTGTGTGTTCTGTTGGCATTTATTTGCTTTTTACTTTTGCTTTTGATGATATTCTCAACTACTATTACGGTGGAGTTTTAAAATATATCTTCATCTTAATTATGGTGATGTTTATTGTTCTACCAATTATTAAATACAGAAAACATCAGAAAAAATGGGTTTTACCAACAGTGTTGTGCCTAATGGTGTTGATTACGCCAATATTTAACAATGGTATATTAAAATTCGTTGAGGATGATCTGAGAATGTTTTCGGAGGGAAAGTGGGAACAGCATAGAAATTTAAGAATTTATATGTTGGATAATTTAGAAACACGTTATTTATATGAGGGGAAAACTGAAGAAAGCGTAAAAGATTTGTTGGGTGAACCTGATTATGTAACAGGAGAGAATGCTCAACGTTATGAGTATTTTGTAAATCCTGGGTATATAGATCCTATAATATTCTATGTGGAGTTTGAAAATGGTGTTGTTGTAGAAACTGGGAAATACCACTCATAACTTTTTTGTCCTAACTTAACACGAACTGCACTAAAAAAGACTGGCATCCAGATTATACAGTCTTTATAGTAAAGATGTCGAATCCGGTTAAAAGATGATTTTTCGGTGATTTTATTTTCTAAACCGAATTTCATAAAATTATAATTATTTAAAGTTAAAGGAGAATTTTTATGCTATCAATTGTATCTTTATGTGGTATTATTATCGGCTTATGTTTATTGATTTTCTTTGCCTATAAGGGACATTCAATCATTTGGGTGGCACCAGTTTGTGCCATTATTGTTGCTATATTGGGTGGCATGAATATCTTAGATGCCTATTTAGGTGATTACATAAAAGGTGTGGCAGACTATGTTATTTCTTGGTTTCCCGCGTTTTTCCTTGGTGCAGTTTATGGAAAATTGATGGATGTGACTGGTTCTGCCCAATCTCTTGCTAATAAATTAGTGTCGATTATTGGTCCGCGGTTTGCCGTGGCAGCTGTTGTTCTTCCATGTCTTTTGATGACCTTTGGCGGCATTTCTTTGTTTGTAGTGGTGTTTGTTATTTATCCTATGGGTTATGCAATATACCGTGAAGCAAATTTGCCGCGAAAACTTCTTCCCGGCGCTATTGCTTTAGGTGCTTTTGGTATTACGATGACAGCCATACCAGGAACTCCGCAAATTCAAAACATTATTCCCACCTCTTATTATGGCACAACCGCATCAGCTGCACCGTTAATGGGCATTGTTTCTGCCATTTTAATTGCAATACCGGGTTATTTGTATTTAGAATGGCGGTGTCGCGATGCACGCAAAAAGGGCTTGGGGTTTGTTGAAGATGATAAATATAAAGAAAATGAGAATGCAGGTACTGAGCAGCCATCATGGCATTGGCTGAGCGGGTTATTGCCGTTATTTGTTGTTGTTTTAGTGCTAAATGTTTTACCGACCATTTTGTCTAAAGCCGGCCTTGCTGAATGGACAGCCAGCCAGTCTATTGTTGTTGCGTTAGTTGTCGGTATCATCGTAACCTGTCTTATGAACTTAAAACAGTTTAAAGCACTTTTACCAGCAATTAATGAAGGTGCAAACGGCTCTTTAATGGCAATTATGAACACAGCCTGTGCTGTTGGTTTTGGTTCTGTGGTTAAAGTTGTTCCCGGCTTTGCACTTCTTAAAAATGCAATGTTAAATATGCCGGGCAGTATTCTTTTTTCTGAGGCAGTTGCTGTTAATGTGCTAGCCGGAGCAACCGGCTCTGCTTCTGGTGGTATGTCTATTGCGCTGGAAGCTTTAGCTCCCCAGTATCTGGAAAAGGCAATGAGCATGGGAATGAATCCGGAACTGTTACATAGAGTTGCATCATTAGCATCCGGCGGATTAGATACATTACCGCACAATGGCGCAGTATTGACTTTGCTTGCAGTGTCAAATTGCACACACAAGGAGTCATATATTGACATTTGTGTTACCTCTTGTATTATTCCTGTTATTGTATCTTTAGCGGTGGCTTTTGTCTGGGGATTATTTGTTTAATTATGATATATTTTATAATTCTTTAGTAGAATTTGACACAAATAGTAAAGAACAGGTTTTGGAGTGTGATAGATTATGAAATTTATTTTAAATGCAAATATTGTTACAGAATCCGGAATTCTATGGGATGGTGTCATTAAAATACTAGATGGCAGAATTGCCCAAATAGCAACAAAACACGAAATCGAAATGCCGGCTAATGCTGAAATCATTGATGCAAAAGGGGCTTATGTTGGTCCGGGATTTGTTGATATTCATGTTCATGGTGCCAATGAGAAAAGCACCTACTCTAATGTTGATGATGTTGTGGAGGTAAGTCGGAGGCCAA
>JAZODT010000072.1:0-5127 GCA_045597205.1 Clostridia bacterium
CTCTTTGGCCAGTTCTTCCTGGGTATAACCGCAGTCTTCACGCAAAAGGCTGATACGCTGAGCCAGTTCTACAAATTCATTCATTGATTTTCCCTCCTTGTTTTACTTAAGGGCCTTAACATAGGCCTTGCCGTCAGCAATTTCCTGTCGCACCCGTTCCGGTGCCGGACCGCCTTTTACATTACGGTCACCAACGCAGGTCTGCATACTGATGGCTTCATAAATATCCTCTTCAATCAAGGGAGAACATTCCTTGAATTCTTCTAACGTAAAATCATCTAAATTTTTGGAAAGGCTAATGGCTTTTGCCACCATCTGCCCCACAATACTATGGGAATCACGAAAGGGAACACCTTTTTTCACCAAATAGTCTGCCACATCGGTAGCATTGGCAAAGCCGCCCTTGGCACCTTTTAACATCATGTCCTTGCGTACCTTCATGGTTTTCACCATATTGGTAAACACCGGCAGACATAAAAGTACGGTATCCAAGGCATCAAACACCGCTTCTTTATCCTCTTGCATATCTTTATTATAGGCAAGAGGCAACCCTTTCATCATGGTGAGCAAGGTGGTTAAATCACCAAACACACGGCCGGTTTTACCACGAATTAACTCTGCCACATCCGGATTCTTCTTCTGAGGCATAATAGAAGAGCCGGTTGAATAAGCATCATCCATTTCTACAAAAGAAAATTCATGAGATGACCATAAAATAAGTTCTTCACAAAAACGAGAAAGATGCATCATCAGCATGGATAAATCACTGCAGAATTCAATGGCAAAATCACGGTCAGAAACACCATCTAAAGAGTTGTTAGTCACTGCCGCAAAACCTAATGCTTCGGCCACAGATTCACGATCTAACGGATAGGTGGTGCCAGCTAATGCACCGGAACCCAAAGGCATCACGTTGATACGTTTTCTGCATTCTGAAAGCCGTTCTTCATCCCGTTTTAACATTTCAAAATAAGCCATGAGATGGTGTGCAAAGGTAACAGGCTGTGCCTTTTGCATATGGGTATAGCCGGGCATAATGGTGTCAACATGCTCCTCTGCTAAGGAAAGCAGGGCTCCCATTAGCGTCCGCACCAATTCACGCACTTCATCGCAAGCAGAACGCAGATATAACCGAATATCCAGTGCAACCTGGTCGTTGCGGCTACGACCGGTGTGCAGGCGTTTGCCCACATCACCGATTCGTGCAATCAACAGTGTTTCCACATTCATGTGAATATCCTCTGCATCCACCGAAAGTTCTGCTTTACCTTCTTTTATATCTTCTTTAATCTCTAAAAGAGTCTTTTGAATCAGTTCTGCATCTTTTTGGGAAATAATGCCGCAAAGCCCCAGCATGCCTGCATGGGCAACAGAACCATCAATATCCTCCTGATACATCCGGCTGTCAAAGCGGATGGAAGAATTAAAATCATTTACCAAAGCGTCAGTTTCTTTTGAAAAACGACCGCCCCAAAGCTTTTTTTTCATATTGTAACCGGGCCTTTCCTTTTAAATCATTAAACCAGTTTTTCGCCGTTTCTTTTCTTCATCATGGCACGTACCTTTAAGGGCAGACCAAACAGATTGATAAAGCCACCAGCATCCTTCTGATCATAAACTTCATCCTCTTCAAAGGTTGCAATCTCTTCATCATAGAGAGAATAGGGGGACTTGGTGCCAGCTGGCATGCAGTTACCTTTGTAGAGCTTCATACGAACAGTACCGGTAACGGTTTCCTGGGTAGAATCAACAAAAGCACTCATTGCTTCACGCAAGGGTGTGTACCACAAACCGTCATATACCAAATCAGCAAATTTATTTGCTAAATCTAATTTATAGTGTAGCGTCATCTTATCAAGGCACAGATATTCAAGCTCCTTATGAGCAGCATACAAGAGTGTGCCACCGGGAGTTTCATACACGCCACGGCTCTTCATGCCAACCAAACGGTTTTCAACAATATCATCAATACCAACGCCGTTAGCAGCAGCCAGTTCGTTTGCTTTTTTCACGAGTTCTGCAGCACTTTCATAACGAACACCATCAATAGCCACAGGAATACCCTTTTCAAATTCAATTTCAACATAGGTCGGGGTATCCGGTGCTTTTTCAGGAGATACCATTAATTTTAGAATTTTATCGTAATTGGGTTCGTTAGCAGGGTCTTCCAGATCCATGCCCTCATGACTTAAGTGCCAGATGTTTCTATCCATGGAATAGTTATCTTCCTTGGTAACAGGTACGGGAATACCGCGAGCTTCTGCATATTCAATTTCTTCATCACGGGATTTGATATCCCAGATTCTCCAGGGAGCAATAATCTTAAGATGAGGAGCCAATGCTTTTACTGTCAGTTCGAAACGAACCTGGTCGTTACCCTTACCGGTACAACCGTGACAGATAGCTGTTGCGCCTTCTTTTTCTGCAATTTCAACAATTCTTTTAGCAATGCAGGGACGAGCGTGAGATGTACCTAAAAGATATTTGCCTTCATATAAAGCGCCTGCTTTTAAGGTGGGCCAAATAAAATCGGTTACATATTCTTCCTGCAAGTTTTCTATGTACAGCTTAGAAGCACCTGTCTTTAACGCTTTTTCTTCCAGACCTTCGGTTTCCTTGCCCTGCCCCACGTCACCGCAGACCGCAATTACCTCATAATCGTAATTTTCTTTCAACCAGGGGATGATAATGGATGTATCCAAACCACCTGAATAAGCTAAAATAACTTTTTCTTTCGTTGCCATTTGCATTTCCTCCCAAAATATGATAAAATATAAAATAAACAAGATGAAAGTCCGCAAAAAACGGATTCTATCCTATATATTATATCGCATCGCAACGAAAATCTCAACATATTTTTTTCAAAAATGTGATTTTTTTTAGATTTTCAGCCAATTTTGTGAAAGAAAAGGAAAACTTTATGATTATTTTAGGCATTGACCCCGGCATTGCCATCGTTGGTTACGGTGTTATCTCTTACGAAGCAGGTCGATTTAAAGTGATTGATTACGGTGCTGTCACCACCAAAGCCGGGATGAAGCTTTCTGACAGATTACGGAACATTTATGAAGATATTAACATTTTAATTGAGCGTTTCAAGCCGGATGCCTGTGCTGTGGAAGAACTGTTTTTCAACACCAACGTAACCACAGGTATTGCCGTAGCTCACGGTCGCGGTGTGATTGTGTTGGCAGCTTCCGTACAAAATCTACCGGTGTTTGAATACACACCCTTGCAGGTAAAACAAGGGGTTGCCGGCTACGGTCGTGCTGATAAAGCACAGGTGCAGCGCATGGTGAAATCTCTTTTGAATCTGCCGGCTGTTCCCAAGCCGGATGACGTGTCTGATGCTTTGGCCGTTGCCATTTGCCACGCACATAATTCAGGTTTTCAAAAGCTGACCAATGCTGAAAGTGTTTAATTTAGGAGGGAAATTATGATTGCATTCGTTAACGGAACCGTTGAGGTGATTGAAGAAAATGCCGCGGTGATTGATACAGGTAGCATTGGCTATCGGGTGTATATGTCGCCTTATGCACTTTCTACACTCTCCATAGGCAGTTCCGCAAAGATTTATACATACCTAAAAGTAGCCGAAGATGCTATGGATTTATACGGGTTCTTAACAGCAGAAGAAATTACCATGTTCCGCCGTATTATCTCTGTCTCCGGTGCCGGCCCCAAAGCGGGGCTTGCCATTTTATCCGTTTTGCGTCCTGCTGAATTTGCTTTGGCGGTTGTGACAAATGATTTTAAGGCCATCACACGTGCCCAGGGCGTAGGACCGAAACTGGCGCAAAAAATTGTGCTGGAATTGAAGGACAAACTGGAAAACATCGACTTTATTAAAAATACTGATTCAGTTTCCTCCGGCTCTGTTCCCATTTCACTGCCCATCAGCAACAACGAGGCTGTTGAAGCACTGTGTGCTTTGGGTTATACCCAAAGTGAGGCCTCCCGTGCCGTCAGTCAGGCAGAGGGTGACAATGTTTCCGAAATCATCCGCAACGCCCTAAAAATTCTGGCTAAAAGCTTATAAGAAAGGAAGGTAAACCATGCCTTTTGATGAAAATTATGAAGACAGAATCATCTCCTCCCGCACTTTAGGCGAGGATTCTGATGTGGAATACAGCCTCCGCCCCCGTCATTTAAATGAATACATCGGTCAAAGCAAGGTTAAAGAAAATATGAAAATCTTTATCCGTGCAGCCAAAGAGCGTAACGACCCCTTAGATCATGTTTTACTCTACGGACCGCCGGGCCTGGGCAAAACCACCTTGGCTGGCATTATTGCCAACGAAATGGGTGTGAACATTCGTGTTACCTCCGGCCCCTCCATTGAGCGCGCCGGTGACTTAGCGGCCATACTCACCGGGCTTTCAGAGCATGACATTCTGTTCATTGATGAAATCCATCGTTTAAGCCGGAATGTAGAAGAAATTCTCTACCCAGCTATGGAAGATTTCTCTTTGGATATTATTTTAGGCAAAGGTCCCGGTGCTCACTCCGTGCGTCTTGACCTGCCCCGCTTCACTTTAATCGGTGCCACCACAAGAACAGGGCTACTCAGTGCCCCCTTGCGTGACCGTTTTGGTGTAATCAGCCGCCTAGAATTATACACGCCAGAAGAGCTTGACGAAATTATCCGTCGCTCTGCGGATATTTTAGGCACCAAAATTGACCCAGAGGGTTCTTTGGAAATAGGTCGCCGTTCCCGCGGAACGCCCCGTATTGCCAACCGTCTGTTAAAACGTGTGCGCGACTTTGCACAGGTGCAAGGCAACGGCACCATCACCCGTGAAATCGCTGACGTTGCCCTGACTTCTTTGGAAATTGACCCTATCGGCTTAGATGCCATTGACCGCAGAATGCTCATGTTCATCATCGAAAACTTTGGCGGTGGCCCTGTGGGCTTGGAAACATTAGCTGCCTCCATCGGCGAAGATGCCGGCACCATTGAGGATGTGTATGAACCTTATCTCCTGCAAATTGGCTTTTTAAACCGCACACCACGAGGCAGAATGGCAACATCGAAAGCTTACACCCATTTTAAAGTACCTTTTACACAGGAAATTAAATTTGACTTAGACTAAGATTAAAACCGTTGCAAAAACAGCATTAGCAACG
>JAZODT010000073.1:0-49459 GCA_045597205.1 Clostridia bacterium
TGAATATTTTGTACATGGTGCTCTTTGTATTTCCTATTCCGGTCAATGTTTAATGAGCAGCATTTTAGGCGGTCGCAGCGGTAACCGTGGGGGTTGTGCCCAACCCTGCCGTTTGCCCTATACGTTGTTAAAAGATGGTAAACCGGTTACAGAAACTTTGCCACTTTTGTGCCCTAAAGATTTGTGCCTGGCAGATAGGGTGAAAGAACTCAAGGCATTGGGTGTGGCTTCACTAAAAATTGAGGGACGCATGAAAAGCCCTGAATATGTGGCGATGGTTACACAGATATATAAACAGGCCACTCTTGGTGAGGTGTCAGAACAAGATGTTAAGAGTATGCTAAAATTTTTCTCACGGGGTGGCTCCTGCCATGGATATTTTGATGGGTGTACTTATGGAAAGATGATGGATACGGCGGGGGGTAACAAAATTGCCGGCACATTGCCTAAATTGGAAGGACAAAAAAAAGTCCAGCCCTTACAACTTGCATTTATGGCAAAGGTTGGTGCGCCTTTAAAACTTTCAGCACAATTACAAAATGGCACAGGCGTTTCGGTTTGTGGTGAATTGTGTCAGCAGGCTCATACCCGCCCCACAGAAAAAAACCGGATAGAAGAACAACTTGCCAAATTAGGCGGCACATCCTTTTATGCTGAACGTGTTGTGGTGGAATCTGATTCTGATGCTATGGTGCCCATTAAAGACATAAACGCCCTGCGGCGTCAAGCGGTGGAACAACTGGAACACAAGATAACAGAAAGCTTTCGCCGCCAGATAAAAACGGCAAAATTAACTAAAGCGTGTGTCAATCCAAGACAAAGCGTAATCCCGGGATTGTGTGCAGAGGTGTTGACAGAAGAACAATTGCAGGCAGCGAAAGATATGGGCATTGAACGCATTTACCTTGCCGGCAACTTGCTTAAAAAGGCAGAAAAAGTAAAGGAAGCAGTATGGTTATTGCCACCCTTTACCAAAGAACTAGGCCCGTTTTCAGAACTTGAAAAAGAGTCGGTTTGCATTCAAAATATTGGTCAGTTGACAAAAATGGCGGGCAGAGAAATTACAGCCGGACAACGGTTGAATATTACAAATAGCCAAAGCATTGCATGGCTTGAAGAACGTGGTGTTCGTCGGTTTGTATTGTCACCGGAATTGAATTTAAAAGGCTTAGAGACTTTGCTTGCCGAAACAGAGGCCTGCACAGAAGTGATCGGTTACGGTCGATTACCGTTAATGCTTTTAGAAAACTGCGTTATTAAAAGTGCTTATGGATGTGTGTGTGACCAGGGTAATTTTGCTTTATTAGACAGAAAAAATGAAATGTTTCCCATTTTGCCAAGACATTGCGGCAATGTGATTTATAATTCCAAGCCGGTTTATATGGCGGATAGGATAGCTGATCTCAAAAAATTAAAAATTAGTGATATTAGATTGTGTTTCACCCTTGAAAATTATGAAACTTGTTGTATAATAATAAGGGAATATCAAGAGGCTTTGAAAGGAAATCTTCCGAAGCCGCCTGCGGGTGGTTTTACCCGGGGGCATTATTACCGTGGCATGCAATAAACAGGAGGGAAAGCTGTGAATCCTGTGGTGGATTGTAACAGCCTTGTGGCATGATGACGAAATGGGATAAAGTGATTTTTATAATACTTATCATCGCCTCGCTGGCCGGCTTGTTGCTGCAAGGCAGTTTCTTTGCAGAAAGACAAGGCTTGCAAGCAGTGGTGGAAGTTGACGGTGCGTTATACGGTCGATATTCTTTAGAAGAAAAAAATGGCAAGACTCTTGCAATCACAACAGAATTTGGTTATAATAAAATAGTAATTGAAAATGGTTGTGTTCGGGTGACAGAATCAACCTGTCCCGATCAATTAGAAATTCTGACAGGTGAAATTCGAAAGAGTGGCGAAATGCTGGTTTGTTTACCCAATCGTCTGGTTGTTCGGATTGAGGGCGAAGGGAGCGTTGATGGTGTCGTTTATTAAAAAAACGGGAGCAAAACGAATTGCTTTTGCCGGCATTTTGGTTTCCATTGGGTTGGTTTTGCATTACCTAGAAAGTCTAATGCCTATTTTTCAAATTATCCCGAGTGGCAAATTGGGTCTTGCTAACATTGTTACGCTGTTGGCCTTTGCCTGGTTTGGACCCGGTTTTGCCTTGTTGGTGGGGATACTTCGTTGTGTGTTGAGTAGCCTTTTTTCAGGGGCAGTTACCATGATTTTATATAGCGGTGCAGGAACTGTTTTAAGTGTACTTTTTATGGCAGGTGCTAAAAAAATAGTCCCTCATGCTATCAGCGCGGTGGGGCGGAGCATGTTAGGTGCTTTTGCTTTTAACGTGGGTCAGGTTTTGGTTTGCGCCTTGGTGCTGGAAAATATATATGTATTTTCTTATCTGCCGCCACTTACTGTTTTGGCGGCTGTTTGTGGATTGCTTACAGGCATAGCAGCCAAACGAACAGAAAAGATTTTATATTGATTAGGAGTTTATCATGAATCAGGCAAGAATTAAATTGCCGCCCTCTGTGCATATTGTGCTGGCTTCCGGTTCGCCCAGAAGGCGGGAACTGTTAGAACAGATTGGTTTGCCATTTTCGGTGGTGCCTTCTTGTGCAGATGAAACCATTCCGCCGGGTTTAACACCTCATTTGGCGGTGCAAAGTCTTTCTTTGTTAAAAGCAGCCGATGTAGCAAAAAAACAACAAGATGATGCACTGATTATTGGTGCTGATACCATTGTGGTATTAGAAGATGAAATCCTAACAAAGCCGCAGGATGCACAAGATGCAGCCAACATGTTAAGGCGCTTATCCGGCAAGCGGCACAGTGTGCTCACAGGCCTAACGGTATTTCGCAGAAAAGATGGTAAAAGTGTGAGTGTAACCGAAGAAACAGCGGTTTATTTTAAAGAATTAACAGAGCAAGAAATCGCTTCTTATATCAATTCTAAAGAACCCTTAGACAAAGCCGGCGCTTACGGCATTCAGGGTTTGGGCGGTTTGTGGATTGATAAAATTGATGGCGATTATTATAATGTGGTGGGTTTGCCACTTTCAAGATTGGGCAAGCTACTACATGAAGAATTTGAAATTGAATTAATTTGGGAGGTTGTATAAATGTCATTAGCAAAGGATATTGGTATTGATTTAGGAACAGCAAACACTTTGGTTTATTTAAAGGGTAAGGGAATTATTCTCCGCGAACCCTCAGTTGTGGCTGTGAACAAAAGTGAAGGTAAAATTTTAAAGGTGGGTAATGAAGCAAAAGAAATGATTGGCCGTACCCCCGGTAATGTGGTGGCTATTCGTCCTTTGAAAGACGGTGTAATTGCTGATTTTGCCAGCACACAGGCTATGCTTAAATATTTTATTAAAAAAGCATACCCATCTTCTTTCTTTAAACCCACGGTTGTGGTTTGTATTCCTTTTGGGGTAACTGAAGTTGAGCGTCGCGCTGTAGAAGAATCGGTTTTATCTGCCGGCGGTAAAAACGCTTATCTGATTGAAGAACCTATGGCGGCAGCCATCGGTGCCGGCTTGCCGGTATCTGAACCCACCGGCAGTATGGTTGTTGATATTGGTGGTGGCACTACCGAAGTGGCCGTTATCTCTTACGGTGGTATTGTTGCCAGCCAGTCTTTACGCATTGCCGGTGATGAACTGGATGACGACATTGTGGATTATATTAAAAAAGAATATAATTTGATGATTGGTGAGCGCACTGCAGAAGAAATTAAATTTGGTATTGGGTCTGCTTATGAATATGAAAACGAGGGCACCATTGAAGTAAAAGGTCGTGACTTGATTTCTGGTCTGCCCAGAACCGTAGCTTTAACCAGCCGTGAAATCCGCGGTGCCTTATCCGAATCTATTTTTGCCATTGTGGATGCGATTAAAAACACGCTGGAAAAAACACCGCCGGAATTGGCGGCTGACGTTATGAACCGCGGTATTACTTTAACTGGTGGCGGTGCACTGATTCGCGGTTTGGATGTTTTAATTGCCGAAGAAACGGGCATTCCCGTATATGTGGCAGACAACGCATTGGATTGCGTGGCATTGGGTACAGGCCTGGCGCTTTCTGCTTTAGAAAAAGCAGGTCAAGGCATTTTAAGTAATCGTGGCAGACGCTGGAGATAAATTAAAGTAAAAAAATATAGGGAGGGGAGAGCATGGAACGAAAAGGTAAATTGCGTATTGTCGTTTTAATTATTACCATTGTGATTTTTGTTTTGATGGGCATTTCTTTTGCCGTGCAAGGCTCTTCTCCCTCAGGCAGTATTTTGGGAACAGTACTGAGTCCGGTGCAACAGTTGTTTTCTCGTATGGGGAACAGTGTGGGCGGATTTTTTGGTTTTATCGGTGATATGAAAGATTTTCAGCAGGAAAATCTGGAACTGAAAGAGCAGGTGGATGCTTTATCACAACAGGTGCGCGAACTAGAAGACTATAAAGATGAAAATGAACGCTTGCGCCAGCTTCTTGCCTTAAAAACCAACACGCAAGATATGGATATGGTGGGGTGTGAGATTATTGCTAAAGATCCGGGCAACTGGTTTCATACCTTCACAGTAGATAAAGGCAGTCATGATGGCATTCAAGTTGATGATTCTGTTGTTTCTGGTCAAGGCCTTGTGGGCAAGGTTACAGAGGTTGGGCCTAACTGGGCAAAGGTACTGACAATTATTGACAGTAATAGTTCTGTTGGCGCTATGATTAGCCGCACGCAGGATTTTGCTATTATCGATGGCGAACTTTCTTTAGCAGACAAGGGCCAATGCAAACTGAATTACATTACTCAGGATTCCAGCCTTGTGGTGGTGGGAGATGCAGTTGTAACGTCTGGCTTGGGTGGTGTATATCCCGCAGGCCTTTTAATTGGTACCGTTTCTGAAATTAAAAGTGATGCTTTGGGTTATTCTCAATATGCCATTATCGATACTTCTGTTGACTTTGAAAGGATCCGGGAAGTTATGATCATCCGGAAAAATGGATAAAATGATGAATCAGTTTAAACAAACCAGACCGGTACTTACCTGGCTGTTTACAGCCATTTTAATCGTGTTAACCGCAACACTTCAAACTACGGTTATTCGTGGTCTTGAAGTGTTTCGTGTCATCCCCAATCTTTTGTTTATTGTTGTGGTTTCTTATGGCATTTTGCATGATGATTACAGTTCATTAATTGTGGGTGCTGTTTGTGGCTTAATTTTAGATGTGCTTGGTGGCCGGGTGGTGGGCATTAATACATTACTTTGTACTTATGTGGCATATTTATGCTTATTAATTAGTGATAATTTGTTTAACAACAATGCCTTTGTTGCTATGGTTTTTGTTCTTCTTTTATCTATTCCTTATGAGGTATTAACCTATTTGTTTTACTTTGTTATTTGGGGCAAAGGTTCTTTGTGGTATGCTGTTTTTCACAAAATTTTACCCATCACCATTTATAATTTTCTTTTTACATTGCTCCTTTATCCCATTGTTAAAAAAGTCACGGGGCAAACAGAAGTGTACTAGTAACGATTACTGTAATGGCAACGTTTTTACGCTGTTTTTTGTATCCTAAAGGGGGTCAGAACATGGAAAACCAACAATTGAAAAAACGATGCACCATTCTCTATGTTCTGGTCGTATTGTTAGCCTTAGTTGCTGTGGGGCGGCTATTTTATTTGCAGATTATTGAAGGTGCGAACTATCGGGCTATTTCGGATAGTCGTTTGGCAAGAAACATTCCTATCAAGGCTCCCCGCGGAGAAATATTAGACCGCTATGGTCGCGCTTTGGTAACCAATCGTGAGGGTTATACGGTTGCAATTGCGAAAATTAACGATGATAAACAAGCACTCAACCAAGTGATTTTAAATATGGCCAACCTTTTTTTAGAAAAAGGATTGGCCTATGAGGATTCTTTGCCCATCAGTAAAGAAGCGCCTTTTTCTTTTCAGTTTACAGGCAATGATGAAGAAGCACAGTTAAAAGCAAAGCAAACCTTTTTATCTGATAAAAAATATCCGGCGGATATTACACCAGAGGGTGTTCTTCAAAAATATAAACAAAAATATGCCATGAGTGATGAATATTCCCTTGAAGAATTACGTATGATCGCCGGTGTTCGTTATGAGATGGAAAAACGTAATTTTTCTTCTAACAATGCCTATGTTTTTGCACAGGATGTGGATATTGAAACCATTACCACCATTAAAGAAAAACGGGAACAGTTTTTTTGTGTAACGGTGTATAGCGAACCGATTCGTCAGTATGCGGGCGGTTCTTTGGCGGCACACATTTTGGGTCGTGTAGGTATCATTAATCCCGAAGAGTATGCTGAGCTGAAAGACGAAAACTATGGCATGAATGATTATTTGGGCAAAGAAGGGGCCGAAAAGGCTTTTGAAAAATATTTAAAAGGAACAGATGGAACCAACAGTATTGAGAGAAAAATCCGTGAAGGCGAAACCGAGGTTGTTTATTCCCGTGACCCTGTACCGGGTAATTCTGTTATGCTTACCATTGATATGGACCTGCAATGGACAGCAGAAAAATCTTTACAGGATAACATTCAGCGAATTGCGGCCAATAGTGCCTATGGCAGTGGTCATGATGCCTGTGCCGGTGCAGCCGTTGCAGTAGATTTAAACACCGGTGAGGTGCTGGCGATTGCATCTTATCCTACTTATGATCCTGAGCGGTTCTATGAAGATTATAATTCTCTTTTAAATAATCCCAACCGGCCAATGTTTAACCGAGCTTTAAACGGAATTTATGAACCTGGTTCAACCTTTAAATTGTGTACGGCGTTGGCGGCGCTTGAGACAGGTGTTGTTACACCGGCAGAACAAATGAAAACCACAGGCGTTTATAATTATTTAGGCCATGACTTTATGTGCCATATCTATCGCAGTAGCGGTGGTAACCATGGCACCATTAACATTTCACAGGCCATTCAGTATTCTTGTAACCATTTCTTTTATGAAATGGGACGACGAACCGGCATTGAAACCATTGATGAATATGCAGCCAAGTTGGGCTTGGGAGAATATACCGGTATAGAACTGGCTGGTGAGGAAAAAGGGCAAATTGCCGGGCCGGAACTGCGTGAAAAAACCGGTCGTGAGTGGTATCCCGGTGACGTACTACAGGCGGCCATTGGTCAGTCGGACAATTTATTTACTCCCTTGCAAATGGCAAATTATGTTGCAACCCTTGCCAATGGCGGCACAAATTATGAATTGCATTTGCTCAAGGCAGTTAAATCGAATACAGATAATACAATTATTTATGAAAATGAACCCAAAGTTAAAAATACAATTTCGGTTAAAGAAGAAAATATAAAAGCTGTTTTAGCCGGCATGCAATTGGCAACGTCAGAAGGTACGGCCAGTGCGGCATTTGCCGATTTTCCTTTTAAAACGGGAGGTAAAACCGGCAGCGCACAAGTGTCTCGTGGCTCCAGTAACGGCATTTATGTTGGCTATGCTCCTTATGATAATCCTCAGATTGCTGTGGCAGTGGTGATAGAACACGGCGGCGGTGGCGGCAATGCTTCTTATATAGCCAGAGATATTTTTTGGGAGTATTTCTTTGGTGGGACAGGCACAGAGAAGGCATCGATCACGCCGGAGAATACATGGCTGCCCTAACTAAAAGAGTAACAAGGTTTATATATGATTCAATGACTGTAATGGTATATATGTTCATTACAGTCGTTTTTATATGTATTTTATGTGAATTTTTTATAAAAATATATAGACAGAAGAAACAAAATATGGTACAATATACTTACTTTAAATATGACAATAAATAACACAATATAAAACCTATGATGGGGGAAAGGAAAGCAAACAATGAATATTGCACTGATTGCACATGATAAGAAAAAAGAGTTAATGGTTCAGTTTTGCATTGCTTATAAAGGCATTTTAGAAAAGCATACGCTGTGTGCTACAGGCACAACCGGTGGTTTGGTTCAAGAAGCAACCGGTCTTGATATTCATCGTTTTTTGTCCGGTCCTCAGGGAGGCGACCAGCAAATTGGCGCCCGCATTGCCTATAATGAAATTGATTTGGTGTTATTTTTCAGA
Organism: Clostridia bacterium; assembly: GCA_045597205.1. Lineage (GTDB taxonomy): Bacteria > Bacillota > Clostridia > UBA1381 > UBA9506 > UMGS755. Next base: position 8,087 of record JAZODT010000073.1, read on the forward strand.
GACCCGCTAACAGCACAGCCTCATGAACCGGATGTTGCAGCGCTGTTCCGCCTTTGCGATGTACACAACGTGCCCTTAGCAACCAATGTGGCAACGGCAGAGGTTTTGGTACACGGTTTAGACCGTGGTGACCTTGACTGGCGGGATATTGTCAATCCTAAATCTTAATGTAGGCTATTTTTTGCACTCTGTTGCCCCGCGGCAGAGTGCTTTTTTAGATGTTAAACGATAAACGGAGGCAAGTATGATAGAAAAAAAGATTAAGGAACTAACTGCTTTTTTACATGAACACGCCCATCGGTATTATGTGCTGGATGCACCTATTATATCTGATTATGAATATGATATGGCATTGCGGGAACTTAAAAAATTAGAAGAAGCACACCCGGAATTTAAAGATCCGGCATCGCCCACGACCCGTGTCATCGGCCAGGTGTTAGAGGGTTTTGAGTCAGTCAATCATCAGGTGCCAATGCAGAGTTTGAATGATGCTTTTTCCCGTGAGGAAATTATGGAGTTTGATGGTCGTGTGCAAAGCGCTTTAAAAGAACCATATGCCTATAGTGTAGAATATAAAATTGATGGCTTATCTGTTTCGTTAGAGTATAAAAACGGTATTTTCACCCGGGGTTCTACCCGTGGCGATGGTCACACCGGCGAGGATGTGACACAAAATTTAAAAACCATTCATTCTATCCCTTTACGGCTTGCCAACCCCATTCCTTATCTGGAAGTGCGGGGGGAAGTATTTATCGGCAAAAATGATTTTGAAAAATTAAATGAGGAGCGCAAAAAGGCAAAAGAGCCTTTGTTTGCGAACCCACGCAATGCGGCTGCCGGCAGTTTGCGGCAACTTAATTCAAGCGTTACAGCTGAAAGACGGTTGGATATTTTTATTTTTAATATTCAACAGGCAGAGGGAATTGCTTTCGAAACGCATTCAGAAAGTCTTTGCTATTTGGCAGAGCAGGGCTTTAAGGTTGTGCCTCATGTGGCAGTGTATCAAACAGCGGAGGCGGCATTTGAACGTGTTCTAGAAATTGGTCAGGAGCGGGAGAGTCTTCCTTTTGATATTGATGGTGCCGTTATAAAGGTGGATAATCTTCATCAACGTGAAGTGTTAGGCTCAACCTCTAAATGTCCTCGTTGGGCGGTGGCTTTTAAGTTTCCGGCAGAAACCAAGAAAACAAAGCTTTTAGATATTGTGTTGCAAGTGGGGAGGACCGGTGCCATTACGCCTAATGCAGTTTTAGAACCGGTGCGTGTGGCAGGTTCAACAGTGCAAAGGGCCACCTTGCACAATTTGGATTACATCAGAGAAAAGGATATTATGATTGGTGATTATGTTTATGTGAGAAAAGCCGGTGATATTATTCCTGAAATAACTGAGGTAGTAAAAGAAGAACGAACAGGAAAAGAACAGGTATTCCACATGCCGGATTTTTGCCCGGAGTGTGGCGAGCGGATAGAACGGCTGGAGAGCGAAGCGGTTTATCGGTGCATGGGCGGAAACTGTCCGGCACAATTACAACGGAATATTGAACATTTTGCCTCGCGGGATGCCATGGATATTGAGGGTTTGGGTCCTGCGGTTGTGGAACAGCTGATGGAGGCAGGCCTTATTGGCTCTGCTGCCGATTTGTTTTCTTTAAAAGAAGAGCAATTGGTAAGTTTAGAACGATTTGGCGAGAAATCGGCACAGAATTTAGTGGCAGCTATCGAAAAGGCAAAAGAACGGGATTTATCCCGGTTGTTGTTTGCCTTGGGCATCCGTTTAAACGGACAACGTTCCTCTATGCTTTTGGCAAAAGCCTTTGGTTCTATGGAAGTGTTAATGGCACAAACCAAAGAGAGCCTGACCGCCATTCATGAAATTGGCGAAAAAACAGCGGCTAATATATATGAATATTTTCAAAATCCACATAATCGGGAGCTAATTGCCAAACTCTCTTTAGCAGGGGTGAATATGCTTCATCATGAAAAAGAGGGCACAACGCAAAAACTCGCTGGTAAAAAAATTGTTATAACCGGTCGGTTTGAAGAATTTTCTCGCAATGAATTAACGGCGTTGGTAGAAGAAAACGGCGGCACGGTGGCAGGTAGTGTTTCTAAAAAAACAGATTATGTGATTGCCGGGGAAGAAGCCGGCAGTAAGCTGGATAAGGCACAAAATTTAGGTGTTTTAGTTATTGGATTGGATGAGTTTCAACAGTTATTAGAAGATTAAAAAAAAGGAGATGTAAAAAAACATTTTTTTACATCTCCTTTTTTAAAAAAACGTTAAGAGAGTGCCTGCATAGAGGTCTTAACAGCCTCCGGTGACATATCGCACCGCAAACGATAAACCGGCAGACTTTCTATAATTTTTGCAATAATATCCAGATTTTTTTCGGCCAGTGCCGGAACAACAGGCTTTCTAATGGCCTCAAACAATTGCCAAACAGCATCTAAAGAATCCATAGGAGCAAGTGAACAAGCGGTATCCCGTTCTAAAAAAACAATGGCTTTTAACGGCACGCGCACGTTTTTGTGAATCGAATTCTTACCACTCCAGGGGGCGCCGTAAAGATAAGGAGCACCGTTTTCGATGCAGACAATGGGCATATCATCATTCACAATGATAGTGCCGGGAACATATTTTGTCCACAAATCGGTGTGGGTGGATTTTCCTGTGCCGGAGGGGGCAGAAAACAACAACCCCTTATTGTCATAAGCCAAAGAGGAACCATGAATAATGGTGCCGTTGTGGAACAAAAAGGCATATCGTAACAATTCTTGCATTAAGTGGTAGGGACGCTGTTCTTCTATAAGTTGTAAAAGCCTGCCGGGACAAAGCCAAAGCTCTATATGCCGAAACGTTTCGTCAGCTTGCATCAAATTTATAATTTTATCGGAAAATTCTTCAATTTTATCTACAAAGGCATAACCATTTTTGGTTTTATACCATCGGCGTTTATTAACTTCAGCAATCAGGTTACCCACCGGTTCTGGAATGTTTTCGCAATCGGTATGTACTACAAAAGTAATATCCGGATTTTGTGTGGCATTTGTTTCGTAAAAAGCAAGATGATAGAGTCCTTCCGGATGGAAATAGTTTTCGGTTTGTACGGTTAGCCCGCCGAATTGATAAAATAAAGGCATACAATCGCTCCAAACATTCTAATGATAACCATATTCTAACATGAAGAAAAATGATTGTCAATCATTTAATGGCTGTAATTTTATATAAGAGAGGTCTTGTTTTTGTAGCTGTTTTATGTTACAATAAATTGAATAGTGTATTAATTAAAAGGGGCGAGTGGATTGACAAACGTATTTGATACTTTAAAAGAGCGCGGTTTGATTGCGCAGACAACACATGAAGATGAAATTAGGGAGCTTTTAGGCAAAGAAAAAGTAACCTTTTATATTGGTTTTGACCCCACGGCAGATAGTCTGCACGTTGGCCACTTTTTGCAAATGGTGGTTATGCGTCATATGCAGGATGCCGGTCACAGACCCATTGCGTTGGTGGGTGGCGGTACCGGCATGGTGGGTGACCCCTCCGGCCGTACCGATATGCGCCAAATGATGACGGTGGAAACCATTAATTATAACTGCGAGCGTTTCAAAAAGCAGCTATCTTCTATTATCGATTTTTCTAATGGTAAGGCCATAATGGTGAACAATGCTGATTGGCTTCGCGAACTGAATTATATTGAATTTTTGAGAGATATTGGCTCCTGCTTCTCTGTAAATGAAATGCTAAGAGCAAAATGCTTCCAGACCCGTTTGGAAAAAGGTCTTTCCTTTATTGAATTTAATTATATGTTAATGCAGAGCTACGATTTTCTGCAGCTTTATAAGCAATATGGTTGCCAGATGGAATTAGGCGGCGACGACCAGTGGAGTAACATCTTAGGCGGTATTGATTTGGTTCGCCGTAAGGAAAACAAGCAGGTTTATGGTATGACTTTTACGTTGCTCACCACCTCAGATGGTAAAAAAATGGGCAAAACCGCTAAGGGTGCCCTGTGGCTTGACCCTGAAAAGGTTTCCCCCTACGAGTTCTACCAGTATTGGAGAAATGTGGATGATGCTGATGTTTTACGTTTGATGAAAATGGTTACCTTTGTGCCCATGGAAGAAATTCGCGAAATGGAAAAGTGGGAAGGGGCAGAGTTGAATAAAGCAAAAGTACGCCTTGCTTATGAAATTACGAAATTAGTGCACGGTGAAGAAGAAGCAACTAAAGCCAAAGCAACAGCAGAAGGTATTTTTGGAGGCGGTGCCGGCGGCGAAATGCCCACCACAGAGCTTGCTCTTTCAGAACTTTCTGATGAAATGGGATTGTTGGATATTATGCTTGCATCTAAGCTCATCCCTTCTAAGGGCGAAGGTCGTCGTTTGATTCAGCAGGGCGGTGTATCGGTGGATGATGAAAAAGTGGCAGACCCCAACCTGATGATCGGCAAGGATAAGCTAACTGCAGGCATTGTTATTAAAAAAGGTAAAAAAGTATATCATAAAGTCATCGCAAAATAATCGTTATAGATATGAAGGCAAAGGAGTGATCAGATGCCGATTAAGATACCCAATAAGCTGCCGGCGACAAAAACGCTGACGGAAGAAAACATTTTTGTTATTACAGAAACAAGGGCATTAACCCAAGACATCCGACCGCTTAAAATAGCCATTTTAAACCTGATGCCCACGAAAATAGAAACCGAAACGCAATTGGCACGCCTTTTGGGCAACACACCTTTGCAGGTAGAACTCACGCTTTTGCATACGGAAAGCTATAAATCCAAAAATGTAGCAGAGGAGCACATGCTCTCTTTTTATAAAACCTTTGCAGAGGTTAAGGATGAAACCTTTGACGGCATGGTGATTACCGGTGCGCCGGTAGAGCAGATGCACTTTAAAGAGGTGACTTATTGGGAGGAACTTTGTCAAATTTTTGAGTGGACAAAAACCCATGTAACCAGCACTTTTCATATTTGCTGGGGTGCTCAGGCAGGGCTCTATTATCATTATGGTGTGCCTAAATATCCATTGGAGAAAAAACTGTTTGGCGTATATTCTCACAAAGTGGAGCATAAGTCTTCTATTTTGTTCCGCGGGTTTGATGATGAATTTATGGCACCCCATTCCCGCCATACGGAAATCCGTCGGGAAGATGTGGAGAAGGTGCCGGAATTGAAGATTTTATCCGCTTCCGATGAAGCAGGGTTGTATGTGGTCAGTACCAAACGGGGACGGCAAATTTTTGTTACCGGTCATTCAGAGTATGATGCCGGTACGCTTAAAAAAGAATATGTCCGTGATGTTAATGCCGGCTTGCCTATTGAAGTGCCGAAGAATTATTTTCCTGATGACAACCCAGACAAAGAACCGTTAGTCACTTGGCGCAGTCATGCAAATTTGCTGTATTCTAACTGGCTGAACTATTTTGTATATCAGGTGACGCCGTATGACATCAGTAAAATAAAATAAACAGTAAAGGCTGTAGTAAAGCGTAAAATGTTATAAGAGTAAAAATTATGATAGGCATTTGTCATTGGACGAATGCCTATTTTTGTGTCTTGCTTGCCGGGCAGACATGCTTTTGTTAGGCAAATGAAAAAGGTGCTGTTGCCCATGCAACAGCACCTTTTTATACAGTTAATTACATTCAGCATTTAAAGGACCAGCCAGCTCGTTTAAGAAGAAAAGCTTACCGGGCAGAGTGGGAATGTAGCTGGAGGTAATCCAGGGTGTGGGACCGTAACGCAGAGTCATCCATAGGCTCATGCCCTGCCACTGCATACCGCGAGACAGTGCACCATCACAACCGCCGATAATGGTATCGGCCTGCATAAAGATGCCGGGTCCAATAGTGTTAGCACGGCAAGGAACCAAAGTGGTTCTTGACTTAAAGCTGGTGATGGCATTTTGCTCTATGGTCAAAGGATGGAGTTTAGCACCTAAACGGTAGGGCTGTTTCATCCATTCTTCTTCGCTCTGAAATTCAGCCGCGAACTGGGGTTCCCAGAATGCAATGTGGCACATTCTGCCGATACCGAAAATGAGCACCATTTTAGCGCCTTCGGCCTTTAATTTAGCAATTTTTTCGGGGTATTTAGGCAGATTTTCTTTGGTAGCAAAGTTTCTCTGTTCCTTGGGAACGGTCAGTTCGCCTAAGGGATTATAGAATGCCTGCTCCATAGCGTTAGTAAAGGCTGCCGGGTCGTTGGATGCTAAGGTGTTACCATCAGCGTCAGACCATTCATCCATGTTAAAGCAATGGAGATGGTCACATTTAATGTTCCATTCTTTTAAGAAGAACACAGCCCATTTATACATACCCATAGGACCAACAGGCAGAATCATAATCAGCTTTTCGCCGGCTTCACGAGCCTTTTTGATGGTGTTAGCAATTTCGTGACCCATCAGCATATCAAACTCGGTTACATTTTCACAGGAAATGGGTGTGAAATCCTTGTGCCAAAAAGTTTGGCGATCAAAAATAGATTCCGGGGGATTAGAACAACATGCATCAATCTTTTCCATGTCCCAACCGGTGGGGTAGAAGCCCTCTAATAAAGAGCCTTTAACAGTACTTGCAAAATTCATTTTTCTTCCTCCTATTTTTTATAATAAATCATTATTTAACGTTTTTAACCTTAACCTGTGCGATAAGCTCGAGATAAAAACAAATTAATTATGTTAAAGAGCAGAAGATAAAAACTCTTCTAATAATGAAGCAGTATATCCAACTAATTCGTGGCAGTTTTTCTTTTCATTGCTCATTTGCGCTAAAGCAATTAACTCACGGCATAGCATAGAACCGTTTTCAGTTTGAAAGGCTTCTGCCAAAGAGCGAACTTTTTCATAACAGGTGGCTTTTTCCTGTGGAGTGGGCGCTTCATTTATGGCACTTGCCAAACCAAGCACCATAAAGGCGCCTGTCAGGGCCCCGCAGGTTTCACGCATTTGCCCCATGCCACCGCCAAAAGGCAAAGACAAACTGGCAGCTATTTCTTTGGACAACCCATAATCTTCACAAAAAGCCAAAAGAACCGATTGGGCACAATTATAACCTTGTGCGTGGATTGCCATTGCAATGTCACGCTTGCTCATAAAATCCCTCTTTCGTCATGGTATGCTACTTATTTATTATATATCGAAATATGGATGTTGTCAAGAGAACAAAGTGGATAGAAATGGAAGGAAAGTCATATTTTTAGAAAAAGAAGAGAGACGCAAAACCCCTCTCGGGTCAAGAGGTCTCGTATTCAGCCGATGCAAACCCAAATAAAAAAACGAGTCACACCTTGCGGTATAACTCGTTTTTTTTGGTCGGGGTGACAGGATTTGAACCTGCGACCTCTTGACCCCCAGGCAAACACAAAATAGCGTATTATGCGTGTTTTAAGGTCGTTTTGTTGCCTACCTGTTACCAACCGAAAGACAAATGTTCGTCAACTTCCTTTATTAAATTTTCAATATCATCCCCGGTTATGTGGGTATAGAAATCTATAGTTGTTTCGTACTGCTCGTGTCCTACGATGCGCTGCAGATATTCTGGTTTAGAATCGTTTTTAACCATCTCAGAAATAAATGTATGACGGGTGGAATGCGGTGTTAAGCGAGGCGGTTTCGCGTTTTTCTCCAAAATCTTGATTTCTTCCAAAAAAGGATAAAAATACCTGTTTCTGAAATTATCAACATCCATCTTATTGCCGCGTTGGTTGCACAACAGGCATTTTCGGTTTTTGTTTTCTTCCATCCAAACGATTATGAACGGCAGAACATCTTTGTGTATAGGGATGATTCGCTCTTTGCCCGCATCGGTTTTAGAACCGCCGACCATGTATCGTTTATCTATATGAACGTTTTCAATTTCCATGGAAAATAACTCGTTGATTCTTACCCCAGTATATATCAGAACCAATATAATTTGCGCTGTTCTATTGTCGCTATTCTTCCATAATAATGCAATTTCGTCTTTTTTAAATATCTCTTTTTCTTTATTTGTTTCTTCCGGCAGAACAACAAACTGAGCATAGTCCTTATTGATAATATCGTCCTGCATAGCTTGCTTGCAGATTTTACTGGCGACAATCTTAATTTTCTTGCAGGTTGAAAGCCCCTTACCGCTTTCCCGGGCACTGTCGATAGCGGCTTGTATATGCTGGCTGGTAATCGATCTCATTTTAATCTGGCTGTAAGGCTCTAAATATAACCATGCGGCCCGGTATGAATTCTCTGTCGATTTGTCGATTTTCTTGTAATGCTTATCAGACCATGCGTCATAAACCTCTTTAATTGTTAGGTTATAACCATCCGGGATCGGGCTGATTCTAGCGGCGTCCAGCGCATTTATAGCTTCCGTTCTGGTGGCATAATAGCCAATGATCGTCTTTGTCTGCTCAAAATTTACTGTTTTTGAGATAGTGGCAACATACGGCCTACGGCGCCGGCCCGAAAGCTTGTATACTGTTCCGGTACCGTTAGCGCGTTTTAAGGCCTTTCTGGTTTCTTTTATTTGTTTTTTTCCGCAGTGTTGACAAAAAAGGCTGTCCTCTGCAATTTCCTTGTGACATTTTATGCATATCATAAAGGCAAGCTCCTTTTTAGGGTTGACTTTTAAGGAGTGTTTATGATATACTTACCTTGGATTGTGGGTGCGTATATCATATGCACTCCTTATGTGACCCCTGTCTGTGTTGGTAGCACAGCGGGGGTTGTTTTTATTTTTAATTCTCTTTTACATCAAAAATTTTTTCTTTTCTACCATTATCTGATATTTGAATTTGCGTGACTTGGAACTCTTTATTATATACGGCTAATTTTAATATATAACAATTTTTATGATACCAAAAGACCAGGTCACCTTTTGCAACATTTCCAAATTTATCAAAATATAATTCAGCGGACGAGTTAGTGGTTGCCCCGAAACCGAGCAATAAGGAATACGGATATTTAGCCGTCTGTCCTGCAGGAGTTAAAGGATGGTGAAAAATTTTACAAACGACCCCTCCATAATTTATTGATTCTTCAAAAGATAATAAGTTTGGGTCGTAGGTAAAGCGCGGAAAGTTTGTGTGGTCTTTGTTGAAATTTTCTAATGTGAGATTAAGATTTAATAAGAAGCAGTTTGCAACCTTTTCCTTGTCTTGCGGACTTGTTATATAATACACATCCGTTCCGGTGCCATTATTATTTTCGCAAGAGTAGCGAAAAGTCAAATCGCTCAAAAGAAAGTGATAAAAAACATTGCTTTTCATAGACGGATGGTGTATAGCCTTATTCAACTTGCTTTCTTCATATTCGTTTGCCCAATCTTGATATTCTTGAATGTATGGGTCGCAATTGGGGCGTCGCTTTAAAATGTCTTTTGTTTCCTGATTTTCCTGATTTTCAGTACTGTTTTTATATAATATAATCGCTAAGATAATAGCAACTACAACAATCAAAAACCACACGATGTCATTCTCCTTTATTGTCTTAATTTATTTCCCTTATTACCAATTTGGGTATGCCAAGGACACGGCAATGTTCCAAAGCTTCATTTTCTATTGTTATGGGCGGGAAGTTGGGGTTTACCGGCACCAGCCGGAGCCAGTCTTCTCCGTTTACATATTCCACGCGTTTTAAGGTAGCGCAATCGTCTTCGTATATAATAGCACCGATTTGCCCGCTATAATTTAAGGTTGTTTGCTTTAAAATCAGCACTTTGTCCCCATCCTGATAGGTGGGGTACATACTTTCTCCTTTAACCAACAAAACAAAAAATTCAGTTGGTTTTCGGCCACCTAAGTATGAATTAGGAATGTCTATCTTTTCCCCATCCCAGTTTTCTACGGCAATGCGGTCATAGCCTGCTGCGATTTCGCCAATGACCGGAAATGTGGTATAGTCCTCTGTGATGCCAGGGGAGGGGAAACGTTCGTCTTCCTCTTCCCATCCCATCAGGTAGGCAGGAGTTGTATTTAACTTATCGGCAAGCAATTTAATTTTGCTTGCAGGTATATTAGAAATAATTCCGGTTTCGTATTTATGGATTGTTTGTTTAGTGGTTCCTGCAGCAAACGCCAACTCTTCCTGGGTTAATTCGTGGCGGATTCGCAGGAGCTTAATTTTTTCTCCTATATTCAATGAAACTCACCTCTTCACCAACAGTATAGCAATAAAAAAGTCACTTGTCAAGAAATTTTTTTCGTAATTTTATTAAAAAAGTGCTTGACAAGTTACAAAAACCGTGCTATGATGGTAGTAACTTAAAAGTTACGAGAAGAGGTGAAGTTATGCTTGACATCAAAGCTTTGCGTGCAGAGATGGCGCGAAATGGTTATACTCAAACGGCGCTGGCAAAGGAAATCGGAGTATCTGACAGAACTTTTGGAACCCGCTTAAAGACAGGGGATTTTGGTGTAAAAGAAATCGAAATTATGATAGAAGTTTTGCACCTTAAGGATCCATTAGCCATTTTTTTTGCTCAAGAAGTAACTTAAAAGTTACAAACAGAGAGAGGAAGAGAAAAGAGAGGAAGGAGGGGAGTAGCCATGCTTGAAGCAGAACTGATGACAGCAGCAGAAGCAGCCAGAATTTTAGGAACCACACCACTGAAAATATCCAAAGCCATTCATGACGGCGTTCTTCCTATTGGCGTAGTGGTAGAAGCAGAGCCGGGAAAAAACGAGAGAAACCGAACCATTATTATTAAAAAACGGCTTGAGCGCTGGCTGAACGGTGAGGATCTTAAGCTGGTAGCGGGCAATGAAGACTAGAGGAAGGAGAAAACCATGTCAGACAAGGAAAAGCGGGATAAGCTAATTCAGATTCTTCGGGATTGGGCACTGAAGGCAAACGATGGCATTTCGTTTGAAAGCATAGCGGAGCATTTACTTGTAAACGGCGTGGAAGTGCCAGATTAAACTTCAAGGGAGGAAAACAAATGAAAAGACGGATTCAGATAGCGGCAGCATTGTGTCTTCTGGTGATTGTGGTTGTGTTGCTCTTGGGTTTGGCCACAAAGTCAACGGAAAAAGAGTGGACCACATACACCGTCCGTCCCGGGGACAAGCTTTGGGATATAGCGGAGGAGCTGGAGGTTCAGAACTGGGACAAATGGCGCTATGAGACCTGCCAGGTGAACAACATCCAGCAGGGTGGTTTAATATTTCCCGGCCAAGAGCTAGTCGTTTATGTGTCATCACAAAAATAGGGCTCCCGCAAAACCCGATAGGTTTTGTGGGAAAGAGGAAGAACCGCCCGTCAAGCGTAGCGCCGGAGAATATACGGCGCAAGATACAAGGGCGTGTTCTGACGAGAGGGAGGTGAGATAAATGTTTAAATCCATTACGTACGATCAGCCGATTAGGAAAAGAATCCGGCCGAACAAGTACCAGGCAGAAATTGAGGCTGTTCACGAGTTTAATTCCTCGAAGCATACCAATATGCTTATGGAATATGATTCGGGGGGGGCGCTAGGAATGCCTATTGTTTTATGAAACGGTATTTGGCAGATGCCAAGATGCCTTTGGAGGCAAAAGTCAGAAATACGGTTTTTGTGGTTATTGAACGAAAGAAAATTAACGAAAGCGAGGAAAAGATTAATGATTAAACTTGAAACAAAAGAAGCTGAAGGATACTCCCTGGAAATGCGGGGGGGGTATTAGAGCTCTTGGCCGAACTTGGATCTGCGGTCACTGGAGCTCTTAATAGGATGACTGATAACGAAAAGGATTTTAGAAAACTAAAGGACATGTTAATTTCTGCACTTATTAACTGTGCGGAATTTTGTCCAAAACCAAAGGAGGAAAACAATGGGAATGAGTAAAGAAGAATTTACCCGGCAGTTTATGGCCGACCAGACTAAAAAGCGAACCGGGGGGGGTATCGAAAAACCCTTTACAAAGTGGACGCGTGAGTTGACCTCGGATTTGTACCGGCTTTATGAGCAGAAGCTTTCTGCAGAAGAAATTGCCGAACGGCTTGGAGTTGATGTTAAGGCCGTAAAAAACAAACTGAGGAATGATAAACAACGTGCCAAGCAGGCCCAAAAGAAAAGACAACAGCCTGCGCCGGTGCAGGAGACGAAAAAGGGCGTGGACGAGCAGTACATAGAGCATTTGGAGGGAGAGTTTGCTAAGTGTAAACTGGAACTGAATGATGCGAACGAATTGAACCGCCAGCTTGCTGAAGAGGTTGCGAAGCTTAACAGTCGTTTAAAAGGTTATGTAGAGCAAATTGACGTTGAGCGTGATAGCAAGTTTCAGGATTTGTTTTTCGAAGCAGAATGTTTGGTTGATTGCATTAGAGGGATTAATACGGACGAAATGAAAGAGCCTGCCAATACACATATTTTATTTGATTTGTTGGATTCTAAATTAGATGCAATCTACAGGCAAGTGCCGAGAGTGAAAAAAGAAGACTCCGAAACTGCTGGAACAGCTCCGGAGCCCAAATGAAAAATTTAATAACGATGTGCCTTCATTGTAACATAGAGAGGGCGATTTGTCAAGAGGGGATGGATATGGAATCCCCTCGCCACTTCGTGGCCCTCTCCCCTTTAGACAAGGGGCGCCGAAGCACATAGAAAGGAGTTTGTCAAGATGAGATACAGAGAATGCTCAGTGTGCGGCCAGTCGCTAGACCCGGCTGAAATTTGCGATTGCCGCCGGCATGAACAGACGGACGAAACCTATGATGGTGCGACACAAGATACAAGAAAGTTTATACTTAAAGTAGGTTCAGATGTCTTTCGGATGGATACGGAAGGGAGGCTATACTGTTGTTCGAGATAACAGACAAAAATATAGATGATTTTTATGGTGAATGTGAACGTCCAAAACGGTGGTCCATGAGCTGGCCGTATCAGGATGAGGAACTGGATGATTTTGAGGAGGATGATGCGTAATGGCGATGTCAGTATACCGTCAATTAGTCACCGGCCAGGCAGAATGTTTGCAGGCGATTAAAAACGAAATCGGCATGAAGACGAACTGTATGCCTTTCGCTATTAAGCTGATGACAGCATTATCTGACCTTGCACCCAAAACCGTCCAGGAGGAATTATATGCCGCCAATGTTCTGCTTGCAGGTCTGCAGACCTTAATGCAGGGCGGAATTATAGCAGAAGACTATGACAAAATCGATTTTGTCAAGCGGGGAAAGGCTGTTGTTGCATCTGCAAGAGTAGAGGCCTTTCTCCGGGCTTCGGCCCGAAAGGGGTACCGTATTACCGATACGATCGTAGCGGTACCGCGAGAAGACTATGAGACAACATTTTTTAAGGAAAATTTCTTTAATGGAGATATCGTGTACACATTAGAGGACCGGCGCATTAATGCGGACAGGGCTGTTACTGCTAAGCGCCTGGCGGACAGATATTTTGAAAAGTTTATCTGCAGATTGGACATTCACGAAGTGCAGAGCGGTAAGCGCGTGGCCATGACGGTTTGCGAAATGTCTATTGATGAGCTGTTGGCTATTGCGTCCGCCAGTGAACAGGGTCTTTTCAAATCCCATTGGGAAGAATATGAAACCAAGTGGGGCACTAAGAAAAGGAAAGTCATCACAGATAAACTGAACGAGGACACCTTCTGGGTGAAATGGGCCGGTGAAATGGTCAACAAAACCATTATCAGAAGAGCCTTAAAGCGCGTGAAAGAGGTTCTGCCGGAGCTGACCGATTCAATTTATGCCTTCGAGCAGGATGAATACATAGAAGATGAGGTTAAGAAGGAAACTGTGGCCATTGATGTTCCTGTGGAGTATGTGGATGAGGATGATGTTAATCTGCATCAGCTGACAAAGGAACAGCAGGCAGAATGCACGGAGCTTTATGAACTTTATAAAGCAAATCCTAAATTGGCTGAGGATAAGTTTGCCGAGATTATGGGGCTGATTGAAGAAGGCTATGCACCGCAGGATATCATCAACAAAGAATATGCCGGTTTAGTGGTTTTAAAGCGCTCAAAGGCAAAATGGGACAAGATTGGAGGGTATTTTGATGAAAAGAACAAAACTTAAGCAAGGTACCCTTGATTGGGAACGAGCCAGAGAGACCCGCATTGGCAGCAGTGAAGTGTTTGACATTGTAAAGTACTATGCCACAGATAACGAACTGCAGTATTGCGGTTTTAACCCGGAAGCCTTTCGGGCAGAGAAACCTTATACCACCGTGTGGGCACTTTACCACAAAATGTTGGGTGATGGCTTCTATAAAAGAGAGGCTTTACCCCCAGAGTTTTCAGAATACGGACACGCCGTAGAACCATACGGCGTGCGTGCTCTGCAGAAAGGCCGGCAGAAGAAGCTCAAGCCGGGGCCGGTATATGCCAATGACAGGCTGATTGCGAGTTTAGACATCGAAGGCATTGCTGAGGCGGTGGATGTGGTGCCCTTCCATTATGGGAAGGGTACACCGAAAATAGGGCAGCGGTTTGTGTGTGAGCAGAAATCTATGCTGCCCGCCGTTGTGAAAAACGGCCTGCCGTTTAAATATATCCTGCAGGCACAGTATCAGCTTATGCAGACGAAAGCAGACTTTTTTATCCTGCAGCTGATGGTATTAAAGGATGACACGGTGTTTAACCGGGGAAAGATATGCCAGATGTCAAACAGGTCGCGGTATACCTATTTAGAAGACAAAGTGATTGTGTCCCATTATTATTTTCAGAGCAACGAACATTTATCAAAACTCATTGAAAAATGCCTTGGTTTGTTTTTTAAGGACGTGGATAACAGAAAAGAGCCTACACCGTTTATAGAGTATGACAGCGCGAAAAATATTATTGAAAGCATCCGGCTGAACGCTTTATACAACGACAAGATGACACTTCCTTTTGATTTGGCAGCGTATCGGCAGGCCAAGGAAGAAGAGGAACAGGCTATTAATCGGCGGAAAGCAATTCTGCAGAGTATTGTGGAGCTTGCCAAAGAAAGCAACGCCTGCCGGTTTCGTTCAGAGGACGGTACAACGGCAGCCTTTGCAAAGGACGGCAGCTTCAGGATGAGACTTCCGGCAGAGGAGGTGGCGGTATGCAATTAAGACCTTATCAAGACCAAGCGGTGACCCATGCCACGGATATGCTTTCTGAACGTGGCAATTCTTTAATCGTAGCCGGTACCGGTGCAGGAAAGACCATTATGCTGGCGGCGGTGATTGGTCGATTCTTTAACGGATTTCGTGCTATTCATAAAAGAAGTCCGCACATTTTGGTGCTTGTGCACAGAGAAGAGATTCACAATCAGAATCACAAGAAGTTTTCTTTGGTGTGCCCCAACATTTCCACTTCCGAAATTACTGCTGTGCGGAAAAGCCTTCACGGCAACGTGCATTTCGGCATGGTGCAGACAGTGGGCAATTTGCTTCACGAGTTTGCAAAAGCCGGCAGTTATTTCGATTTAATTGTTATTGACGAGGCGCATCATGCTGCAGCTTCTACCTATGAAGAAATTATTAAGTGGAACAAAGCAGGCAAGCCTGATGCGGCATTATTAGGCGTGACGGCTACACCCAACCGAGGCGACAAACTACCGCTGATACATCTGTTTGATAACTATTATCAGATCAGCGTGAAATTTTTAATTGAAAGTCATTATTTGGTGCGGCCTGCCTTTTTGGATTTGTCTCCGGTGTTTAACATTGGCGATAAGTCAGAAACCGGCCATCTTGCCAAAAACTGCAAGGATGATGTGGAAGGACGTGCTATGATAGATAATCTGTGTGATTTCTTTTTAGAAAGGAAAGAACCGGGAAAGAGCATTATCTTTGCGCCAAACCACGAATTTTGCGAAAGGATCTATGACCGGCTTAAAAGCTCCGGGAGAAATCCGGCTTATTTGGGATTGGGTCTTGATGATGCTTCCAGGAAAGCGGAGCTTGACCGGTTCGAAAACGGCGAATGCGAAGAGCTGATTAATGTGGATATCTGCACGGAAGGCTATGATTACCCCGACCTTCGCAACCTTGTTGATTTTGACACCAACGGTACCCATGGGCAATGGGTGCAGAAGGTTGGCCGGGTTCTTCGCACAGCGCCAGGGAAAGCATCCTGCACCGTTATCGATTTTGGCGGGAATGTGGCCTTATATCCTGACGGCATTGAAACAGATGTAGCCTTAGAGGGTGCGGTTAAAAAAGAAAAAGGCCAGAAGCTCATGGAGCGGGATCTGTTTAAAAACGGTACCGAAAAAGTTACAGCCCAAGTGATTGATGAAACAGATGAGACGTTTACACCGTACCATCTGCCACCGGGGTTTGAGACTGTTAATGATGCAGATTATGGGATTGTGTTTGTCTCCTGCGGAGAAAAAAAGGATTGCATTATCGTGCCGGATGGAGATGCTTTCATATTATATCGAGGGAATAAAAAAGAGCTTCGCCAGAGTATGCGTGCTGATTTTAATGCCTGCATGGGAACGGCGGTTCTTTGCAGCGACGCCCCGCCTGCAAGCGGGAGGATCATCAGTAACCTGCAGATTAAAATGTTGGCGCCGGAATATCCTACTTCTGCTCTGACATGGGAAGGTGCCAACTGCTGCATTTGCTGGAAGACATGGAAGAGTGTTATTTCATCGGATGGTGCAGGCTTATGATATTGGGAAATATTGTTGCTTATGATGGCAGCATTTTAACAGTTAAAGCCCGATTTCGCGATACAGAGCAGATGATCAGGAAGGGCATTCACACGGCGCAGGTGATATTGGAAGATGGGCGGCATATTTCATTAGAACAAAGAAAAAAGATATATGCTACCTTTAATGACATAGCAAATTACACTGGGTACGTGCCTGAGGAGGTTAAGGCATTTGCAAAATGCGATTTCATAGCGGCTACCGGATATGATGATTTCTCTTTATCGGATGTGGATATGAGTACTGCCAGAGCCTTTTTAGAGCATTTAATAGAGTTTTGTCTTTTGTGGGGCATCCCCACCAAAGATTCCCTTTTAGATCGTGCGCCGGATGTAGCGCGGTACATTTACAAGTGCGCACTGCATAAAAAGTGCTGCATCTCCGGCAAGAAGGCGGAACTCCATCATTTGGATGCGGTGGGCATGGGCCGGAACCGGAAGGACATTATCCATATTGGGATGGAAGTGATTCCGCTGTCAGCGGCGTTGCATCAGGAAGCGCACACTATAGGCAAGAAAAGCTTTTGCGAGAAGTATCATGTGTTTGGTGTACGGGCAGATGAGGAAATCTGCAGAACATATAAATTGAAAGGAAGAGATTAAATGAACAAAGTCGAACTGAAGGAAATGATTGGCGGCGGTTTGCAGGAGCAGTTTGGGAAATCTTTTGAAAAAGTGGTCGAGAACCTTTTGAATCCCAACACGCCCTATAAGAAAGTCGTGAAATCACCATTAAGCTGAAATTTACACAGAATGAAGCAAGGGACGATGTGAAATGCGCCGTGCAGGTTTCTGAAAAATTAGCGCCGCAGGCACCCATGGAGACTGCTTTTGCAATAGGGAAGAATCTGCGTGACGGTAAGTTGTATGCCGAAGAATACGGCAAGCAGTTAAAGGGGTCAAATGTCACTGGATGACACAGAGCAGCCAAAAGTGGTTTCTGTGGATACGGAGACAGGTGAAATCCTTGGAGAGCAACAGCGCGGAACGGTTATTAATTTTAGAAAAGCAGCAGCACAATAAGAAAGGAATAGGTGAGAAAAATGATTGAAAAAGCATTACGATATTTAAACAGCATGGTGACTCCTACCATTAGAGAGATTAACGGCGAACAGTACTCGGATAAGCCATTACACAGAATATACCGCAACCCTAAGGCCAGCGCAATAGAAATGAATACATTATCCAGCTTGGTTGATTACATTAAATCCGATGTGGATGAGATGAAAGGCAATATGATTATTCATATTCAGAGCCCCACAAGGGTGGAGTTATATTCATGCCTGGATGATGAAAGGGAACGAGAGCATATTGCGGTTGTTTATGCGCGTGTTCCGGATTTTAAATTCGGGCAATTTATGGAACACGAAAACTTTTGCATTAATTTGCAATCTAAATTCATTAGTGACCCAGATACTGATAAGGAGCTGCTTTTAAAATTTGCCGGAACCGTTGAAGCCGGAAGTGTAGCAGAATACGGCGATGATGGCGTGACACAAAAGGCAACAGTGAAAACAGGTATTACATCTAAGGAGGATGCTGTTGTTCCCAGTCCTGCATTCTTAATTCCTTACAGAACCTTTATCGAAGTAGAACAGCCGGGTTCACAGTTTATCTTCAGGATGAAAGACGGAAAATATGATGGTGTGCAATGCGCTCTGTTCGAAGCTGATGGCGGTGCATGGGAGATTGAGGCCATGGACAATATCAAGACCTATTTAGAGGTTCAATTGGAAGGTATTGAAAATTTTATCATTATCTCATAAATTAAACGTTGCCCTTGCCGGTGCATGCCGGCAAGGGCTTTCCGGAAGGTGATTATATGAACAAGGTGATTTTAGTAGGCAGACTTGCAAAAGATCCGGAGCTTCGTGCCACACAGAGCGGTACTTCGGTGGTTAGTTTTACAGTAGCGTGTGACCGTAAGTTTACAGAAGAGGGCGAACGGTCTGCCGACTTCATCAGCTGCATTGCCTGGGGTAAGACAGCTGAGTTTATCAGCCGGTATTTTACTAAAGGGATGCGGATTGCGCTGTCAGGTCGGATTCAGGTGCGGAGCTGGGAGGATGACAAGGGCAATAAGCGGTATGCCACAGAGGTTGTGGCGGAAGATGTGGAATTTGCACAGAGTAAGAACGAAGGCGGACAAGCTCCATCAGCGCCAAATGCGGACCTGGATGGATTTATGCCGGTAGAGGATGAGGATTTGCCGTTTTAAAATTGGAGGGGGCTAACGTTGAAAAACAGTTTAATTTTATATCATGCTTATTCAGAACACTTTGAGCTTTTAACTGATGAAGAGTTAGGGCAACTCCTTCGTGCGATAATGCTTTATGATGAGCAGGGCATTATTACAGAACTTGAAGGCATGGCGAAGATGGCATTTTCTTTTATTAAAAAAGATTTAGATATTTCTCGGGAAAAGTATGCGGCTAAATGTGAAAAGAACCGGGAGAACGGCGAAAAAGGCGGTCGAGGTAATAAAAAGGAAATTGAAGAACAAAGCGAACGCAAAAACGAAGAAAGCGAAAAAAGCGAACGCTTTTCCGAAAAACCCAAAAAAGCCGATAATGATAATGATAATGAAAATAATAATGAGCATGATAATGATAATGTAAAGCGTAAACGCTTTAAGGCGCCTGCTCTTTCGGAAGTGCAGGCCTACTGTGCCGAGCGTAAAAACAATGTTGACCCTGAGCGGTTTATGGCCTATTATACATCCAATGGCTGGAAGGTAGGGAAGAATCCTATGAAGGATTGGAAGGCAGCGGTAAGAAGCTGGGAAAAGAACGAGCTTGACATAGGCAGCTCGGCAGGGCAGAGAGCGGCACCGGCAAAACCGTCCAGGCATGACTATGAGGAGCTGCAGCGTAAAGCGTTTATGAATTTGAACAGCGGAGGGATAAAGGATGATTAAAATTACAGTGCCTAATATTCCGCCGTCAAACAACGAGTTTATGGGGAACAGCCATTCCTTTCGAGTTTATCAGGAACGGAAGGAAGAATGGCATTGGCTTGTGAAAGCAGCTATCAGAGAAAGACCTGTCCGGCCCTTTGCTAAGGCAACGGTGACCATTACATATTTCTTCCCGGACAGAAGGCGGAGAGACCTGGACAATTATAGCGGGAAGTTTATTTTAGATGCCCTGGTGAAAGAAGGCATCATCGCAGATGATAACTTTTTCGTGATTAACCTTCAGCTGAAGGCGGAGATAGATAGGGCAAGAGTGAGAACGGAGATTATGGTGGAAGGAGAAGCATGATGAATTTAACTGAATTTGCAAAAAAGGTACATCAGAACGCAGTGGAGCATGGCTGGTGGGAGGAAGAGCGGAGTTTTGGAGATATTGTTGCATTGTGTCATTCTGAACTGTCTGAAGCTTTGGAGGAATACAGAAAAAATAATCCGCATTTTTACTATGACGGTGAAAAGCCAGAAGGGATAGCGGTTGAATTGGCGGATTGTATCATTCGAATTTTGGACTATTGCGGCCGAGAAGAAATTGATATCGAGGCTATCATCCTGGAGAAACATGAGTTTAATAAGACCAGGCCGTATAAACATGGTGGGAAGGTGATGTAGCGTGAGAAAATGCATTCATGAATGCAAATACAGTGCACACGGATGGCGTGGAATCCGGTGCAAGACTACAGGAACATTCAGACATGGTTGCGAATGGAGACGATGCCGGTGGTTTCGGCCGACGCTGTGGTTCAGGTTGTTTGGGAAATGGTGGTGAGGAAGATGACAGATAACGAGATTATAAAGCTTTATGAAGTGTGCAAAAAATTAACAGAATGCAGGGGTTGTGGGGCTTACGACACAGAGTTTTGTCTTGATAAACACCCTGAAATGATAACAGACCTAATCAACCGCCAAAAAGCAGAGATTGTCGAGTTGCAACACAAAATTGAGAGTTGCAATTCAGAGATTAAGAGGTTGGAAGAAGCAGGGGAAGAAGCCGTTTCTTGTTTTACTCGCATGGAAACACTTTATAAAATCAAATGCAAGGAATTAGAGGTTGTAAAAAACCGTAGCAATTCAGTTTTGTTACCGGACTTAAAGTATCGGCAGACGGTATACCTAATTTACGGAGGCAAAGTAAAGCCTTTAGAAGTTAGCTCCTACACAATAAGGCCTGAATATAATAATTTATTACAGATTCATCTATATAAAAACGGATTTAATGGTTGTTGTACGATGGAGGATTTTGGCAAAACAGTATTCCTCGCCAAGGAGGAAGCCGAACAGGCATTGAGAAAGGATGATGGGAATGAAAGCAAAACTGAAATTTGATTGCAAAAACTGTATTGACGATATAACCATTGAAGTAGATTTTGTTGGAAAAACAATGACGGATTTTACCAAAATAAGAGGAATAGCACATAAGCAAGGATGGTCTATCGGGAGAGATTGCTATTGCCCGTCTTGTTATGCTAATCTTCCAGCCCATTGTGGTACTTGCGAACATTTTGAGGGGAATAAGTCGATGGGTGGTTTGCTGTGCCGAAAGGATGGGAATTTTACAACATCATATGACTATTGCGAAAGTTACCAACCTTTTCACGGATATAAAGAGAAAGGCGGTGCGGAGGATGCGTGAAATTTTATGCAGAGGAAAAAGTGAAGACACTCTCCAATGGGTTGAGGGCTGGTATTACAAAACCTATTGTAAAACCGGAATACAGGAGAGAGGACATTTCAAATACATAAACTGTTTACCAGAGACAATAGGACAATACACAGGCTTAACCGACAAGAACGGCAGGAAGATTTTTGAGGGGGATATTGGAAGAGGCGTTGATGGATTGTTTCTTGTTCGTTGGAGCGAAGGAAAATCTGCATTTGTTATGAATTTTTATGATTATCCGTGTGAAGAATTATATCTTGAAGAAATGTGGGATGATAGCGAAGTAATCGGCAACATACACGATAATCCGGAACTATTGGAAGGCGGTGGGGAGGGATGACATTACATGACATATCTAATATTCGTAGATTTATTGGTATGGTAGAGGGAGTTACATTTTCTTTGCCTGAACAGGCACAATCTTTGATATATGATTATATCGAGGTTGTAGATGCTATTCTTGACCGAGAAGAGAAAGAAGGTGCGGAGTGATGGCAAATAGAGTGTGTGAAAGGTGCATCCATTATGACGTATGCTTATTGCATGAAGATAATTTTATTGAGGATGTTGCTAAGAATGGCTTTTGTGGCAAATTCAAAAACAAGGACGACGTTGCGGAAGTAAAGCATGGGTATTGGATAGGTCAACATCCTAAAGTGCCAAAATGTAGCGTTTGCGGTGCTATAGATTGGAATAAAGGCGATTATTGCAGATATTGCGGTGCAAAAATGGATGGGGAGGAGAATAACCATGGTAAACAACAATAAACTGCGGGGAAGAATTGTAGAAAAGGGTTTGAGTATTGGCAAGGTAGCGGAAGATATTGGGCTTTCAGCATCCACCCTTGGCCGGAAGCTCCGGGGGATAGCGGATATGACATTAAGGGAAGCAGAGATGCTTTGTCATGTGTTGGATATTCCCAAAAACGAAATTTTAAATTACTTTTTTGTACAGGAGGGATAATGTGCCTGGTGTAAAGACGAATTGTTTTGGGTTTCATCCTAAGACTAAGGAATGTAAAATTATGACGGAGACAATCTGCAGGAAGAGAAAATGCAGTTTTTTTAAAACAGAAAAGGCTTATCTGGATGGATTAAAAAAATATCCTATAAAAGAAAAGGCTAAACAGTAAAGTTTAAGATGTAAACAGGAGGAGCTATGCCGAGAGAGTATCAGATTAAAAGGAGTAATCCGTATCACATAGAAAACAGTAATACATATCGGGAAACGCTGTATATTGTCAAAGATTATCATAATCTGTTAAAACAACGAGAGCAAATATTAATTGAAAGCCCAGCTCCTCCGGATGGGATGCCGAGAGCCAGCGGGACATCAGACTCAACGTTTTATAAAGCTTCAGTCCTAGCGACTGTTAATACAAAAATTGAAGCAATCGAGCAGACAATTTCTGTCTTGAGGGGAAAATACGCAGATACCTGCACAGGGGAAGTTTTCGATGCGTATGAATCCTTCCTTGATTATGCAGTGTTTTGTTATTATCGTAGCAGGCCGGATAGGGATGTTGCTCCTGGTATGAGGACATGGTTAAGATACCGTTCGGAATTTGTGTGGAATGTGGCAAAAAAACTAAACTTTTTTTAAAAATGTCACTTTGGGAACATTTCAAGTGGTATAATAGGTACAATGAGAAAAATATTTAAAGGCGTCTGTCGATTATGGCAGGCGCTTTTTTGGTGCCGAAAGTCGGCGGATGAGGATGGCGGGTAGTAGTTAAGGAGAGGTGGTGAGTTTGGCGAATGTAGATTGGATTGCAATTAAAAATGAATATATAAGCACAAATGTAAGTTACAAAGAGTTATCTGATAAATATCCGGTTAGTAAAACAGCGATTGCCAACAGAGCAAAAAAAGAAAAATGGGTTGAACTTCGGGAAGAAAACTTGAACGCGACTTATACAAAAGTTGTACAAGAAACACAAGATAAAATTGTGAGTGCTGAGGTCGATCGTGTCACAAAGTTATTGGAGCTGACAGACGATGTGCAGGAAAAGATAGCGATAGCATTAGGTCAGTTGAATATGTATATTGATTTGTCCGGCAAAGCGCAGCGATGTGACATGATTGATGTGAGCAGGCTCAAAAAACTTGTGGCAGCTCTGAAGGATGTGAAGGAAATTGTGCGGATTGATAATCAGAATGATATTGACAAGCTGGATGCGGTGCTTGCAAAAATTGAGGGCAACATATGACGGGCTTTTCCAAAAAACAACAGGAATATTTGAATAATGCAACGCGGAGATGGAATATCAAATCCGGTGCCACGAGAAGCGGGAAAACTTATCTTGATTATTTTGTTATCCCGAAGCGCATCAGAAGAGTTAAGGACTTGGACGGCCTTGTTGTTTTGCTGGGGAATACAAAAGGGACATTGCAACGAAATATCATTGACCCTCTTCAAAAGCTCTGGGGGGAGCGCTATGTTACGGAAATCAGCTCGGATAACACGGCCTATATGTTTGGTGAGAAGGTTTATTGCCTTGGTGCTGATAAAATAAATCAGGTAGACAAGATAAGAGGATCCTCTATCAAATACTGTTATGGAGATGAGGTCGTAACCTGGCATAAAGAAGTTTTCGATATGCTGAAATCCCGCTTGGATAAAGACTACAGTAAATTTGATGGAACGTGCAACCCTGATAATCCTCAGCATTGGTTCAAGCAGTTTCTTAATAACGAAAACGGCGTGGACCTTTATCTGCAGGAATACACCATTGATGACAATCCGTTCCTGCCACTTTCAGTGAAAGAAAACTTAAAGCGGGAATATTTCGGCACAGTTCTTTATGACCGTTATATCCTTGGGAAATGGGTTAATGCACAAGGCCTTATTTATCCGCTTTTGGCGGATAATCCTGCACGATACACAATCGGTAAATCGCAATTAGGCAATATGTATGATTACAGTATAGGTATAGATTTCGGCGGCAATAAATCAGGGCACGCTATGGTGCTGAGCTCCATAGGACGGTCAAACAACCTTTTATTCCTTAAATCCGATTATCGGAAGGCGACCGGTACCAGAGCGGAAGATGTTGTATCGTGGTGCGTTGAACAACCGGAGAAGTATTATAAAGAATATCCGTACCTATATTCGATTTATCCCGATAGTGCTGAACAGCTTCTGATTAACTCTATTGCGGCCAGGTCTCGCTTCAATGTATATAATAGTCTTAAGAAACCCATTATTGACCGTGTTCGTTGCATGCAGACATTGTTGGCAAACGATAGAGTGAAGTTTGTTGACGGCGAATGTGATGAACTGATAAAGGCGTTTTCAGAAGCTTTGTGGGATGATAAATCGTTGGTCGATAAACGCCTGGATAATGGTACTTTTAATAACGACATTATTGACGCTGCAGAATACAGCTTTGAATATAATCTTGATAGGTTGGTGAATTTTTGATGTGGAAGAATATATGGCAATGGGTTTTAAAGCAACTCGGAATTAAAAAATCCAAAACGACAGAAAAACAACTGGATGAAAATGTTAAAAATGCTATGGATTACTCTTCGACAGAAGGATATAATTTCAATGCTATTTTTTCAAATCGGCTGGCAAGCCTGGCCACATCCGATAGCGATTTTGTTCTGGAGAAGGATAACAAGCGCGGAGAGCTACTTTGCGACGCAGGCAATGCCGTATGGCAAAATAAAAAGAAAATCGTAGCAACTGCTTTAGGTACCGGAGGATGTCTGATCGTTCCATATGTTCAAAACGGAGCCATTCAATCCGATATGGCATCCCAGGACAGGTTTTGCATTCATGCGAAACAGGGTGAAAAGATTACCCATGCTACCGTGTTGGCGGACAGCATTGTTTTAAATCGTATCCGCTACTACCGGTTTGTGGACTATAAGGTTGAAAACGGCACTCTTTCGATTATAAACAAAGTGGTAACCGAGAATGGTCGGCCGGCCGCGGTGGAGCAGTGGCAGGATATTCAGGATATGACCATTGCCAATGTTGACAGGGTGCCGTTCGGCTTTATAAAATCTCCCATTGATAACCGGCGTTGTACGGATGATTATGGCGTGCCGGTTACATACGGTTGCGAAACAATTATCCGCGAAATTATCACCTGCCTTAAGCAAATTGAGGACGAATTTGATATGAAAGAGGTTCGTCTTCAGCTGGATGCACGTGCCTTTGACAGAGACAAAGACGGCAAGCCGGTTTTGAAAAGTAAGTTGTTCATGAAAGGTCACAATGTCAACAATGAAAATATGTTTAATATTTTTGACCCGGCAATTCGCGAAAGCAGTTATTATGCCCGACTGAATAATTTGTTTGAGCTATTGGAGAAAACAATTGGAACAAGCCGGGGCATTTTGACAAAGGCAGAGGCAACCTATGAAAATCTGGAGGCCATCCGGGCGGCGAACCGTGATACCTGGTCATTGGTTTCCGATATCCGTGAGGCTATAGAAAAAGGGTTTAAGGATTTCCTGTACGCCTGTGACGTTCTGGCGAATTGTTATAATCTCACCCCGCCAGGTGATTATACCTATTCTTTCGATTGGGACTATTCCGTTATTGAGCGCACAGCAGATACCTGGCAACAGCTTAAGGACGGTCAGTCTATCGGTATCAGGAGTAAAGCCGAGCTCCGAGCCTGGCAGACAGGCGAAAGCATAGAAGATGCGCAGAAGGCAATTGATGAAATTGCGAAGAGAGAGCCGAACGTGCAGACGCTTATGGGAATGAGTGAGTGACATGCTTACAGAACATCAAATTAATATGTTGCCGGAACGGATTGCACAGCGTTTACAGCGGATCAATACGGAATATTTAGAAAGCGTAGGCAGAGTTCTAAAGGAAATCGGCGAGCTTCGCCCAAGTGATGTGCATAGGCTGCAACAACTATATAACTACGGTGCTGACCTGCAGCGTATCACCTATAAGCTGGCCGAGGCGAGTAATAAAAACGTTCAGGATATTTATGACATCTTCGATGTGGTTGCCAAAGAAAATTATAGTTATTCGCAGCCGTTCTATAAAGCGACTGGGAAGGCCTTTATTCCCTATGAGGACAACGAGGACCTGCAGCGATATGTTCAATCCTTGGCCAAGCAGACAGCCGGTGAATATGTTAATTTAACACAGCATACGGCTTTTGCGGTGTTTGATAGTACCGGCAAGCACATTGCGCCACTTTATGAGGCAGACAAAATTAAAGCGGCGACAACTCTTTCTGATACATATACACAGATAGTTGATTATGCAGTGACAAAAGCGCAGCTGGGAGGGGACGGATACCAAAAGGCGGTTCAGGATGTGTGCCGCGCTATGGTGCATAGCGGGATTAAAACGGTTGATTATGCCACAGGGTATAAAAGGCGGCTAGAATCCGCCGTGAGGCAGAATGTGCTTTGGGGCATCAAACAATGCAACCAGAACACAGCAGACATGATAGGCGAGGATTTTGGGGCCGATGGCTACGAAATCAGTTATCACTCCAACCCGAGACCGAGCCACGCGGATATGGCAGGTAAGATATATGCTATCGGCCGGGCGCGAACGGTAAACGGTATTTATTATCCGTCCTTTTCTGATGTGGCGCATCTTTTGGAAGAATACGGTTGCCTGCACTTTAAATTTTCGGTGCTATTGGGAATTTCTGAACCGGCTTACACCAGAGAGCAGCTGGAGGAACTAAAAGCACAGGATGGGCAGATGTTCGACTTCGAAGGTGAAACATATACAAGGCAAAAGGGGAAGGAGCTACAGGGCAGATTGGAAAGCGCCATGGTGCAGCAGAAGGAGCTTGCTACTATGGCAGAGGCAGCAGGGGATGAAGAGCTCAGGTGTGAGGCGCAGGGGAAATTAAATCTCTTATCGGGCAAATATGCCAGACTTTCCAAGGAATCGGGTTTGCCGACTAAGACGGAGAGGATGAAGGCGGCAACAGTGAAAGGCCTTGACAAACCTGGAAATAGTGGTATAATAAAAGAAGATAAGTTAGGAACAGAATTATGGACAGAAGAAAAACGCATAAAGATTAGGCAAACCGAAAAGATTCTTTCAGGAAATAAATATGAAACAGCTGTTGTTTATGACGAAAATGGAGATGTCGTATTCAAGAAAAAAGGGGATTCCAGTTCCGTCAAATTTACGAAAATTGAGATTAAACAAATGAAGGGTAAGGTTGTGACGCATAACCATCCCAACGACTCTTGTTTTTCAAGTGCCGATATCGATATGCTTAGAAAAGCAAAAGTGTGTGAATTGAGAGCGGCCGCAAGTGATGGTACATATGTCCTGCGATACAGCGGAACATGGAATAATAACTATAATTCCTTAGCGAAAATCAAGGATAGATATTATGAGATTGACGAGGAAATCTCAAAAGGATATGCAGAGATTGCGGCGCGGGAAGGCAAGACGATTTTTGACTACGATAGAGAAATACAAGAAAAAACTATTGCTAAATTAAGCAAAGAAATAGGCATTGTTTTCAGCAAGGAGAATTGATATGCGAGAAAGAGAGAATGAAATTAATATATCTGATATACCGGACAACAAAGGGATTGATGATTATCCTGATGATACTATTTTTGTATTTGACGACAAACCAGTAAAAAGAGACCCGAATACCGGGCTAGTTATTCGAGAGTAATAAAAAGGGTCATTCGAGGTGGGAGAGTACGTTCCATATAACCAAAAAAGGGATTGCTTCGTGCAGTCCCTTTTCTAATATCAAATTTAATAATTAAGGCATTATGCGTTTGCATAGTGCTTTTTTTATACTCAAAATTGGGCGGAATCCCGAAAAACTATCAATCCGGTGCGGAAAGAAACCGCGAGAACAAACTGAAAGGAGATATTATGACAAGAGAGGAACTGAAAGGCATTATTGAGGGTATTACCGATGAACAGCTCAAATCCATTCTGGATATTAACACGGCGGACATCGGCAAAGCAAAGGGCGATTTTGCCAAGATTAAGGCTGAAAATGATGCCCTGAAGGCTAGTGAGCAGGAGCTCAAAAGCAAAATTGCCGAACTGAGTGAAAAGTCGGGCACAGCTGACGACTATAAAAAGCAGCTGGAGGATTTAAAGGCAGAGATTTCGGCCAAAGAAGAGGCGGCGAAAGCTGCAGCTGAGGACAAGGCTCTGACCGAGGCGATTGAGGCTGTATTTGGCGATAAACAATTCACTTCCGATTATGTTCGGCAGGGATTAATTGCTGATATGAAGACTGAGATTGCTAAGGGTGAGAACAAAGGCAAGGGCTACAGCGAAATCTTTGACGCTTTAACCAAGGACAAGGAAGGTCTGTTTGCTAATCCAAACCCGCCGGCAGATATGACGGGGCTTGGAGGTGTAGATAAACCGAGTGAACTTGAAAATTTAGACATGGCAGATTATATTGCTGCCAGACAGAAAATGAAAGGATGATGAATTATGGCTAATACAATTTTAACACCTTCTATTATTGCAAAAGAAGCTTTGATGGTGCTTCGAAACAACGCTGTGATGGCAAATTTGGTACATCGTGACTTCTCTGATGAGTTTGTCCCCGGTGTTGGTGATGAAATTTCAATCAGAAAGCCGGCCCAGTTTGAGGCTAAGGAGTTCAACGGAACCAGTATTGATGTTCAGGATGCAACAGAAAACAGCATTACCGTTACAATGGATAAGCACCTGGATGTATCCTTTGCTGTTACATCCAAGCAGATGGCTATGGATATTGCAGACTTTTCTGCTCAGTTTTTAGTTCCTGCTATGCAGGCTTTTTCTGATAAGATTGATAAGTGTATTCTTGGTCTTGCGACAGACATAACCAATCGTGTTTCAGCAACCGGTTCTGTGCAGAATGATGTTGTTGACGCGAGAGCCTTTTTCACTAAAAATGCGGCGCCTCTTACCCAGCGTAACCTTGTTTACGGCTCCGACATGGAAACAAAGCTTTTGAAAACCGACCTCTTTACTCATGCAGATAAGGTCGGCGATGAAGGCACGGCTCTGCGTGAAGCGTCTATTGGCAGAAAGTATGGTATGGATTTTTATGTTGACCAGAATGTGGATGGCGGAAACATTGATGGTATTGCCTTCCACAAAAATGCATTTGCTCTTGTTACCAGACCCTTGGAACAGCCGCAGGGTGCAGCAAAATCCGCCATTATGAGCTATGACGGTTTTGGCCTTCGTGTTGTATATGATTATGATATCAATACAAAGAAAGACACCATTTCCATTGATATGCTTTGCGGTTTCAAAACGTTAGATGCAAGACTTGCATCTGTCATCGAAAGTGCAGGTGTTTGATTATGTACAAAGTAATTAAGTATTTTGAAGACCTGCAGGATGGCGGTTATGCCTACGAAGAAGGGGATGTATTCCCTCGTGAGGGGTTAGAGGTCTCAGACGAAAGAATTAAAGAGCTTTCCGGCAAAAAAAATAAGCGGGGGACACCTTTAATTATCGAAAAGAAGGACCCGGGTACTCCTGATGACGACAAAAAGGGAGACAGCGAAAAATAGGGAGGTGCTTTTATGTACTTAACCTACGAAGAATATCAGGTTGATATGTGCGGTACACTTTCGGCTGAGGTGTTCGGCCGGTTGGAATTTAAGGCACGGAAAGCAGTGGATGCGGCTACCTTTGGCCGCATCGCTGCCGAACAACCTGTGCGTGAGTCTGTTAAGAGACTAGCATTTGAATTGGTTCAGCTGTATGCAGACGGTGACGAAGAAACGCTTGTAACCAGCGCATCGGCGGATGGTTTCAGCGAAACTTATGCAGTGCTTTCGGAACAGGAGCTGCAGCAAAAAGCGGATGATTTGATTTCTTTGTATCTTTCCGACGAAAGAACGGCAGACGGCACTCCTCTTTTATATTTGGGGGTGAGCTGATATGCCCCGGTGGTGGAAAGATATAATAACGGTTTATCATCAATCGTCTAAAATCGAAAACGGAAAACGGATTCACAGCTGGTCAAGCATCACGCTGACAGATTGTTTTTTCGGTACGCAGGACGCGCAGGACTTAAATGGCAACACCTTGTCCATGGCAAGCAGTTATGTGGTCAGAATCCCATTTAAGGGGCAGAGGTTGGATATTGCCCCCGGGGATATTATCGTGCGTGGGCGTGTACACGACATAATTGCTGATGAACAGGGGAAACGTGTGACGGATTTGCTACAGAAGTATCAGCCGGATTGTTTTACTGTTCGAACTGTTTCGGATAACACCAAAATCAAGCGCCTGGCACACTATAAGCTGACAGGGGTGTGAGGCCATGGCGTTCAGGGCGACAGTTCAAAACAATATCGATATACCCAAGCATATTAAAGACGTGAAGGATCCGGATTTTTGGAAATTTGGCGCTAATGAGTGGTGGAAGGACATCACACCGTATGCGCCTATGGAGAGCGGGACCATGTCCGAGAGCGTCAAGATAAAGGGCGAAAGCGGTAATGGTTCTATCGAGTACATTGCGCCGCAAGCTCATTATCTTTACAAAGGTGAGCTGATGGTTGACCCGGACACAGGCAGTTCTTATGCAAAAGCCGGTTCCAAAAAGATATATGCCGGCAAACCATTAAAAATCAGCAAGTCAAAGCATCCTCTGGCGTCTAAAGAGTGGGATAAGGCTGCAGAGCCTACCCAAAAGCCGAAGCTGATTCGTGCGATGCAGAGGTATATTGATAGCGGGAGGTTAAAACTGAATGAGTAAATTTCAAGCGGTGTTGGATTTTATCAGTTGTTGTCCGTTGGTTGGACGTGATATGTATTTTAATTTTGTTGATGAAACAAACGCAGGGAGCAATACATCACTTCTGACGGATGGTTATGGCGCTTTGGTCAAGACCTATGTTGACGGCGAAAAGCTGAAAAAATTCCAGTGTGTGATACGGCAGAACAAGCCTTTGTCCCGGTATTCCAATACAAGCGAAAACACAGAACAGATGCAAATTGTTCAGGAGTTTTTGGATTGGGTTAACGAGCAGGGGCAGCAGGGAAATTTCCCTGATTTTGGTGCAAAATGTACCGTACAAAGCTTAGGAACGCCTGAGGGTGTGGAATATCCCATGCTGGCAGGCTATGACGAGGGGACGGCTCTTTATTCCTTCCCCTTTGAAATTTTATATACAGAAAGGATGTAAGATTTATGAACAACATTGTTAAACGAAGTGACGTTGTAGCGTTTTACGGCGTGCCCGGTGAACAGGGCGTTACTTACCACAGAATGAGAGGCTTTACCGAATTCAGCCTTTCAAAAAATCCAAAGGAGTATTCCAGGCAGTATGTAGACGAAGCCTTTGAGCGGTCTGATGTAGTGGGCTACAGCCCGTCTATTTCTTACGGCTTCGACCTGTTACGCGGCAATGCTGTGCATCAGGATATTGTGGAGATTACCGACCAGGAAAAAACCGGCGCTGATACGGTGAGAGAAATCGTCATTGTGGACCTTTCTACCAACGAGGCTAAAAAGCGCAGTTTTACCATTATTCCGGATTCTGAGGGTGATTCTTTAGATGCATATACCTACAGCGGCAGCTTAAAGGCCTCTGGCGTTGTTGCCTTTGGTACGGCAACCTATGACGAAGAGGCTGAAACCATTACCTTCTCAGAGGGCGCTTCCTGAAAGGAAGACAGCGGCGCTGAACCGGCTTTGATTGATGAAGGGCCGGAAGGCGAACCTGCTGACAGCGAGGAAGAAACCGAAGAGTAACAAAACAGCACCCGCGGGGCCGACGTTTTGCGGGTGCTGCTTATTTATCATTTAGGAGGGTGCATATATGTCACTTATTATTGATGGAAAAGAACACAGCGCAAAAAAACACACAATTACCGTAAACGGCATTACATACGAATTGCCGGCGCGTACCGGCAGATTGGAAAAATTACTCCTGCAGCACGATAAAAATGCTGCTAAATTATCTGAATACGAAAGCAACAAGGCTTTGATTGAATTGCTCCTGGGGGAAGATGCATTTGCAGCGATTTTCCCTGAGGGCGAGGACGCAAATCTTGATCATATTTCCACTCTTGCCTATTATGCCGTAGAGGCGTTTAATGCCAACCAGAAAGCATTAGAGGCAGAGCATATCAACAGACAGGTCGCACCGATTCAACCGGTGGTTGATGTGATAAAACAAATGAACAAACGGACAAAGAAGCGGGTGCCGGAGGCATGAGTATTTTAACGGAAACGCCGCCGGGAACGGTAGAAATTGGCGGACAAAGCTGCCCTATCCGTACAGATTTTAAGGTGTGGATACAGTTTGCTAAACTGGCAGAAGAAAACGACATGGGCACACCGGACAGATTAGTGCAGATAATTAAGTTGGTTTATGGCTATTTACCACCGAGGCTAGATGAGGCTGTATCGGCTCTTCTATGGTTCTATGGTGCAGGACACAAACCAAAGCCCGGCACAACTAAAACGGATGCACAAGAACGGATTTTTGATTACGAGGCGGATGCAGAGTATATTTATGCGGCGTTTCTTACCCAATATAACATTGATTTGAGTACAGCTTCCTTGCATTGGTGGAAGTTTAAGGCACTGATGTCTGCCCTGGATGAATCTACGCAGTTTATGAAAATTTTAGGGTATCGTTCTGTTGAGCTTTCCAAAATTAAGGATAAAGAGCAGCGTGGATTTTACCGGCGGATGCAGAAAATGTATGCTCTTCCTGACATGCGAACAGACGAGGAAAAGGACGTAGCGGTGGTGGATGCACTGCAACAACTTTTTTAACATAATTGCTGCACATCTTTCTCTTGCAAAATTTACCTGGTTGTGATACAATGAAGGAAATATTGTAAGGAGTGGTAATTATGGAGCAAGAAAAAAAGGGCGCTACAAAGAAAGATATTATATTTTTTGTTTGCAGCATGAGTATATTTCTTTTGGTGATCGTGTATATGGTTTCTTTGTCCGCAGGTGACAGAGATGTACTGAGCAAAGAGAAGAAAGAGGATTTAAAAGAAGTGGTTGCTATCGTTGATGATGTTCTGGATGAAAAAATCAGTGCTGATAATGCCTATGACAGAATTGATGATATAAGCGACCACTATGAGGATGAAGAAGTTTCTACCCATAAATTTAGCTTTTACGTATTGAGCGTAAAAACGGATTTGTTAGGTTATCCTGACCGCACAACAACAACGGAACTGCGTGAAAGCAGGAATGATTTGGCAAAAGAAGTTGGCATAAAAAAGAGAAAAGATTAAAAGTATAAGCACCCAACAGGGTGCTTTTCTTTTTGCTTGAAATGCATATTTGAGCACTTGCCGAAGGGTGAGTGCTTTTTTTCATACATAAAAAAAGGGGGCGAGGGTTATTGCTAAGGGGTTAGTGATTAAGGTGGACGGTGATACCAAGCCGTTAGAAAAGTCGTTAGGGAAAATCGGCAGCGTTGCTCAAAAGGGGTTAGGCGTAACCGTTAAAGGTATTGCTGCCATCAGTACCGGTTTTGCGGCAGCTACCGGTGCAGCTTTAAAATTCAGAGGTGAGTTGGAGCAAAACTTAGGCGGTTCCAAAGCAGTTTTCAAAGAGTTTGCCGATGATATTCAGGAAAATGCAGAAAGAGCCTTTAGCAAGGCGGGGCTTTCAGCATCTAATTACTTGGCCACAGCCAACAAAATGGGCGCACTGTTCCAGGGCGCAGGATTTACCATAAAGGAATCAGCGGATTTGACAACGCAGGCAATGCAAAGAGCAGCAGACGTTGCTTCTATTATGGGTATCGAAACCAGCTGGGCTATGGAATCCATCGCCGGTGCGGCCAAGGGCAATTTTACCATGATGGATAATTTAGGCGTTGCTATGAATGAAACCACGCTGAATGCATATGCACTGGAAAAGGGCATTGGGAAAACGACGTCTCAGATGACCAATCAGGAAAAGATTGGCCTAGCTATGGAGTTGTTTTTAGAAAGAACAGCCTATGCTGCCGGCAACTATGCCAAGGAAAACGAAACCCTGGCCGGCTCCTTAGGTACCGCCAAGGCATCGCTTGAAAACTTTATGGCCGGTGCCGGTAATGTGGATGATGTTGTTGATTCTATTTTAAATGCCGGCAAAGTGATTGCAAAAAATATTAAGGAGTTACTTCCGGAGCTGGGCCAGGGTCTTTCCGAAGGTCTGCGTCAAATTTTGGCCGAGGTTCCCGGATTCATTGACGATAACGCAGAGGAATTTGCACAAGGCGCGGCCGATTTGGTCGTGGTGCTGGTAAATGCTATCATAGACGGCGCACCGGAGATGGCGGAGGCTGCCTCTAAGCTTTTGGTGGTGTTTGCAGACGAGCTAGGGGAAGCTGTGCCTATTTTAAAACCAGTAACAGAGGTTATCAGTTTTTTAGGCGAAAATTTAGAGACAACTGCAAAGGTGGCTATAGCGACAGGTGTAGCCTTTGAGACCTATACGATAACAGCAGGGGCAGCGAAAGCCGCAACGGTTGCGTATGCCACGGCTAAGCAGACGCTTGCTACCCACGAGGCGGCGCACCGTTTAACACTGCTTGCCTCTAACGGCGCGTTGACAGCCCAGGAACTGTTAGTGGGGGTGCTCACGGGAAAAATCCCTTTGCTGATAGCGGCTAAAGGGCTTGCGACTAAAGCGCAGATAGCGCTGAATGCGGCCTGGACGGCCAATCCTGTTGGTATCGTTGTTGCGGTCGTGGCAGCACTGGCCGTCGGCTTGGGCGTTTTATATGCAGCGACCAGGAAACAAACTGAAGCCGAGCAGGAACAAGCGGCAAGACTGAAAGAGGTTACAGAAAAAACAAAGGAGCTGACGGAGGCTTCTAAAGAGCAGGAGGCGGCTTATCTCTCAAGCATTGATTCAATTAACAAGTCAACAAGTGCAGAGCTGGCAGAGCTTTCTTGTGTAGAAAGTCTGGCAGATGAGCTGTTCACATTGGCAGATGAATCCGGCCGTGTGGATGAAGCAAACCGCGCCAGAGCGTCCTTTATCCTCGGGGAATTAAACGAGGCTATGGGCACAGAGTATACGCTGACAGGCAATCAAATCAGTAAATACGGCGAATTGAAGACCTCTATTTATGATACTATTGACGCTATGCAGGCGAAAATTGTGTTAGCAGCCTATGAAGATATGTTGACGGAGGCTATTAAGCGGCAAGCAGAAGCTCAAAAAAACGCAACAGGAGCGTATACTGCGTTAACGGAAGCAGAGCAGTCGCAAGATGCTGCTATTTCTGCTTTTATATCAAAATACGAACAGCTACATGGTGTTACGCTTGATGCGGTGGCGGCGGAGGAACAACTGAAAAAAGGCAAAGCGCAGAATGGTGCGTTGCTCTGGGGGATTATAGACGATTATAATGAAGCCAGTGCAGCTATTGCAAGCAACACCGCCCTGATAGAGGAAAGCGGGCAAGCATCACAAGAAGTTGCAGAGCTCAGAGCGGCAGTTTCCTCTGCTACAACGGCCATAGAACTTGGCAATTTTGAAGAGGTTGTTAATGGCTATCAAATGAGCGAGGATGCTAAAAAAGCTATTGCATCCGGCAGTGAAGCAGAAATTCTTGCTACAATTGTTAAGAAAAATGCTGAAATTGAAGACCTGGAGGCGCGGAAAAACGCAGCTACTACAGAAGAGGAGAAAAAAGGTTGGCAAGCTCTGATTGATGCAGCAGCCAAAGATGGCGCCAACCTGGTGGCCGAATACGAAAAGACAGGAAAAAATGCTACAGAAGGCCTGGCGCAACATTTCCGAGATGGTGGCACCGCCATTGAAGCCGCCAAAACATTAGCGCAGAATATTATTAATAAAATTAAGGGTGTGTTTGACGAACATTCTCCTTCCCGGGTTATGCGCTATGACGTGGCAGGCAACGCAACAAAAGGGATTGTACTCGGTTTTAAGGATGGCGAAAAAGAGGTTTATGCCGCTGCGGAAAAGCTGGCGGAAAAGGGCATAGATGGCTACAACGCCGGCCAGGAAGCAAATTCGCCGGCCAAGGAATATATTAAAGCCTCTAAAAATAGTATTGACGGTTTGATTAAAGGCATCGATGACAATGCGGACCGTTTGATGGACCGGATGGAGGAGCTGAGTGACGAGGCGCTAACGGCTGAAATAACCGGCAATGATGCTTTATTGGATGCAGAACGCAAATACCTTTCTGAAAGCCGGCGGATGGAGCGGGAAAAGGAAGAAAAGGAATACAAGGAAAAACTGGCTGCTGCCAAAACAGCTGAGGCAGCTCAAAAAATTAAAAATGAACGGTTGCAAAAACTGCAGGAGGAAGCGGATGAGCGTTATCTCGATCAGCTTCGAGAAACTGCAGAGGCTGAACGTGAATCGGTAGAAGAACGGAAAAACAAAATCATTGATACGTTTCAGGATGCGGCCGATGCGGCTATGGATGCTGTTGAAGATCTGGCAGACAGACAAGAGAGTTTTCGAGAAAAGCTTCTTGGCGATGTGAAACTGTTCAAAAAAGTAACCTTTAAAGGTGCCGGCGAGGACGGAACAGACTTGCAGTTTACCGATTTGGCGGATTTGGATAAACAAAGCCGGGCGTTAGAGGAGTATGCCGATTTGCTTCTTAAGGTGCGGGACCGCGAGGAGCTGCCTAATGGCTTTTTTGATGAGCTTCGGGAAATGTCCATCGAAGAGGGAACAGCTTTCGCTAAAACGCTTCTGGACGCTGATGACGATACTTTTGCAAGGTATATACAATCGTGGAATGATATCCAAAATACAGGCGACCGGCTGGCTAAAGAGGTATTCGGCGAAGATACAGAGGAGTTAAAGGGAAAATTTGAAGAGGAGTTAAAGCGAAAATTTGAAGAGGAGTTCGGTCAGCTGCCGGAGGACTTCTTTAAACTGGGCGAGGATAGCATTCAGCAATTCGGCAGCGGCTTTATGAGTAAACTGCAGGAGCTTATGCGGAATGTTAAGCAAGAAATTGAGAGAAGTCTTTCTTATCTTTCTCCGGTACCGATAGCGGGAGCGGTTGCCGGCAGTGCGGGAACCGGCAACACAAGCTTTCATACGGTGTATAATTTTTCATCCTCCGGGGAGACGGTGCATCAGCAGTTGCAGACGGCGCGTGACGCTGATACCGTGAAGCAACTCAGAGGATAAATGAAAGGAGCAAATATATGGGTTATGTAGTAAATTTTACGGATAATAGTTTGGTGACGGCAGATTATCTGAACGATACAGCAGCAGAGCTGGGCGGTGGTGTTCTTGCCTTTGGCGACGATATGACCTATGGTGTGGATGATTTAAACGGCATATCGGCTGAACTGATTACCAAGGGCGTAACAAGAGGATGCGGATTAAGTGTTGCAGGTAATCAGGTGACCATAGCGGAGGGCGTTCTATACATGAGTGACGGCCGGCGTGTGGTGATAGATACTGACGGTGTAACTCTTGATTATACGGCCGGAAGCATTAATTATGTGTGGTTTGACTATGATGCGGTGACCGGCTTTGTGGCGCCACGGTGCACAGTGGAAGAGCCTGCAGCTGATGATTATGTTATTTTAGGAAGAATTACTGCTGAAGGAACTATTGAAGGGAAACCGGACAGGGCCGTGATGAAAAATCCTTTTTTGGGGCTGCATGGATTTGAAACTTTTACAAAGACATTTGGTTGGAATGGCATTTTAGAGGAAACTCTTTTATGGGAATTAGAGCTTGCCGATTTAGGCTATCAACAGGTCATAATTTATTCTGAGGGGACACCCAATGGAACCTATATTCATAACGCCTGTTGCGGTACGGTTAATCTGGCAGATAAAACGGCATTTAGCTCTTTGTGTACCATAGCTTACGGCTATGACGGGCAGATAGGGATGAAACATACATCTGACAATTGTGAGATATTGGCGGCTTATTCAGTTTATTCTTCGGTCGCTAATCGCTACCATCGCGTGTATTTACGCTTTGAATTAGGTACAGATAACGTACTTAGAGTGTATCAACGAGCGGCAAATACAGGCGGTGCAGGGTATAATAACTCGCCGGCGGTGCAACTGAAAATTATTGTATGTTAGGAGGCGGCACATGTTTGAAGCAAGGTATGAAAACGAGCGCGGATTGATACGTTTTTCCGGCGGTAACGGCTCCATCTTCCGTACGCTGAAGGTTGCCGGACTGGGTCCGCCGGTGAAAGAATTTAATGTGACCGGTTATGCCGGACAACCCGGGCAAACGTTAATTTCTGAAAAAGACCTGGCAAGGATTATCACCCTGTCCGGCGATGTTACGGTGCCGGAGGTGATTCATCAGGAGCTCTCCCGGATGATGCGCATTTTATATTATCCCGGTAAGCTGACGATTGCTTCAGGAAGCCGAAAACGTTCCATCAACTGCCGGTGCACAACCTTTGATGAGCCGGAGCGCCACGGACGCAATATTGCATCCATTGTTCTGCAGTTCACCTGCGACCATCCTTATTTTACAGATGAAGAGCCACGGACTGTTAATTTGTTTTACAGGCAGGATTTAATACAGTCCTCTTTTACATTGCCTTGTGTTTTTACAGAACGTGTTCATAGGCAGGAGGTTGATAATGCCGGAGATTTTCGTGCAGAGCCGGTTATTACCGTATATAACGAATATCAACCGGCAGGTGCTTCTCTTCTTTCGTTAGATTTTGGTATTGAGATTATCAACCATACCACCGGGCAGAAGATTTTACTGGAGCGGGAGACGGTACCGGGAGAAGTTGTTATCATTGACATCCCTAAGCGCAGGATTACATCCAATTTGGCGGGAGATATTACTGCATCTATTTCACAAGATACGTTTTTAAGCGATTTTTGGCTGGAAACAGGCAGGAACGACATTGAGGCTATCAACTATAGTCTGGGCGAAAACATTTGTGTTGTGATGCAATATGACAACCAATATATAGAGGCGGTGATTTGATGGAAGATGTGCGCATTTATGATTATGAATTCAACCTCCTGCACATAGAGCATGACATTGTTTCCTGCAACTGGACGATTTATGAAAATGCCATCGGCTCGTTTGAGATGCATTTCCCTTTAACCAGCAATTTGGTAAGTGTGATTATGCAGAACCGGTACCTGGTGGCAGTGCAGGGCAAAAAACAGGCTATCATCACCGGCCGGCAGGTGAATACAGAGGGCATCCTGTACGGCCGAACGTGTAACTGGCTTCTTTCGAGGTTTTGCATGCATGAAACATTTGATACGGATGCTTTGCTTTCAGAAGGACGTATTGCCTCATCAGATGCCCAAACGGTTTGTGCCTACATAATGCATACGGTCATGGACGGCTTAATGGTTTTTGAAGAAAACGCGGAATCTGTCTTTGGTGATGTGTATATGGAAAACAAAGCGGTTACACCGGTGTCTGAGCTGGTGCAAAATTGCCTGGCAAAAGACGGCGCCGGTCACGAGGTTTGGTTTGATGTAAAAAACAAACGATGGGTATTCCGTTTAACCAAAGGGAAGGAGCTTCCGGCTATTCTGTCAGAAGATAATCGAAATGCCTATGAAATAACTTATACAGAAGATATGCAGGATTATTTTACCGGTGGCTGGTATAGTCAGGAAGTAGAAAATATGGGCGATTGGGATGCATCTGCCAACAGTCCGTATTTATATAATAATCAACCTTCCAATTTTGCAAAAGCATATCGCGTGAGTGTTGCCGGCAATAAATTTGGTATTCCCTTTGCCGAAGGTGATTACATAATTTGCAAGGATGCAAACGGCGCATGGGAGAGAGCAGAGAAGATAGAAAGTTTTCTTGTGCATATTCCTTCCGGTCTTTCCGGAATATATGCCTGGGAAACGGACCTTTCCGGCAGCACAAATGATAAAGCCCAACAGACGCTACGCGATAAGAAAATCACACAGACGATTACGGCCAAGGTTCGCAATATGAAATACGGAACCGATTATCAGCTGGGTGATATAGTCAGGGTAGAAATGAAAAAGGAAGAGTTTAGGGCCGGTATGTGCAAAAGAATAACCGGAGTAAATTTATGGTATGAAAATAACGACATCGGCGAGCAGCCGATTATAGAGGAGGCAGACAATGATAGAATATAACATCAGGATTAATCTGCAGGGTGACCGTGAACAGTATTCTAACATTACCTTTACCACCGGCGACAAGCAGGGGTATCGGCTCAATTTTGCGTTTTATTCTTATGGCAATCGGTTGGATGTATCAACCCTTGCTATGACAGTAAAAGCAAAACGGTCAGATGGGCAGGTCATTTTAGACAGCGGCATAACAGAAGCAGAAGGCGCTTATTACGTGGTTGCAGATAACGCTTATAACATCGAGGGGCCGGTTGCTTTTGAGGTGGCTTTAGTAAAAATGGACGGCTCTTTAGTAACAGCGCATGTTGTTCATGCTTATGTGCGTGAAGGGTTCGGCGAGAAGGGACTTGCACCTGAAGACGTGAACCCTATTTTAGCTAAGGCTGCTGTGGCCGTGGAATCTGCCATGACGGCAGCTGAAAGCGCCAATAAGATTGCAGCCGAAGCGGCCGAGGAGACGGAAAAAGCCAAGCAAGCTGCAGAGGATGCCTTGGCTTCGGCAGAGCTGGCAGAAGAAATTTCTCAAAAAGCAGCTGAAGCAGAAGGGGAACGTTCTGCTGCAGAAACGCAGCGGAATGAAAACGAAACAAAACGTGTTGCAGCGGAGGCAGAGAGGCAGGCGGCATATGAGCAGATGCAGGGTGCTTTTGCCAATGCATTGGTTGGTAGTGCATCTGGTTCTTCTATCTATTTGGATGATGTTTCGCCCATAGAGCATGTTTTAGGGGTTAAGTTATCAAGTAAGAATTTAATACCATTTCCTTATCATGACAAAAGCAAAACACATTATGGTGTTGAGTATGTAGTAAATGATGATGGTTCCGTAGTATGTAACGGTACTTCAACCGGTGGCTCACAATTCCTGTTTGTATCTGCTACTGTACCAATTAAATTTCCAAAAGGGATATATTATTGGAGTTGTTTGCAGCAAGAACAAACAGGCGTATCATCTTGGGCAAGAATTGGCGGAACTACTTATAGAGATACTGGAAACGGTATAGTTGTAAATTTAACTGAAGATACAGAGTTGTATTTCTATGTATCTATTGCTACTGGTACAAAAGTTGAAAATCTTGTATTAAAGCCACAGT
>JAZODT010000074.1:0-23363 GCA_045597205.1 Clostridia bacterium
ACATGGCTACGATCCGACTTGCCCCTTGGTAGCACGAGAGATTGCTTTTCGTGCCATAGGCGAGACCGATGTTAGTTGTAAAAATTTTTCTTACAGTCAATTGCTAGACATCGCAACTGCCATGCAACAATTATTATCCGAATTAAGCAAAGGAAATGCAGAACCCTGCTATTTAACAAATGCCGAAACCGGCAAGCTAATGGAATTTTCGGCTGTTCCTATTCTGCAGTATGGCAAGGCGGCACAACTTTTCAAAAAGGATTCCATGGGCACGCTCATTAGTTATTTTTATCAGGAACGAGACAAAAAAGAGCGGATGACCCGTCGCAGTGCTCACCTTGCCAAACTAATCGCCAACCACATGGAGAGATGCACAAAAAAACTGGAGCTTCAAATGGCTGAGCTTGCTGATACCGAAAAAAAAGAAAAATGGCGTCAGTATGGTGAATTAATCACTGCCAATATTTATCAGCTAAAAAAAGGCATGGAGCATTTAAGAACACAAAATTATTTTGACGAAGAATTGTCTATGGTGGTCATTCCGTTAGATACCACCCTCTCCCCCTCTGCCAACGCCCAACGATATTATAAAAAATATAACAAAGCAAAAACTGCGGCAGAAGAATTAACAAAACAAATCGCCCTGGCCCGCGAAGAACTTGCCTATTTAGAAAGCGTGGAAGAAGCCTTGGAACAGGCCGACTCGGCTGTCTCTTTATCGCAAATTGGCGATGAGCTGGCAGATATGGGTTACATTCGCCGCCCGAAAGAAGCAAAAAGAAAAAAAGAAGCACCGGCAGCACCGGCAAAATATGAAACAACTGAAGGGTTTATTCTCTACGCTGGCAAAAACAACCGCCAAAATGACTATTTAACCAACAAAATGGCACAAAATAAAGACCTGTGGTTCCACACAAAAAACATTCCCGGTTCTCATGTTGTGTTAAAATTTGAGCCAGATCGTCCTTTTACCAACGAAGCGATTACAGAAGCATCCGCTTTTGCCGCTTTTTTATCCAAAGCCAAAAATTCAACCCAGGTGCCGGTGGATTATACAGAGATTAAAAATGTGAAAAAGCCTGCGGGTGCAAAACCCGGCTTTGTGATTTATACCACCAATCAAACGGCTTATGTAACACCAAAAAATTTAGATAATAAAAACCGGCTGTAGCATTTTTTGCTACAGCCGGTTTTTATTGTTCTATTCTTTTTGTGAAGATTTAGCCGTTGTTAAATTCAATTTTTTATCATCCAAAAAATCTTCGCCAATCATTTGAATGGTGGCAACAATGGGCACACCGAAAACCATGCCCCAAAGGCCAAACAGACCACCAAAAACTACAATGGCAAAAATAACCCAAAATGGTGTAACTCCCACAGAGCCACCCAAAATTTTGGGACCCAACCAAATGCCGTCAAACTGTTGTAGGACTAAAATAAACAATGCTGTCCACAA
Organism: Clostridia bacterium; assembly: GCA_045597205.1. Lineage (GTDB taxonomy): Bacteria > Bacillota > Clostridia > UBA1381 > UBA9506 > UMGS755. The sequence continues at coordinate 1,457 of JAZODT010000074.1, forward strand.
AGCAAGATAAATATCTTTCACCAAAAGGGTAATCACAATTGCCGGAATGGCACCAATGATGGGGCCAAAATAAGGAATCATGTTAAATACGCCAACCACCAGTCCCAGAAGCACCGCAAAGGGCACCTTAAGGAGAGAAAAACCAATAATGGCAAGAATGCAAATGATTAATGAATCAATCATTTTTCCAAAGAAAAACTGATAGAAAATCGTGCTGATTCTGTGCACATATTCACCGGCAACGAAAAGGTTTTTTTCTTTCATAAAAAGACCAAACACTTTTCGCATCAGTTTAAACAGAGAGTCGCGCTCCAAAAGAGCATAAGCACAAACCACAACACCTATAATGCCGTTGCTTAAAGCACCCGTCACGCCTTTTACCCCTTTTACATATCCCCACACGTCCTGCAATAAAACATCCTGAAAAATTTTTTGCACATTCATGGATTGCACAACAGAATCCAGCGGTAATTGCGCTAACAATCCACCTTCTTTGGTTAAGCTGTTAATAAAGTTGCCTATCTGCGTAATATAATCCGGCAGTTTTTTTAACAGCTCTGCCGTACTTGCAGAAATCCAAGGCAAAACAAAACCAATGGCTAATAAAAGCAGGGCTATAAATGTAAAATAAACCGTTAAAATGGCAATGGTTTTCGTGCGAGCCAATATGAATTTTCGTTTTGATTTTGCTAATTTTTCTTCCAACCGCACTGTCGCAGGATATAGAAAAAAAGCAAGAAGCAAACCAATGGTAAATGGTGTTAAAAGTGATAAAAAACTGCCCAACGCCGCAAACACACGAGATAAATTGTCAAAGGTTTTATAAACAGTGATTAAAGCCAATCCAAACAAAAACGCCCAAATCCAGCGTTTCCACTCTTGTCTCCCTCTTTCCATTGTAGCCTCCTTATCTCTTTAAAAAGCGTTTAATTGCATAATCGTGGGCTTCCTTTTCCGCTTGGTCATCCAAAGCAGAAAGCATTCCTTCCCCATATTTTCTAATAAAAGCCTGCTTAAGCAAATGGTCTGCCAAAACGGGATTTTTAGGTAGTAGTGGCCCATGCAAATAAGTGCCCAAAACATTTTTATAGATAGCACCGCAGATGCCGTCTTCTCCATTGTTTCCAAATCCAGTCTTCACCATACCAAAGGGCTTACAAGAGCCTAAATAAGTTCTGCCATTATGATTTTCAAAACCAACAAACAAATTTTCTTCGCCTGTAATGTCAGACGAAATTATCACATTACCAATAAGCCTTTTTTCGTTTACCTTGGTTTCCACATCTAGAACTGCAAGACCCTGCACCTGTTTTCCGTTTTGCGGAAAGCTTTTACCTAGCAGTTGATATCCACCGCAAACCGCCATAAGCACGCCACTGGATTCTACATACTCTAAAAGTTCTTTTCTCTGTTTCATTAAAAGGTTTAAAACAAGACCGTTTTCTCTATCTGACCCGCCGCCTAAAAAAATGACATCCAACTCATTAAAATCAATAACATCATTTTTGGCAACTGATACAACCTCTGCTTCTATCCCTCGCCACAACAATCGATTTTTTAAGGTCAGTATGTTCCCCATATCGCCATAAAGATTTAACAAGTCTGGGTATAAATGCCCTATTTTGAGCTTTTTATTTTCCATTATCTGTCCCGCCTTCCTTTTCCTTAATAATACCCTGCAAAGTAAAGACAGAAGAATAGTTGGCCAAAGCATAACAAACGGGTGCTTCTCCTGCAATCAGTATGTCAACAGCTTCTTTCCAGTCACAATATTTTTTTTGTTTATCCGCAAATCCGGCATATTTCATTCTAAGCATTAATTCGTCAGCACGCATGCCGGTAATAACAATTTGGCCAATTCCCGCATTTTGTAAACTCTCAAAATCAACATCCCACAGCCAGGAAATATCCATGCCATCTTGGGGCAGGTCATTCACCGCAAGCAGCAAATCTTTTTCTCTTTCATCCTGTAAAACTGCTGCAATTGCCTGATTAAATCCTGCCGGATTTTTTGCCATATTCAAGATAACCGGTTTGCCCACATTAAACTCTTCCATCCGGCCCACCTGTGGCTGATACTTAGAAAGTACCGCTTCATATTCCGGCACCTGCCCCATGGAAAGGTATGCCGCACTGTAAGATAAGGCAATGTTATATACATTATAAAACCCACGAAACGAAGCACAAACAGGCACCGTTTTTCCCTCATAACTAAGAGAAAAAGAAACACCGTTCTGCAAGGAGACATGATTTACACAAAAATCCGGATTTTTTCTTTTAAAACCACAGGCAGGGCAACAAAACTTGCCCAGCTGGCTATAATGATGATAGTCATACTCAAGTTCCTGCCCACAAAACGAACAAAACTTACCCTCTTTGGCCTCTTTTACACCTGCTTCTGTTGCTTCATCCACCGCCATGTAATAACAAGTGCGATTTGTATTTTCGCCAAACTGAGCCACCAGCGGATCATCTCCATTTAAAAGAAGCTTTGCCTCAGGCGCAAGTTCCAACGCACGGCGGATGAAATCCACTGTCATATCTATTTCACCATAACGGTCTAACTGGTCGCGGAACAAGTTTGTAATCACAACCAGGGTGGGTTTCATATAGCGAAACACCTTAATGCAAGAAGCTTCATCCACTTCCAGGCAAGCATAATCTGCCTTAATTCTGCCCCATATATCTGCTTTTTCGGCAAAGGCGCAGCAAACACCCCACAGCATGTTGGCACCAAACTCATTGCTCACAAGACTGTGCCCACCTGCACGGATAAAGGAAGAAAGCAGGTTATTGGTTGTGGTTTTACCATTGGTACCGCAAACCACAATAATCTCCTTTTTCACCTGCCCGGATAAAAGCGAAAGAATGGAAGGACATATTTTAAATGCAAGCTGCCCGGGCATGGAAGAACCATTTTTGCCTAAAAGGCGACTGAAAATGATGGCTACTTTACAAGCCCAAACTGCCAAAAGCAAACGAAAACGCATAATAACTCCTATCTGCGGAAAAACCGCTTTTTAAATGAAAACTTCCTTATTTTATTATACACTTTTTTTTCATTAAATCAATATAAATTCTCGAATTTCTAACCACATTTCCAAAAAACCAGACGCCTTATTCCACATTTTTTCCAATCAAATTTTAAAAGAGCTAATTTTTCACCAAATTCTTCTTTTCGCATAGTATATAGTATAACAAAGAAAAGGAGGTAAAAACGATGGGATGCAACAACGGCTTATTTAGCGGTTTCGGCAATAACAGCTGCATTTGGATCATCTTGATTATCATCCTCATTTCCTGCTGCTGCAACGACTAATGTAAAAACACTGTAAGCAGGAGACTGTCTCGCAAAATGTGAGGCAGTCTCTTTTTTTTGTTCTAAAACGGACAACTCTGTAATAAACTATGATAAGAGGTGAAAACATGGACAACTGTAAAAACGCCGTTATTATGCAACTTTCCCCCGAATATAGACCATTGTTTCAAAATGTTTCTTTTGAAGATTTAGAAGAAATTCGTTTTCGGATTGGCCGCCCGATTATGCTTTATCGGCATGATCGGGCAGAATATATAACAGAGCATGGAAACACAACCCTACACCCTGATCAAGGCAAAATAGCTCGCCGGGCAGACATAAATGCACTATCGGCCGCCTTTTGCAGCAACTCAGTTTATGCTTATGTAAACGATATTAAGAATGGATTTATCACCTTGCAGGGAGGACATCGGGTGGGGCTCGCCGGTAAATGCGTTATAAAAAACGGTGAAATTACCAACATGACTGACATTGCTGGCATTAATCTGCGCATTGCAAGACCATATACAGGGTGTGCAGAAGCGATAGCACCTCAATTAAGGACAGGCCATAACATAAAAAATACATTGCTGATTGCACCACCGCAATGCGGAAAGACTACGTTTCTACGGGATTTAGCCAGAATTTTTTCTGTTAATTTTAAAGTGACTATAGTGGACGAGCGTTCTGAAATTGCAGGCACCTATGAGGGTGTTCCCCAATTTAACATTGGCCCCCAAACCGATGTGCTGGACCGCTTCCCCAAAGCCCACGGTATGCGTTTAGCTGTTCGCTCCCTTTCGCCGCACATTCTCATTACCGATGAATTAGGCAAAAAAGAGGATATCGAGGCCATGGAAGAAGCCGCCAGTACCGGTTGTCGCTTTATCGCCAGCATCCATGGTGACAGTACCGACTTTGTTTTGACCGACAAAAATAAGTTATTATCCTTTTTTGATGTGGCTATCATTTTAGGTAGAAAAAACAATCGCCCCGCCATTATAAACATAAAACATTTGAGGTGAAAAAAATGACTACTTTTATCGGTGCTTTATTAATTATCGGCTCCTGTTTTGCCCTGGCGGTAAAATCGGTACAAAAGCAACGGGAACGCTTATGGACCATTGAAGATTTTTCAAAACTTTTGTTTGAAATTGCAAGGACCATTGATTTTCAGTTAGAACCGTTGCCCCAAATATTAAATCGCATTGCACTGGAGGAAAGCCCGCCTGTGCCCAGCTTTTTGCAAGACATTAAAACGGCTATCCAAAACGATGCCCACTGCCCTATCGATAGCATTTGGCAACAGGCTCTTGAATCCTTTTCGAAAAACAAGAATTTGCCGGAAAAAGCATACCGTATTTTAAAAGCTTTAGGAACGCATTTAGGAAAAATGGACATTGAAACAGAAACAAATCGGTTAAAAGCCGCTGCGAAGGAACTAAAAATACTTTATGCCGACCTTGAAAAAAACTCATCCAAAACTGAAAAATTAACACAAAGTTTAGGCATTGTATTAGGCATTTCCATCGTTATACTTTTAATTTAACCACAAAAGAGCAAGAAAGGACTGGTAAAAATGGGTGTTGAGTTAATTTTTAAAATTGCCGCTATTGGCATTGTAGTTAGCGTTTTAAATCAGGTGCTCATTCGCTCAGGCCGCGAAGAACAGGCTATGATGACCACCCTAGCTGGACTCATTGTTGTGCTTTTAATGATGCTTAACGAAATTAATTATCTTTTTCAAACCATTAAAAGCATTTTCAACTTATAAAAGCAGCTATGGATATGATAAAAATTTTTGGTATTGGCCTGACCGGTGCCGTGGTTTCTTTAATTTTAAAAGAATATAAACCGGTTTTTGCCGTTTGCACAGGTTGCCTTTCTACCCTCGTCATTTTTATTATGCTGCTCCCCAAAATCAGTTATGTGCTGGATGTGGCTGGTATGATTGCCGGAAGGATGTCTATTGAAGCCGAATACATACAAATTATTATCCGCATTATCGGCATTACTTATCTTGCCGGATTTGGCAGTGAGCTTTGCCGTGATGCCGGGCAAAATGCCATTGCCAAAAAAATTGAATTGGCAGGAAAAATTATTATTGTTGTTGCCAGCATTCCCATTTTAACCGCCGTTTTAAACCTGTTGACTGGCATTTTGCCATCAGCCTGACGATAAGGAGAAATCCACCAATGAAAAAGTTTCTTTTTATACCTCTATTGTTTGTCCTTTTGTTCATGCCCCGATTAGCGACAGCGGAGGAGGATTTAACGCAACAAATTTTACAAGACACCTTACATAATGCACAAGCACTGAACATACCGGATTTTGACTTTGCCGAAACAGCTCAAAAGGCGCTAACCGGTAAGCTTTCTTTTCGTTTAGACTCCATTTCTCAGTACATTCTTAATCTACTAACAACAGAATTAAAGGCCAACACCGGCTTATTAGTAAAAATTGTAGTCTTATCTGTATTGGCCGGTGTTTTATGCAACCTGCAACAATCTATGCCGGGGGGCAACATGGCAGATATCAGTTTTTTAGCTTGTTTTGCAGTTGTTGCCGGCCTTTCTGTAACTCTCATGGCACAAGTAACAGAAATTGCCACGACCACCATTAATAATCTTATGTTGTTTATCGCCGGATTAATGCCCGTTATGGGAAGTCTTTCCCTTTCTGCCGCTACCTCATCGGCCATGGGGTTTTATCCCGGCTTATTCACTGCCATGCAAACCTTTGTGGTGGTTTGCAAAAATCTATTTTTGCCTTTAATCAGCGCCACAACCGCTCTCTCTGTTATAAACGCTTTAAGCGGACGGTTTCACATTACCCGTTTAATTGAATTTGCCCGACAAACTGTTAAATGGGGGCTGGGATTATTATTAACGGTTTTTGTAGGCATTTTGGGGTTGCATAGCTTTACCTCCGGCGCCGTCAGCATCGCCGGGCGAACGGCTAAATATGCCATTAGCAACTTTATTCCCTTGGTGGGCGGAGTGCTAGCCGAATCTGCCGAGGCTGTTATTCGTAGCATGCAGCTTATTCGCGGTGCCGTGGGCATTGCCGGTACCATTGCCTTAATGTCTATTTGCTGTCTGCCTGTTATTAAAATTTTGGCAACCTCGGTGTTATACCGTTTTGCCGCCGCCATATTAGAACCGGCAACTGACCAACGGATTGTCCGCTTATTAATGGATTTATCCGGCAACATCACATTAATTTTTTCCATTATTTTAATGGTAACTGTTATGTTTATTATCAGTGTGGCAATGCTTTCTGCCTTAGCATTATAGGGGGGGATAAAATGGAATTTATTAAAGAATATACCTGTTCCATCATAACGGTTTCCATACTCTCTATTTTATTGGAAAACATTCTCCCCGCAGACAAGAGCAAAAAACATATTCATGTTTTAATTGGACTTTTGGTCATGCTGGTGATTATGAAACCCCTGACAAAGCTACCCCATTATAGTGAAAATTTTACTTTTCCAAACCTTTATCTTAATGATGCTGTCCTCATACTACCGGAAACAGAAAATTATTTAGTTCAAACTTTTCAACGCAATTTAGCTGCCAGTATAACGCAGGATATTTATAACACTCATCATCAAGTCATAGAATGTCAGGTGACTGCCGACACCAACGAACAAGGCGAAATGATAGGCGTTAAACGAGTGGTCATACGCCCTTATACGCCTGAAGTGGCTGCGTATATTACTGAAAAGTACGGTTTGAAGAAAGGTTGTATTATAAATGAAACCTGATTTAAAGCATTTAATTTTAAAAAAAATGAATACAAAAGGGCTTGTCATCATATTTATAGTAGGGGTTAGTTTACTGGTTTTACCCGGTCTTTTTTCCAAACCCGCTCAGCCGGAAAAAACAAAAACACAACAGGAAAGCTCATTTAATTGTTCTTCTTATGAAGCAGAATTAGAGACTCGACTTGCCAAAATTTTATCCACTGTTAAAGGCATTTCTGATGTGAGTGTGATGATTACATTGGAAGATAGCGGCGAAAACTATTATGCTCAAAATGAAAAGAACGACCAAAAAAGTACCGGAGAGGGAATTGCAAAAGAAACAAGTCAACTGCATGAAGGCTCCCTTGCCTTAAAAAACGAAACCGGCGGTGCCCAATCTCCTGTTTTACGCAAAACCGGCATGCCACGCATATCCGGTGTGCTTGTTACTGCTAAGGGGGTTTCATCTCCTGTCATAGAATCAGAAATTATTAACGCTATTCGTGCTGTTTTTAATGTTCCCTTGCACAGAGTGCAGGTTTTAGAAAAAGCGTAAATTATAAATTAAAGATACCAAATAAGGAGGAATTTTTTATGAAGTTATTAGAAAAGTTACATGGACATCGACCAGAAAGGCAGCCTAAAAAAAGGAGCCGAATGTTAGTTTTACATCGGCGACAAATTACGGTTACTGCTCTTTTAGTATTAGTGGGCATTGCCGGTTATTTAAACTGGAGTTTTCAGCAAAACGCCATCGACCCGGAGGTTGCTGCCGTTTACAGCGAGGTTTCTAAAAAATTAGGGGAAGCGCAAATGGTTAGTGGAACCACTGCCACCGAATCCACACCTCTCCCTTCCCCGTCACCTGCACTCAATCAAAATGATTACTTTGTGCAGGCTAAGCTTGAGCGGGATGTTAAAAGAAGTGAGGCTATGGATATGCTCACCTCTGTTTTAAACGCAAAAGATACTGATAAGGAAGCAAGAACCCGTGCAGAAGACGAAATTCATCGACTGGCAGATGCTACTGAAAAAGAGATGATGACCGAAAATATGATTCGTGCCAAGGGATGGAACGATACCATTGTGTTTATGGGTGAAAACATGGTGAGCATTGCCGTTAAAAGCGAAGGGTTAAATGAAGTGGATGCCGCCATTTTGCGCGACATTGCCATCTCTTGCACAAATTGCACGGGCGAGCAGGTAAAAGTTGTCGAAATAAAATAAAGGGATAAAAAAAGCTATAGCACCGTTGTGAAGTGCTGTAGCTTTTTGAGACTCTTATTAAAAACCATTGTTCTTTAAAAACTTTTCTAAACGTTCGAGACCTTCGCAAATGGTTTCTTTAGAAACCGCATAAGACCAACGAACAAAATCATCATTGCCAAAACCGCTGCAGGGCACAACGGCAACCTTAGCATCGTTTAAGAGAACTTCAGCAAAATCGTCTGAGGTTTGGATGAGCTTGCCGCCCAGCTTTTGCCCCTTTAAAGCACTGATGTTCATTAACACATAAAAGGCACCTTGCGGTTTTTTGCAGGATACACCACGTATGCTGTTAATCCGCTCAACCATATAGTCACGGCGCTCGCAAAATGCTTTACGCATGGTTTCAATTTCTTCCTTGCCACCGGAAAGGGCTGCAACAGTTGCTGCCTGGGCAATGGAGTTGGGGTTAGAAGAAGCATGAGACTGTACATTGGCCATCACCTTAGCAATTTCAGCCGGTGCAGCAGCAAAACCAATACGCCAACCAGTCATCGCATAGGTTTTTGATACGCCGTTAATGATAATGGTACGATTTTTAATTTCTTCATTAAAGGAAGCAATACTAATATGCTTACCCTCATAAATCAAATGCTCATAAATCTCATCAGAGATAACATAAAGGTCATTTTTAACTGCAAAATCAGCAATGGCTTTCAGCTCCTCCTCGGTGTAAACCATACCGGTAGGATTAGAAGGACTGTTTAAAATAATAGCACGGGTTTTATCCGTTAACGCAGATTTAAGTTTATCCACGCTGATTTTAAAATCATCTTCTTCTGTAGTATCAACAACCACAGGGACACCATCTGCCAGTTTAACCATTTCAATATAGCTCACCCAGAACGGTGCGGGAATAATCACTTCATCCCCAGGATTTAAAATCGCCATAAAAGCATTCACCAAAGAGTGTTTAGCACCATTACTAATGACAATTTGTGTAGGTTCATAAGCCAAACCGTTTTCACGCAAAAACTTTTCGGCAACAGCTTTACGCAGTTCCATAGTACCGGCTGCGGGGGTATATTTTGTCTGTCCATTTTCAATAGCGGCAATAGCTGCCTTTTTTATATAATCCGGTGTGTCAAAATCCGGCTCGCCAGCACCAAAACCAACAACATCTATGCCCTCTGCTTTCATAGCCTTGAACTTAGAATCAATGGCAAGTGTGGTAGATGCCTTTATTCCTTTTGCTTTTTCAGATAAATACATTTTCTTCTCCATTCCACGGCAATATGACAACACCGTATTTATAAAAAATAAATTTTTTTACTGTTAAAAAAACATTTTAACAACAACAAACACTAATATTTTAATATATTTCGCAAAAAAATGCAAGTATTTTTTGTAAAAATTTCATTTTAATATGTTTTTTGTAAAATCCAACACATTTTTGTAAGCTATTTTTTCAATTTGTTGTGCAGTTAATCCGTTTTCCTTTAGTTTTTCAAATAAAAAGTAAAAATCCTGCGGACCTGTAATGCCATAAGGCATATCTCCTGAAAAACCATCAAAATCTGAACCTAAGCCTAAACAATCTTCCCCGCCTATGTTAATAATATGCTTAATATGGCGAATACAATCTGTCCAACTTGCTATTTCTTCCTCCGTCAAAAATGACGGATACAAATTCAGCCCCAACACGCCACCTTTTTCTGACAAAGCACGAATCTGCTCATCAGTTAAATTTCGTTTATGACCACAAATAGTCCTACTGTTAGAATGAGTTGCCATAACCGGTTGTTTACTTTCACGCATCACATCCCAAAATCCTCTCTCAGAAATATGAGATACGTCCACAATCATACCCAATTCGTTCATCAGTTGAACAACGTTACGTCCAAAAACAGAAAGACCGGCACCATTCTCTATACCGATTCCGTCACAAAGCTCATTGGTGCCGTTCCAAGTGAGTGTTAAAGCACGAACACCCCAACGATATATTTTTTTCAAATTTTGAATATCGCCCTCTAATACGTTCCCATTTTCCACCGCTAACAAGGCACCAACCTGCCCTTTTTTCAGCACATTCTCCGCATCACAAGCCGAAAGCACAGACGTGAGTTTAAATTGTTTTATCTGCTCATGATAAAACTTTGCCATTTGCTCAGCATGGGATAGGGGCACCGCTTCGGCATCATCCAGCCACAAGGCAAAAAACTGTATATATCCGCCATAGGCTACCAGGCCCGGCAAGGTTACACACAAACCGCTGTTTAACAAGTCGCCGTCTGTTTGCATCAACTCGCTGATGGTGTCACAATGCCCGTCAATCACCTTATATTGCTTTGCATTCATTCTGCTTCCCCTTTTATAAAGTAAATGCATGGGGAATATGCCGTATGGTTTGCACTTTTTTTCCATCATGCAGCACTTCAATAATGTCAAAGCTATAATTTAAATCTAAATTATGCTCTGCAATATAAGTATATGCAGTTTTAATAATTCGTTGCTGCTTAGCCGTTGTCACAAACTCGCAGGGCAAGCCAAAGGCTTCATTTTTACGGGTTTTAACCTCTACAAAAGAAACCAAATCGCCCTTTTGAGCAATAATATCAATTTCACCAATGGTTTTGCCGGTAGCACACCGATAATTACAGGTTAAAATTTTATAACCATTCTTTTTTAAATATTGGCAGGCCGCTTTTTCTCCTGCAGCACCAACATCCTTAAAAATCATAACGTTTCTTCCTTTGCAAGAATTTTGCTTAAAAAGCTTTGGCGATGCACCGGCGAAGGACCCAGCTTGCGCAAAATTTCGCAATGCGCTTTGCTGCCATATCCCTTGTGTTTTTCAAAACCATAGGCAGGATATTCTTTGGCTAGCACCTCTTTGCAATAGCGGTCACGGGCAACCTTTGCCAAAATGGAAGCTGCCGCAATGGACTGACTTTTTGCATCGCCGCCCTTTACGCAAAGATTTGGCTCCGGCAAATTGCGATTTTGGTTGCCGTCCACCAAAATCATATCCGGCTTTACAGATAGTTTTAGGATAGCCTGCCGCATAGCAAGCATGGTGGCGTTTAAAATGTTAATTTCATCGATTGTCTTTTCATCAACACTACAGATGGCATAGGCTAATGCCTTTTCCTGAATAATGGGAAAAAGTGCCTCTCGCTTTTTTTCGGTTAGTTTTTTCGAATCATTTATCTCATCCATATAGAAATCGTCAGGTAAAATAACCGCCGCCGCAAATACGGCTCCGGCAAGTGGTCCACGGCCGGCTTCATCCACCCCTGCAAGATACTTTACATGGTCATTTAAAAACTTTCGGTCAAATTCTGCCAAGGTCAATTCTGCATTCATGCTTTTTCCTCCGGCTCTTCCAATGAAATTTTCCCAATGGTTGCACTTCTGAATTCATCCAGCACAATTTGCGCACCGCGAAGCAAATCCACTTCTCCGCCGGACACAATAAAGCCACGTTTTTTAGCCACCGCCTCTAAAGCTTCAAAGCCGTTTTCAAAAGAAAGGTCTGTTAATTTATATCGGCTTTGCACAGCCTCCGGCGCTCTTTCTATCAAAGTCTCCATTAACTTGGCAGCCAAGGTTTCTGTATCCATAATCTCATCTTTAATGGCACCTGTAAAAGCCAGGCGCAAGCCAACTGTTTCATCTTCAAATTTTGGCCAAAGGACCCCGGGGGTATCTAAAAGTTCAAAGCCAGCAGAAAGGCGAATCCACTGTTTACCACGGGTAACACCGGGGCGGTCACCGCTGATAGCGGCTGTTCTGCCTGCCAAACGATTAATAAAAGAGGATTTACCCACATTGGGAATACCCACAATCATCAGTTTTAACGAACGGTTTTTCATGCCCCGCTCAGTTTGCCGTTTAATTTGTTCAGCCAGCAGCTTTTTAACTGTTTCCATAACATTTTTAACTTGCTTGGAATGAACACTGTCAAACAAAATAGCGGTTTTGCCTTGAGCTGCAAAATATTGTTGCCATGCCTCATTGGTTTGGCTGTCAGCCAAATCGGCTTTATTTAAAATAAGCAGGCGGGGTTTATTACCGCACAGCTCTTCAATATCCGGATTCTGAGAAGAAAGCGGTGCCCGGGCATCTAAAAGCTCTACCACCAAATCAACCATTTTTAAGTTTTCACTAATCATGCGGCGGGTTTTCGCCATGTGACCAGGAAACCATTGAATATTCATATATATAACACCTTTCCTTACCGTTATTAACAAGAAAGGGCAATGATAAGCCAAAAGGGTTTATCATGCCCTAAAAATTTTTAGTCCTTCAATTCTTTATATAACGTGCCAAATTTAGAAAATGGCGCAACCCGTAGAGAGGCACGGCCCACCACATCCTCAAAGGGAATCAAACCTAAATTCCGGCTATCTTGAGAGTTGTTCCGGTTATCTCCCATGACAAATATATAATTTTCAGGCACTGTAATCGGGTAATTATAAAGCGTTCCTATGCTGCGCATTTTTTCCAAAATATAGGGTTCATCCAGCACTTCACCGTTTACCAAAACATCGCCTGTTTCAGCACGCAAATCAATTTCATCCCCGGGAACGGCAATCACACGTTTAATAATAAATTTGCCTAAAGCATGAGATTTTACAACCACAATATCCTTTGCTTTTGGCTCGTAAAACAGCTTGGTGACCACCAACCGTTCTTTTGTTTCAAGGGTGGGCATCATGGAACTCCCCTCCACCTGCACCATGGCAAAAACAAACTGGTTTAATAAAAGGGCAAGCACCACCGCTAGAGCAATGGATTGCGACCATTCATAAACCTCGCGCAAAAAATTAAACGGCTTTTTTTCTTCTATGCCGCCACGGATAGAATCCTGCACAGGGGGTGCCACAAAAATCTCTTTTAGCTCTTCTTCCGGTTGCTGATATATTTTATATTCCTTATCTTCCATGACAGTTATCCTTTCAAAATAAAAAACAAAGGGGTGTGGCAACGAAACAAACCGAATATACGGCTTTTGAGTCCTTGCACACACCCCCAAGAGCGATAAGATGAACTTATCTTAATTTTTCTTTAACCTTTGCAGCCTTACCCACTCTATCTCTTAAATAGAACAGTCTGGCTCTTCTAACTTTACCCAGTCTAACTACCTCGATTTTAGCAATCTTAGGAGAGTTTGTGGGGAAAGTTCTTTCAACACCTACACCATAAGAAACACGTCTAACAGTAAAAGTCTGCTGAATGCCACCATTCTGAATTTTAATAACAGTACCTTCAAAGATCTGAATTCTTTCTCTGTTACCTTCTTTTACCTTAACATGCACCTTAACAGTGCTACCGATTTCCAATGCCGGCAGGTCAGTTCTAATCTGATCCTGTGTTAATGCTTTAATTACGTCCATTTGTTTTGCCTCCTCTCTGTGCTAAGCGTTCTTACCTGACATGCAGGCAGCGGACCGCCACTTTTCTTTGCACAATCACCATATTATTATAATACAATTTTTTTTAAAATTCAAGCATTTTTTTCCTTATTGCAAAAATACATTCATTCGGTTGTATTCTGTTCTCTTAACTTTGCCATTTTTTCATCCAGCTCAGAAAGATTATTGCCCATTCCCTGCCAATCGTTGCCGGCTGCTGATTGTTTAAATCGGTCATAGCTATCTAAAACATCGTTGATGGTAGATGTTAAATCTTGTATCTCCTGTTCTGGCACTGGTGCAACTTCACCGTCATCCGGTGCTATACCTGAGCCCCCGTTTTTTGCAAAAACAGCGCGCAGAGCTCCTTCCAAAGTGGGCTCCATGGCAACTGCATCCCCATAACTCACCACAATTCGTTTCAGTTCTGGCAAGGAGGCATTGTTTTTAGAGGTGATATAAACCGGCTCTACATATAAAAGTGCATCTCTATATGGCACAACCAGCAAATTCCCTCGGATAACGCTGGAGCCACCCTGGCCCCACAAGGTCATTTCTCGTGAAATGTCCGGGTCGTTATCCACACGGTTTTCAATTTGCATAGGTCCGTAAACCGTTTGATTTTTGGGGAAGCGATAAAGCATTAGCTCGCCGTAATGCTCCGGTGCATTGCGCTGCACTAAAAGCCCTACCATGTTGTGCTTGCCCTGCACCACAAAGGGAAGGGTGAGTACCATTTCTTCCCGACCGTCAATTTCCATAATGTTATAATAAGGCTCAACTTCTATCTCGTTATCCTGATATTTTTCGCTGGCAACATCCCAAACATCCGCACGGTCATAAAACTGTCCCGCATCTTTTACATGATACCGTTGATACATATAAGATTGCACTTTAAACATATATTCTGGCACACGGATGTGAGATGCTATCCCCTCCGGAATCGCTTCATTTGTAAATAGCATGGGGTAAATGCTACGATATGCCCGACCAATGGGGTCATTTTCATCAGTAAGATAGAGCTTAACATCACCCGTATAGGCATCTACTGTAGCCGTAACAGAATTGCGGATGTAATTAACACCGGCATAAGGCTGCGCATAAGGATAGTTTTTAGAAGAGGTATAACCGTTAATAATCCAGTAAAGCTTACCGTCATCCGAAACAATCATATAAGGGTCATTATCAAAGCCAATAAATGGTGCAATACGTTTTACACGGTCCAAAACATTTCGGTTAATCAAAATTTTACTGTCAGCAGAAACATTGCCGGAAAACAGCATGCGATAATCTTTATAGTACCAGGCAAACATCAGACGTTTTATAAAGCTGAGTTCCACACCGGTTTCACCGTCAAAGGTAAACTGAATGTCCTCTAAACCTTCAGAATAGTCAAGCTCTTGATTTTTCCCGCCTACAATAACATAATCGTTGGTAAGTTCCCCATAATAAATACGGGGTTGGGTAACTGCAGGCATGCCCCCTGTGGACTTGGGCGGAATGTCTTTAATTAAAAATTCCGGCTGCCCTTCTTCTGTTACACGGTTAACAGGGCTTGCCACCAAACCGAATCCATGGGTATAACGGAAAATTTGATTTGCATAGGATTTGGCAGAGGTATCTAAGTTTTCTTTATTCATTTCACGGGCTGCTAAAAACACAACATTTAATTTGCCGTCTAGTTCATAGGGTGCCACATCCACATCGTTAAAAGTATAATATTTTCTCAAAAACTGCAACTGATTATAGGCTGTTAAGGTGGAACCAAAATCGGCAATACGCGTGCCGGCCAACCATGTATCATCTTCCTCCATGGTTTTCTGATTCAAATCATACCGAGGCACAAATTCTTTTTCGGCCACCTTATCTAAGCCATATGCATGATTGGTGGCTGCCATATTGTGAGCAATATAAGGGCTTTGCAAATTCCGTTCATTGGGGTTCACAACCAAAGAATCCACACCACTTGCAATTAAACCGGTAACAACAAAAACCACCGGCAAAATACCCACAGATAAAAGAGAAAGCAAATATTTTTTACGATAAAGAAAGAAAATAATCAGCACAATAGCCACCAAAACAACATAAGGTGCAAACTGATAATATAACTTCCAGATGTTTGCCTCTACATAACCGGCACCAAAAATTTCATTTTGAGAGCCAAAGGAAGAAAACAAAATATTTTCTGCCGAAAACTTGTATGTGAGCATAGAAAGCAAAAAATAGATAATCGCCAAAACGGCAATATGCGTCACTGCACCTCTTTCGCCACTAATGACTTCTTTTAAGCTCCTATGGCCGTTTTTAATAAAAATAATAAAATACACTACGGTAGCGATCAGCATCATCATTAAAAGTAACACTTTTCCACCGCTCACCAAACTAATTAAAAATGGTCTTGAAAAAACATAATAGCCAACATCTTGCATAAAAAACGGGTCCGTAATACCAAAACTTTCTCCATTAGCCGCTAAAAGGAGTTTTTCATACAAACCGCCTCCTGCTATTTGGCTGACAGACAAGGCTAAAATTGCGCTCAAAACAACATAAAACCATTTTTTTTGCAACAATCCGGTGGAAACATTGGGCATAACCGCAATCCGCCTGATGAGCAAAAGATTAATCATTAAAATCAAAAAAATCAACACAAAACCAACTATTTGCGTTAACAGGCGTGCCAACAAATTTGTCCAGAAAACAGATGTATATGCCGGACCAATTTCTTTAATTTGCCAATAATCCATAACCATTTGATATAGAGGGGAAATAATCAAACCGATTAAAACCAAAACCACCGCTATAATAATCCATTTTTTTCTTTTACCTTTTTTAAAACGTTCAGCAACTTCATTAAAATCTGTTGTACTCTTTTTAAAACCGCCAAAGCTATCAGATGAAAAACCGTTCATTTTAATCTTCTCCTTTCTGCTCAAAAAGGGCCGTGACCATGCCACCGCCCCTTCTTTCTCTCACATATTTTCGGGGAATAACGCTTCTGCAAAACTTGTTGGCTCAAAGGGTCGCAAATCGTCTATTTGTTCACCCACACCAATAAATTTCACACCTATCCCCTGTTCTCTCGAAAGCGCCAGAATAATGCCGCCTTTGGCTGTGCCATCCAGTTTTGTTAAAATAACACCGGTAATGCCCGCCGCCTGAGCAAATTCTCTTGCCTGATTTAAAGCATTTTGTCCGGTAGAAGCATCTAACACGAGTAACGTTTCTGCCGCGCTCCCACCGGTTTCCCGTTCGACAACACGAGCCGTTTTCTTTAGTTCTTCCATTAAATTCTTTTTATTATGCAATCTGCCTGCCGTATCGCAAATAACAATGTCTGCATTTCTGGCTTTGGCCGCCTGAATACTGTCAAACACCACAGCCGAAGGGTCTGCACCCTCCTGATGCTTCACAATATCCACACCGGCGCGTTCTGCCCAGATTTCCAACTGGTCAATGGCTGCTGCACGGAATGTATCCCCTGCTGCTAAAATGACCTTTTTCCCCTGACTTTTATAATAGTGTGCCAATTTGCCGATGGAAGTGGTTTTGCCCACACCGTTCACACCAATCACCATAATTACAGAAGGCTTTGCATCCAGCTTTAAAGCCGTATCCTGAGCGGATAAAATTTCTGTAATAATTTCACGAAGCAGCCCTTTTAATTCAACACTTTCTTTGGCACCGCTTTCTTTTGCCTTTTCTTTTAAAACCTCAATGATATAAGCAGAGGTATCGGCACCAATATCAGACATAATTAAAGCTTCTTCTAATTCTTCATATAAATCTTCATCAATTTTTCCCAAGGATAAAAGAACGGCATCTACCTTATCCGATAAGGCTGCACGGGTTTTGCCAAGCCCTTCCTTTAATCTTGTAAAAAATCCTTTGGTTTCTTTTTCTGTGTCAGGCTTCGTTTCCTCTAAATTGTTTGGTTGTTCTGCATCTTGCTCCTTAGGGTGCGCAGTAGCCTGTTCCGGCACGGGTTTTGCCGGCTCTTTCTCCTTTTTAGAAAGAGTTTCTTCCACCGATTCCACAATGGCAGTTACCGTTTCCTCCACTGCCATATTATCTGTCTTTTTCTTAAAAAAATGTTTAAACAAGGTGTCACCTCATTCCTGCACGATAAAAACTATCAGCCGTTAATCACTTCAAATTCTGTTTCATTTTTTTTCTCACGAATCATTAAATTCATAACCGTTTGCTTGGGGTCCTTACCTTCAAACAGCACGCTATATGCCTGTTCTACAATAGGCATTTCCACATTAACACGCTTTGCCAGAAGGTAAGCCGCCTTGGTGGTATAAAAACCTTCTACCACCATTTTAACTTCTTCAATCGCCTGCTCGGGACTCATGCCCTGCCCAATTAAAACCCCTGCCCGTCTGTTCCGGGAGTGCATACTGGTGCAAGTGACAATCAAGTCACCCATGCCGGAAAGACCAGCAAAGGTTAACGGGTCTGCACCCATAGCAATGCCCAGGCGGGACATTTCTGCCATGCCGCGGGTCATTAATGCCGCTTTGGCATTATCGCCTAAGCCAATGCCATCTGCAATGCCGGCACAAAGCGCAATAACATTTTTCAGTGCGCCACCCAGTTCTACACCCACCATATCCAGGCTAGTGTAAACACGAAAGCTATCGCACATAATAATATCTTGGATATATTCTGAAAGTTTAATATCTTTCGAGGCAACCACATTCGTAGTGGGCAAGCCCCGACCGGCTTCTTCCGCATGAGAAGGACCGGACATAACCGCAAGTTTTGCCTGAGGAATAGTTTCTCCAATTACTTGAGATAACCGTTTTTGTGTTTCCTGCTCTAAACCTTTAGAAGCATTGACAATAACCTGACCTTCTTTTACAAAAGGAGAAAGTTTCTTTGCCGTTGCCGCAATAGCCTGTGAGGGTGTAACCATAAAAATGCATTCAGCATCCTTTGCTGCTTCTTCTAAAGAATCAGTAAAACAAATACCGGAGGGTAATATAACACCAGGTAAAAACCGTTTGTTTTCGCCGTCACGTTTTAAATTTTCAGACTCTTCTTTTAAATACGACCAAAGGGTAACACTGTGGCCATTACGTGCTAAAATGGTGGCAATAGCCGTACCCCACCCGCCGGAGCCGATGACTGCAATGTTCTTCATAACTGATTACTCCTTTTCGTCTTTTTTCTCGCCCAGCTTCGATTCGGTGCCCAAACGCAAACGGGCAATATTCGCTTTGTGACGATAAACCGCCAATATTGAAACAAAAAAAGCCAACGCAATGTAATAAGCTGTTGTTGGCTGCGGTCCGCCTATATTGAAGACAATAACACACAAAGGATAAATTGCCGCACTAACAATGGAGGCCAGCGAAACATATCTTGTTGCCGCAACCACCAGCACAAAAGCTACCAAAAGCACCAGGGCAATTCTATAATCCAAAATCATAATAACGCCCCAGGACGCTAAAATTCCTTTCCCGCCGCGGAATTTAAAATATAAAGGAAAATTATGTCCCAACACTGAACCGAGTCCTGCCAAATATTGTCCATATTGTGCAACTTCCGGGTAAGACGGGCAAAGATAACCAGCAAGTGTTTTGGCTAAAAGCACGGCCACAACAGATTTTAACAGGTCAAATAAAAAGACAAATATGGCCGCCTTTTTACCAAACACCCGCAAAGAATTGGTCATGCCCGCATTTTTACTGCCATGATTACGGATATCCTCGCCTTTAAATATTTTACTAAAAATAATAGAAGCATTTAAACTGCCCAGCAAATAGCCGCCCAAAAGGCAACCAATTAAAAAGATATACATGGTTTCACCTCATTGATGTTTTAAATTATGACTGAGATTCTCCTCGTTCGCGAAGCACAAACCGCACCGGAGTGCCCTCCAAGCCAAACACGCCACGGATTTGATTTTCTAAATACCGTACATAAGAAAAATGTGCTAATTCTCTGTTGTTCACAAACAAAATAAATGTAGGCGGCGCTGTAGAGGCCTGGGTAATATAATAAATTTTTAAACGCTTACCTTTATCGGAGGGGGGCTGTACCCGCATGGTTGCTTCATTTAAAATATCATTTAATGCACCTGTTCGAATACGCATGGTGTTTTGTTCACGCACGTAGTTTATGAGTTCAAACAAACGGTCAATTCGCTGGCCGGTAAGTGCCGAGATGAAAACCACCGGTGCATAGAGCATAAAGGACAAACCTTCAGCCACTTTTTTGCGGAACTGATCCATAGTTTTGCCATCTTTTTCTACCAAATCCCATTTATTCACGGCGATGATGCAGCCCTTGCCCTGCTCATGCGCATAACCGGCAATTTTCGTATCCTGTTCTGTTACACCCTCCTGCGCATCAATCATAATCACACAAACATCGGCACGGTCCACCGCCCCTAAGGAACGGATAACACTATAATGTTCGATGCCTTCTTCCACCTTGCTACGACGACGCATACCCGCCGTATCAATAAACGTATATTCTGTGCCGTTTTTTGTCACACGGGCATCAATGGCATCACGGGTGGTGCCGGCAATGTTGCTGACAATGACACGGTCTTCCCCTAAAATTTTGTTAATTAAAGAGGATTTACCCACATTTGGCTTGCCGACCAATGCCACCTTTAAAGTGTCATCATCCTCCTCCCCTTCTTCCGGTTTTGGAGGAAACAGATTAACCACTTCATCCAATAAATCACCCACACCCAAGCCGTGGATGGAGGAAACAGGCAGGGGGTCACCCAAACCCAAATTATAAAATTCATATAATTCCATGGGTGGATTACCAATGTTATCTACCTTATTAACCACCAAAAGCACCGGCTTGCCAGATTTTTGCAGCATGGCTGCCACATCGGCATCTGCCGCCACCAAACCATCATGCACGTTAGTCATTAAAAGTAAAACATCGGCCTGCGAAATGGCCAGTTCTGCCTGACGGCGCATACCGGAAACAATGACATCATCTCCCGATTCAATACCGCCAGTATCAATCATCAAAAATTCCCGACCATTCCACTCGGCTTCCATATAAATCCTGTCACGGGTAACACCCGGTGTATCATCCACAATAGAGATGCGAGTGCCCACTATTTTATTAAACAATGTGGATTTTCCCACATTCGGCCTGCCAATAATGGCAACAACTGGTTTTGTCATAACAAATCCCATAGCCTTTCTGTCACAATTTTATTTAAAGAAGCATATCTGTATGCTTTTCTTCCTTTTCTTTTGCATCCAATAATGCCTGTAAAAAGGAATAGCCATCATTTTCATTAGCAATTAACCGGATATGTAACGCTTTTTCTACATCATTAACTGTTACATCATCTAAAAAAATCGGTTCATCAGCCTTAAGCATAGAGCTAGTGATGAGCAATCTGTCCATAGCCTTGCCTTGCAACGATCGGATTAAGTCACGGCCACCCAAAAGTCCGGCTACGGTCACACCGCCACCAAACAATTGATTATCTACGGCCACAACCTCTGCCTCTAAGGTAGTATATCGCTTTTTTGCCATTTCTACCAATTTATTTATAAAAGGATAAGCAAGTGTGCCGGTGGCAATCACCGTCCGGCCAGGGTTACCCATAGACGGCATTTCTTCTAAAGCTTTAAAAAACTCCTCTTCCATGCTGGCTTCCATTCCCACACCGTTTTCTATTTGGGGAAAGTCCTCATAATCCGTTGCCGGTGGCATTGGAAGTTCTGCCAGCAGATAAAACTCATCACTAAGATACACAAAGCGAGAACCGAACTGCTTTAAAAACTGTTTTTGCAGGGATTCAACCTGCGCCACCACCTGCTGAGCATCTTCTTTTGTAAAAGCTTCTAAAGCGTATAGTCCCTCCCGATAACGGGTGAGCCCCACCGGCACAACGGATACACTGTTGGCCATAGGAACAAAACCAGAAAGGTCACACAAGGTTTTGGAAAGCTCTGCCCCATCATTTACACCTTTACACAAAACAATTTGCATATTCATGGTGATGCCGCCATGATAAAGCATGTGAATATAATCCATTAAACGGCCGGCATGAGGGTTTTTAAGCATTTTTTCCCGCAAGGCCATATTGGTGGTATGTACAGATATATTCACCGGCGATACCCGATATTCAATCAAACGGTTAACATCTTTGGGCAACATGTTGGTCATGGTCACATAATTACCATACAAAAAGGATAACCGTGAATCATCATCTTTAAAATATAAACTTTTGCGCAAATGAGGCGGCAG
>JAZODT010000075.1:0-40280 GCA_045597205.1 Clostridia bacterium
AGTGACTTTAGCTTCTCAATGTGGTAAAATAATGATGGATAGGGCTTGTACTCTACCGTCATTAGATAGTGAGCAATCATTATGCAATCAATAGAATCGCTTTTAGTCTTTCTCAGGGACTTGGATTTAACGAAACGATTGATAAGCAAGGGATTGAACTCCATGAACGAGAAGTTGTTAGATTCAAGGAATAGCTTTAGATTCATACCATAATGACCGGTAGATTCAAGTCCTATTCTTGTTTCTGCATCGAGGGAATCAAGCAGCATTTTAAATTGCATAAATCCCTCTGAGTCGTTTGTAAAAGACCACGATGGAGTAATGATTTCTCCTGTGTCGTCAATTACGGCACAATCGTGCTTAAATTTTGAAATGTCGATACCAATAAAATACATTGTTTCCTCCTTTTAATATTTTTGCACTGCTGTTTTCCACAGACGGCTTGCCAATGTATTCACGCAAATAGAAACGTCAAAGCGTTAACTAACTAATTACCATTTCAGACAAACCACTGTGGTTTGAGTCACCTTCAACCAGTCAAAGCTGTAATAAAACAGATACAAATCCACAGTGCTTGTCATTATTATATAGCAGGTAGCTACTCCTGCAAATATAACAAATTTTTAAGAAGGGAGAAATAATAAAAATCAGCCCCTTTCTGTCTGGTTTTTATTATACGTGATTTTATGGAAATAAAACATAGAGTGATGACAGTGACATTAAACCCATGTATTGATAAAACAATAGACATTGAAGAGTTTTGCGAGGGCGGCTTAAACCGTGTACAAAAGGTGCGATATGATGCTGGTGGCAAAGGGATTAATGTAGCAAAGGTATTAAAAAACTTTAATGTAGATGTTTTGGCCACGGGCATTATTGGGGAAACAGGGAGCGACTTGGTTATGGAAGAATTAAATGAACGCCAAATTCTAAGTGATTTTTTGGTTGTCCCTGGTTTTACAAGAACGAATTATAAATTATTTGATAAATCAAAACAAAAAATTACAGAAATCAATGAACCGGGATTGACTATTACTGAGCAGGATTTTAATAATTGGCTTTTAATGATGAAAAAACACTTGCCAAAAGTAGAAATTTTAGTGCTTTCCGGCAGCCTTCCCAAAGGAATTTCTTCTAATATATATAATCATTTAATTCTACTTGCGAGACGATATAACGTGAAAGTTATTTTGGATGCAGATGGTGAGCGATTTAAAAAAGGAATAGAGGCCGTACCTTATGCAATTAAACCAAATGTTTATGAGCTTGAACAATTATGTGGAGAAAAAATTAACGGCGTAAAGGATATTTTAATGTGCGGAAAGGAAATTTTACAACAGGGTGTTACCCATGTGATTGTATCCATGGGCGCAGAAGGTGCCGTTTTTATGAATCAAGCTGAAGCGTATTATGTGCGGCCGGAGGCAATAGAGTGCAAAAGCACAGTAGGGGCAGGGGACTCCATGGTTGCAGCGTTAGCTTATGCAGAAATTAACGGTTTGCCCCTTAAAGAAATAGCAAAAGTTGCTACCGTAGCTGGAACCATAACGGCCGGCAAGGCAGGGGCAGATGTGTGTGCGTTCGAAGAGGTTTTGTCCTATGGAGAAACTCTTTTGCTTGAGAAACTAAACTAAAAATATATTTATGAATTTGTTTTGCTTATTTCAACAAAGGAAAGACCCATCAATTTGTGAAAAATGCCAAAAACAAAAAAAATATAAAAACTTTTCTTTTTGGTGTTGACATATCATTTTTTTTATATTATAATGAAAATGTATTATGATGGTATATTAACATTAATAATTATGAAAAGTGGGTGTTATTAAATGAAAAAAGGGTTTGTGAAAACTTTGGTGGCGCTGGTAGCTGGCGTAATGCTTTTAAGCATGAATATGTCTGCATTTGCATTGGAATACGGTGCAAGTACTAAGTATAAGGATGCTTCAACAGCAACAGTTACAGTTAATTATACTGCTGGCGCGACGGAACAGGTTGCTTTTTTAGCAGAACAAAGCACTAACATTATTTATATTGATCAGAAGGAAGGAACCGGTAGCCCGGCAACTTTCTCGTTTGATATCCCTTTAACAAGTGCTATCAGTGAATTTACTTTAAAAGCAGGTTCTACAAATGAAGCATATACTGATGCTAAGAAACAAACTTTAAGCCTTGCGAGCAAAACACTAACGGTTACAAGCGGCGAAAATGGCTATGTTGCTGTTGATGCCAATACCACGTATGAAGAGACAATTAAGCTTTATGTAATGCCTGCTACAGGTTTTGAAGTTAATACAGTAACAGTTGATGAAACAGTGCAAGAGAATTTAACTCTTCAAGACGGTAAATTTTATAGCATTAATTTGAATGGTCTTGGAGAAACTGTTGCTATTCATGTTACCTTTAAAGCAGCTACAATAACTAATGATGCGGTTGCAACGTTCACTTCTCTTACTGATAATAGTGATGAAAGTAAACGTAGCATAACTGTTTTTGGTACGGCAACAAATGCTTCTGCAGCGGGTATTTTGTTATCTACTGGCGAGCTTACTAAGACAACTAAAATTCCTACATCTTATAAAGCAACAGCAGAAGTGAGAGCGTTCCCTGCTTTGGCGTTGAATGCTAATCATGAATTTAGTGTTACTTTGGAAGAAAATGTTGCTGATGCAGTGCATTTAACTGCGGGAACATATAATGTTGGTGTGTATGCAGCTAATGCAAATGGTCACGATGTAGCGGTTGGTACAAGTGCTGTAACATTCAGTAATTAATTAGGGAGGAAAAAAGCTGTGAAAACATATATTAAACCTGCATTACAGGTTCGTGAAATTAGAGTTATGGAAAATTTGGCAAAAATTACTCCGGCTGGTGCTAAGTTAAACTGGCTGACAGCACAGGTTCCTTCAACTGTTTACAGTTTGGGGCTGTACAACGCATCTGGCGAACAGAAGCCGGCAGTTGCTAGTCCTAGTCCAGAAGTTGAGTAAACGAATTATTTTTATGAAGAAAAAAAGAGCGTATCCATTAGGGTGCGCTCTGTTTTCGTATAACGAAAACCACGCCACCTTAGCGTGGTTTAAGAAAGGTTAACCGACATACAGCTAAACAAATCTTATCGCTCATATGATATTGCTGCATTTTGAGGTGATAGCAGAACATAAAAGACAATCGTATCACGGTGAGATTTATTAATAATTATTTGCGAGCAGGAATTTTTTAAGCTATTAAATTAATTTAATTAAAGCTAACATTTTACTTTACAAAAGTTGCGATTTATAGTATAATTTAAATATCATTTGAAATATTTTGAAAAGGAGATTTATACATGAAGAAAATTCTTGCAATTTTATTGACAATTGTCATGGTTTTTGCTCTGGTTGCTTGCGGAGGTGCAAACGGCGGAACCAAGATGACAATGGGTACTGGTGGTACAGCAGGTACATACTATGGTTATGGCGGCGTTTTAGCACAATACATGAACAACAAAGCAGGTCTTAATGTAAACGTTGTTTCTACGGATGGTTCTAAGGCGAACATACAAGGTATTGAAGCTGGTAACTACCAGTTAGGTACTGTTCAGTCCGACGTTATGTCTTATGCTTGGGCAGGCACCCGTTCTTTTGAAAGTGAAGGCAAAATTGAATCCTTTAGAACTGTTGCTGGCTTATATGCAGAAGCTGTTCAGTTAGTGACCATGGATGCAAGCATTAAAAGCGTTGCAGATTTAAAGGGTAAAAGCGTTTCTATTGGCGCACCCGGTTCTGGCGTATATTTTAATGCTATTGATGTTTTAACTGCTGCCGGTTTAACCGAAGCTGATATTAAAGCACAGTATCAATCCTTTGCAGATAGTGCTGATGCTTTAAAAGATGGCAAAATTGATGCAGCATTCATTGTTGCCGGTGCACCGACTCCTGCTATTACTGAGTTATGCACCACTAACAGTGCATACTTAGTACCCATTGACGGTGCTGTTGCTGAAAAGCTGATTGCAGAATGCCCTTTCTATACCCTTTACACCATTCCGGCTGAAACATATGCCGGCCAGACAGTGGATGTTACCACCGTTACAGTTAAGGCAACGTTGATTGTTAACAAGGATGCTTCTGAAGATGATGTTTACAATCTGACAAAGGCTATTTTTGATAATGCAGAAGCAATTACCAGCGAAAATGCAAAGGGTGCAGAATTAAGCATTGAAAATGCAACCACAGGAAGCACCGTTCCGTTCCATGCCGGTGCTGCTAAATACTTTGCAGAAAATGGCGTTACCGTTGCAGTAGAGTAATTTAATTTTACATTTTCAGGCTGCGATGTTTTGGCATCGCAGCCCTTTTTTCTAAGGGGTGTTATGTTTGTTTTTTAAGAAGAAAAAAGCGGAGACAAACCAGCAGATGAATTTAGAGGATGTTATGCAAAAGTTTGACCGCGAATCAAACGTGAGAATATGGGAAGGAATCCCCAAAATCGTAGTCCAATGCGTTTTGGCAATTTTCTCATTATTTTGCATTTATGTAACTTTGTTTGCCAGTTGGCTTGAGGAAATTCGTTTAACATCATTTGTTGCTTTTATTATTGTTATTGGATATCTGGTTTATCCGGCTAAGAAAGGAACAAAACGGGTTAATTATCTTCCGTGGTATGATATAGTATTTATGGTTTTGGGAGCTGGTGCATTTATTTATTATATGGTAAATGCCATGACCATTATTCAACAGGGAAGTCATTTTGAATGGTATCAAATTCTGATTGGCATTGTCGGCGTTCTCTCTCTTGCGGAGGTTTGCCGTAGAAGTGTGGGTTTGCCAATCATTATTGTTGCCGCCTGTTTTATTGCCTATGCACTAATTAGCGGTCTTTCCAATCCAACCCTGTGGGGTAAACTGGAATATATGATTCATTACCTTTTCTATGGTAAAGAGGGTGTTTTATCTACCCCCATTAATGTTTGTTCTAAATTTATCGTTGTTTTTATTATTTTTGGTGCTTTTCTGGAAAAAACAGGTATTGCAGATTTCTTTATTAAAATCAGTAATTCCATTGTGGGTGGTTTTTCAGGGGGTCCCGCAAAAGTTGCCGTAGTTGTTAGCGCTATGGAGGGGATGGTATCCGGTTCTTCTGTTGCAAACACGGTTGGTTCTGGTTCTGTAACCATTCCTTTGATGAAAAAAACTGGTTACAAACCTGAATTTGCCGCAGCAGCTGAGGCCTCGGCTTCAACCGGTGGTCAGATTATGCCGCCTATTATGGGTGCTGCTGCCTTTTTAATGGCAGATTATGTTGGTATGCCTTATAGTGCCATTGTTGTTTGTGCCATTTTGCCGGCTGTTTTATATTTTGCCGGTGTGTTTATCTCTGTGCATTTAGAGGCTAAAAAAGAGGGGTTAAAGGGAATTCCTAAAGAAGAAAGGCCTAGGTTTTTACCTCTTTTAAAACAGACATATCTGTTATTGCCGCTGATTATTTTAATTTACCTTGTGGGTACTAGTCAGCGTTCTATCCAGTATGCTGCAGCTATTGCCATTGTGGTAGCCGTTATAGTTGGTGCTTTAAATAAAGAGAATAGAATTACACCGAAAAAGATTTGGGAAGCTTTTGCAACCGGTGGGCAAGGAATGATTTCGGTGGCAGCTGCCTGTGGTGTGGCCGGCATTATTGCAGGTACCATCACCATGACAGGTCTTGCCAATGTGATGATTAACGGTATTGTTGCTTTGGCCGGCAGTGAGGTTATTATTGCTTTGTTTTTAACCATGCTTTGCTGCATTGTTTTGGGCATGGGCGTTCCCACAACAGCGAACTATTGCATTATGGCCGCTACCTGTGCACCAATTTTAATTCGCATGGGTGTTCCTGCTATTGCAGCACACTTTTTCGTATTCTATTTCGGTATTGTGGCCGATTTAACACCCCCTGTTGCCTTGGCGGCTTATGCCGGTGCGGCCATTGCGCAAGCGAACCCAATGAAAACGGCAGTTACCTCTACAAAGCTTGCCATTGGTGCTTTTATCGTGCCTTATGTGTTTGCCATGAATCCCGCTTTGTTGTTTGTGGATACAACTTTCTTTGAGGTTATCTTAATCAGCTTAACATCTTTGGTTGGCATTTATGCCGTATCTTCATCGTTGCAAGGCTATTTCCTACACGATATGAAATGGTACGAGCGCATCTTTAGCCTGGTGGGAGGTTTGCTTTTAATTTATCCCGGTGCAACCACAGATTTAATTGGTTTAGGTTTGGCGACAACCGTTGTTTTAATACAGTGGTTGACTAAAAAGAAAGATCAGGCTTTAGCCGTTTAAAAAACAGGGTGTCAAAAACATTGTTTTTGACACCCTGTTTTCATATATAGAAAAAATTACTGATTTTTTTCTTTAACAGCCCTGTCCATTTGCCGTTTGGCATCGCGCTCTGCAATATCACTTCGTTTATCATATAATTTTTTGCCACGTGCCAAAGCAATTTGCACTTTCACTAAACTGTCTTTTAAATAAACGGAAAGCGGAATGACAGAAAAACCCTTTTGTTTGACGGAACCATAAAGATAGTTAATCTCCCGCTTGTGCAAAAGCAATCGGCGGTCTCTTAAGGGGTCTTTATTAAAAATGTTCCCTTGCTCATAGGGGCTAATGTGCATATTTTTAATGAACGCCTCACCACCGGAAAAGCTGACAAAGCTATCCTTTAAGTTCAGGGCACCTTTGCGAATGGATTTTACTTCGGTGCCGCTTAAAGAAATGCCGGCTTCAAAGGTTTCTTCAATAAAATAATCATGTCTTGCTTTGCGGTTTTCGGATAGAATTTTCAAAAGCGTTCACATCCTTTCAAAATTAGTTTTTTGCAATTTTTTGCAGTTCAAATAAAACATTCATGGCTTCAATAGGGGTTAATGTGGTTAAATCCATGTTTTTTAACCGCTGGGCGATTTCGCTGCCACGCATGTCTGCAATGTCTAGTTGCCCATCTTGCACCGGAAGCGTTTCTTTTGTCGGCAGTTCTGCCCAGCATTCTTTGTTTTCAATATCGGCTAAGATTTCTTTAGCCCGTTTTACCACTTGCCCCGGCAGACCGGCTAAAGCAGCCACCTCAATACCATAACTGTCATCGGCACCCCCACGGACAATCCGTCGCAAGAAAGTAACGCTATCGCCACGCTTTTTGCAGGCAATTGAGTAGTTCTTCACACCAGGGAGTTGCCCTTCTAATGCGGTTAATTCATGATAGTGGGTAGCAAATAATGATTTAGCGCCTAGTTTTTTAGGGTTTGATATGTATTCGGCAACGCTCCAGGCAATGGCCAAACCATCGAAGGTACTGGTGCCACGGCCAATTTCGTCTAACAGCAAAAGGCTTTTTTGGGTGGCATTTTTTAAAATGGCAGAAAGCTCTGTCATTTCCACCATAAAGGTACTTTGCCCTGCTGATAAATCGTCTGAAGCACCAATGCGGGTAAAAATTTTATCACAAATACCAATGGTGCAGCCAGATGCCGGCACAAAAGAGCCGATTTGCGCCATAATGGTAATTAAGGCTACCTGACGCATATAAGTAGATTTACCGGCCATATTGGGACCGGTGACGATTAAAAATCGGTCGTCCTTGCAGTTTAATTCAGCATCGTTAGGGACAAACAGTTCATTTTTCAGCATTTTTTCCACAACAGGATGCCGACCATCACGAATGGAAATGGTGTCGGACATGTCCACTGTGGGCATAGTATAATTATTCTTTGCGGCAACCTCTGCCAAAGAACAAAGGACATCGGTTAAGGCTAAAACAAAAGCCGTTTGCTGTACTCGTTCCACTTCATTTGCAATGGTATCACGAATATCACAAAACAGTTTATATTCCCGCTGGCGAAGCCGCTCTTCTGCCCCTAACAGCTTATCCTCTAATGCTTTTAATTCGGCATGAATATACCGTTCGTTGTTGGCCAAGGTCTGCTTGCGGATATATTCCGGCGGCACCTCGCCCTGAAAAGACTTGGGTACATCAATATAATAACCAAACACACGGTTGTAGCTTATTTTTAAGGTTTTAATACCGGTACGTTCCCGTTCTACACATTCCATACGAGTCACTGCTTCGTGACCGTTATCTTTTAAATCCCGGTTAACATCCACCTCTTCATCGTAACCGTTTTTAATAATGCCGCCATCACGGGCAAAATGGGGGGCATCATCAAGAATAGAAGCCTCTAATAAATCCAGCAAATCACCCATGGTGTCTATTTGCTGCGTTAATTCGCAAAAAAGAGGGACATCCAGCCGTGAAAGCATGAGTTCCACTTCAGGTAGCATCATTAAAGAGCGTTTAAAAGCTACCAATTCTCTAGGAGTGGCAGACTTGCAAACAATGCGACCGATGAGGCGCTCTAAATCCTGAATATTGCTGAGTGCTGCCATTAAATCCAGCCGCAATTCCGCATTTTTTAATAATGTATCTACAGCATATAGCCGATTTTGAATTTTAGTGCAGTTCACCAGCGGTTTTTCTAAAAAACTCTTTAGCATACGGCCCCCCATAGCCGTTTTTGTTTTGTCAAGCACCCACAAAAGAGACCCTTTTTTGCTACCCAAACGCATGGTTTCGGTGAGCTCTAAATTCCGTCGGGTATTAGCGTCAATTTCCATATAGTCCTCCGTGTTATAATGACGGATGGTTCTGATATGGTTTAAAAACGTTTTTTGTGTTGCCGTTAAGTAGTCAATTAAAAGCCCTAGAGTATTTACCACACAGGCATCTTCAGAAAGAGATAAGTCAGACAGGGAATTGGCTACAAATTGCTTTAAAATTAAATCCTTCGAATGGGCCCAATTGGGGTCGTGCTTTGCCTTGTCTAAACGGGTATTAAACCGCAAAGCGATTTCATTACGAAAATCTTCATTCTCATAAATGAAAGAAGAACAGATAATTTCAGCCGGCTTATACCGTGCCAGTTCATCTAAAAGTTTTTGCCAGGAGGAGAGGGTAACCAAAAAGAGTTCACCGGTGCTAATGTCAGAAAAAGCAACGCCAAAAAGGCCTTGCTCACCATAAATGGCGCAAAGGAAGTTGTTTTGTTTTTCTTCTAGCTGGGCAGTGTCTGTGATGGTACCGGGCGTAATAACACGGATAACATCACGGGGGAGCACGCCCTTAACCTCACCGGGCAGTGCCATTTGCTCACAAATAGCCACCTTATATCCTTTGGCGGTTAAACGGCCGATATAGGTGTCAGCAGCATGAAAGGGCACACCGCACATGGGGTTGTTTTCCACATCCGGCCGACCAGCTTCGTTTTTCTGCCGGCTGGTTAGTGTTAAATCCAGCACAAGAGAGGCGATGCGGGCATCATCTGAAAACATTTCATAAAAATCGCCCATGCGGAAAAACAAAATAGCATCTGTATATTCTTTTTTCAGCTCATAATACCGCTCCATTGCCGGTGTCATAAGTTGTTCCTCCTGTTATTTTTTTATTTAGTGGCAACCGTTGCAGCCAGAGCAATTACCGGAGCAGCCGCCGCCCTCTTCGCCGCGAATGTGATAACCGATGATTTCATTCACCTGAGTGATGATGCGGTTAAAGGCAGATTTAGCTTCTAAATAAGCTTTAGCAGTGGCGTTTTGAGTTAAAATCTCCATATTTTCGTTCATTTTTTGGCGGAAACTTTCGAGTTTTTCGGGGGTCATGGCAGAAGCACGCATTTCTTCTGAAAGTGCGGTGCTCTTCTTTTCATATTCTGCCACGGCAGCCTGCGCATCATCATCGCTGAAAAAGGCAGCTTCCATTTCCTGAAACTGTGCCAATTCCGTAGATTCGGCTAACAATTCGCCTAATTCGTGGGCTTTTTTTAAAATTTCTTCCATTCTATTCATAACCTTTCTGTGTTTAATTTTGGGTTAACGTACCAGAGAGTGACCAAGTATTGGTTTTATCCACCGTAACGGTGACATAATCACCGGTTTTAATGCCATCTTTTTTGGGGAAATTTATAATCTTGCCGCCGGGCGTGCGGCCGGTGAGCATATCCTTATCCGTTTTGCTTTCGCCCTCAACCAAAAGCTCATAGGTCTTGCCAAAGCAGGCATCATTAATTTCTCTTGAAATGCGGTTTTGCACCTCCAGCAGTCGGTCAAATCGCTTATGCTTTTCTTCATCTGTTATTTTATCATCTATCTCGGCAGCCGGTGTGCCTTTTCGTTTGGAATAAATAAAGGAAAAAACACTATCAAACCGCACAGCTTCCAGCACTTTAATGGTCTCTTCAAAATCTTCATCCGATTCGTTAGGAAAGCCAACGATAATATCGGTGGTTAAGGTAATATCCGGCATTTTTTCTCGAACACGGCTGACCAATTCCAGATATTGTGCTTGAGTATAATGACGGTTCATGGCGGAAAGAATCCTGTCACTGCCTGCCTGGAAAGGCAAATGTAACTGGGGCATTACCTTGTCACATTCTGCCATAGCCGTGATAAGACGCTCACTTATATCCTTTGGATGAGAGGTCATAAATCGGATACGACGGACACCAGGAATATCGTTAACCATGCGAAGCAGGTCGGCAAAGTCAATATCCGCTTCCAAATCCTTGCCATAGGCATTTACATTTTGCCCCAGGAGGCTGATTTCCGTAACACCCTGTGCCGCCAAATCTTTAATTTCTTGCAACACCCGTTCAGGCTTACGGCTGCGCTCACGACCGCGAACATAGGGCACAATACAGTATGTGCAAAAGTTGTTGCAGCCATACATAACCGAAACCCAGGCTTTCGGGTCACCAGTGCGGTAAATAGGGATGTTCTCCGCAATCACACCCTCAGAATCTTCTATAGAGAAAACACGTTTTTCTTCCAAAAGTGCCTCACACAAAATTTGGGGAAACTTGTGAAGTGAGTGGGTGCCGAACACTAAAGAAACGTGACGGTATTTGCTTTTAATGGTTTTTGCCATGTGTTCCTGCTGTGCCATGCACCCGCAAAGGCCAATTAATAATTCGG
Organism: Clostridia bacterium; assembly: GCA_045597205.1. Taxonomy (GTDB): domain Bacteria; phylum Bacillota; class Clostridia; order UBA1381; family UBA9506; genus UMGS755. Next base: position 10,986 of record JAZODT010000075.1, read on the forward strand.
GGCGGCGGCGCTTTTCGTGCACTAAGGCACCAATGTTACCCAAAACACGTTGTTCAGCACCTTCACGCACGGCGCAGGTGTTATATAAAATAAAATCCGCTTCTTCTTTGTTTTCTGTAAAAGTATATCCCATAGCGGACAGCATACCACGAATGCGCTCAGAGTCATTCTCGTTCTGCTGACAGCCATAGGTGATAACAAGAGCCTTAGGATTACGGCCGGACAGCAGTTGCTTTACACGGTTGGAATAGATTGTCTGTTGTTTCATTTCTTCAGGGGAAACAGTTTTCATAGTAAGGCTCCTTTCTTTTTAAAGTGATTCTAAAACAGCGGAAAGGGCTTTTATAAAGCCTTTACATTCCTCTATCGTGCCAATGGTGACACGTAAGTACCCGGGCATGCCTAAAACATGACCGCCCTTAACAATATAACCCTTTTTGAGCAGTGCTTCATAAACGATTTTGGCATCCTTTTTGGTGTTTACTGCCATAAAATTTGTGCTGGTTTTCACATAAGGAAGTCCCATTTTGGTAAAGGCTTCTTCTAAATAGGCTTTTCCTTCTTCGTTAATTTTTAAAGAGCGCTCTAAAAAGCCCTTATCTGTTAACGCTGCTTCGGCCGCAGCGAGGGCCGGCGAGCAAACATTAAAAGGCGGGCGCGTTTTTTCAAGCTCGCAGGTTAAGGTGCTATCACCAATGCCATAACCCACACGGAGACCGGCTAACCCGTAAATTTTAGAAAAAGTTCTCAAAATGAGAATGTTTTTTCTGCTTTTCAGTTGTGCCAAGCTATTGGGATAGGTAGGATTGCCTGCAGCATATTCATAATAGGCCTCATCAATCACCACCAAAATATCTTCCGGCAGTTTTTCTAAAAAGGCGTTCTGTTCTTTTTCAGTGAACATACCGCCGGTGGGGTTATTGGGGTTACAAAGCCAAACCACCTTGGTTTTCGGTGTAATGGCAGAAAGAAGCATTTCAGGATTATACTGCATATTTTCATCCAAAGCCACTTTAACAGGGGTAGCACCGGCAGCCAATACATTCAGTTCATAAAGGGAGAAAGAGGGGTCTGGCATTACGCTCTCGTCACCCTCTGACAAAAAGGTTTTGCACACCAGCTCAATGAGCCCGTCACTTCCTGTGCCGAAAATTAAATTCTCCGGCAGACAATTTAGATGTGCTGAAAGAGCCTGACGTAAAGCATAGGCGTTAGGATCCGGGTACATAAACACATCCTGCATACATTGGTTGGCAGCTTCTAATGCTTTTGGCGAAGCCCCTAGAGGATTTTCATTAGAGGCAAGTTTAACAACTTTTGAAAGGCCAAACTGCCGTTTAATTTCATCAATGGGCCGTCCGGGGGCATAGGGTGCCACCGAGGCCAAGCTATTTTTAATTTTCATAGATTAGCACCTTATATGTTAGCGACTTCTTCACGAATAGCCTTATTTTTTGCTTCCACTTCTGCTGCCATATCAGCTTTGAACTGAGAAAGCTTTGGCCCGATGTCTTCATATTTTAAGGAAAGAATCTGTGCGGCTAAAATGCCGGCATTGTCAGCACCGTCAATGGCAACGGTGGCAACAGGAATCCCCTTAGGCATCTGCACCATGGAAAGCAGAGAATCAAGTCCATCCATTGTGGAGGACTTCATGGGAATGCCAATCACAGGCAGGGTGGTGAAAGCGGCCAACACGCCGGCTAAATGTGCGGCTTTGCCGGCAGCGGCAATGATAATATCCACACCGTTTGCCTGGGCTTCTTTTGCATAACGCTCTGCCGCATCCGGCGTTCTGTGAGCAGAAATTACGTTTACATCGGCTTCAATGCCGAATTTTTTTAACATAGCAATACATTTTTTAACCACAGGAAAATCAGAATCGCTGCCCATAATCACAGCGGCTTTTGGTTGTTTGTTCATGTTGCATCATCCTTTATCTAAAAGTTTTGTAAAAAATTTTAATGTTTTTAACTAATTTATTCTATCATATTTTATGCGAAAATACAATTGTTTTTTGGCAAGTTATAAAAAAGAACCGGCATGGCTAAATACCATACCGGTCTGGATTGCATGTTAACGAATAACACGAAGATTCTCTAAGCAAATAGCGGCCGACAAAGAATCTTTTGGTGATGTTTGTGTTTTGACATAATCGGTGGAAAGATATTTTTTGTTATCATCAGCAAAAACGGTGACAATAGCAGCGTCATCCCCCAACACATCACTAGCTAAAACGCTACCTAAAAAATTAGCCCCCGAAGAAACACCAACGCCAATGCCCAAGGTTTCAGAAAGCTTTCTTGCCATAGAGATGGCATCCCCATCATCTACTGAAACAATCTGGTCCATGTCAGAAAGCTTTAAAATAGGGGGAATAAACTCATCTGAAATGCCGTAAATTCTATGTTTACCTACTTTATAGCCGGTTGAAAGCGTGGGGGAGTTGGAAGGTTCTAAAGGAAAAGCTTTACAAGCCGGATTCGCTGTTTTTAAACTTTTGGCAATACCCATAACGGTACCGCCGGTACCCACACCGGCAACAACGCCATCTGCACAAAGGCCAATGCTTTTAAGCTGGCGGATAATTTCGACACCGGTGCTTTCAACGTGAGCCTGCGTGTTATCTTCATTAGAGAACTGACAGGGCAAAAATACGCCACCTTGTTTGGCAAACTCTTCTGTCATTTGAATAGAGCCTAAAAAACCGCCTTCTTCTGAAGAAACCAAATGGACAGTGGCACCAAAACTTTCCATTAATGCAATGCGTTCACGGCTCATCCAATCCGGCATATAAATTTTAACGGGATGGCCTAAATACCGCCCCAAAGCGGAAAACGATATGCCGGTGTTACCACTGGTGGCTTCGGCAATGGTATCACCTGGTTTTATTTTGCCGGTTTCATAAGCTTTTTTCAGAATGTATAAAGCCACGCGGTCTTTAATGCTACCGGTTAAATTATAATATTCTGCTTTTGCATAAAGCCGCCGTTTTTTTCCTTTATAGCGATAGGTAATTTCCAATAAGGGGGTGTTACCGATTAAAGGCTCTATGGCGGCAAAACGTTTTTCTAAATCTTGATTCATAGGGATCAGTCCTTTAATATCAGGGTTACTATAATTACTATATGCAAAAATTTTTTAGCGTACCCCTTTATTATAATACGAACTGTATAAATTTGCAAGGTTAAATTTGGTTTTGACGTATAATTCTCTTGGTAGGAAGCAAAATAAAACATAGTAAACTGAAAACAGGAGGCGTTGTAATGAAAGTGACGATTGTAGAAGGGTGCATTGGCTGTGGCTTGTGTACCAGTACCTGTCCGGAAGTATTTCGCATGCAAGATGATGGCACAGCTGAGGTTTATGCACAGCCGGAAGAAAGCCAGAAAACACCAGTGGAGGAATCGGCAGAGGGTTGCCCCGTCAGTGTGATTTTAGTGGAATAATGTTCACTGTGCTAAATTGTTGAATTCTTTTTTTAGTCGCTCGATGATGCGCTTTTCCAATCGGGATATGTAGGATTGAGAAATGCCCAGCATATCGGCGACTTCTTTTTGTGTTTTTTCTGCTCCAGAGTGGAGTCCAAATCGCAATTCCATAATCTGTTTTTCGCGGGGGGACAGTCGGCTGATGGCGCTATAGAGCAGTTGACGATCCACTTCTTCTTCAATTCGGCGTGAAATTTCATCATTTTCTGTGCCCAGCACATCAGAAAGCAAAAGCTCGTTGCCGTCCCAATCGGTGTTTAATGGTTCATCAATAGAAACTTCACATTTAATATTATGATTTTTGCGCAAATACATTAAAATTTCGTTTTCTATACAACGAGAGGCATACGTTGCAAGTTTTATGTTTTTTGAGGTATCAAACGTGTTAATGGCTTTAATTAACCCAATGGTGCCGATGGAAATTAGGTCTTCAATATAAATGCCGGTGTTTTCAAACTTGCGGGCTACATATACAACCAGTCGCAGGTTGTGCTCGATTAAAGTCTTTTTTACATCCAGAGCTTCAGCTGTTAATTCGGCTAATAAACCGGATTCTTCTTCGGGCGTTAGGGGGGCAGGGAGTGCTTCACTGCCACCTATGTATAAAAAGGAGAACTCTTCTTCCGTCAGCCATTTTATAATTCGATTTTTATGTGTTTTTGAAAAGGCAAGTAGTTTTGTTAAAATGGTTTGTTTCATGCTTTTTGTCAACTCCCTCAAAATCGTGGGGCAATATTGCATCCCAGTAATGATAAAAATCCAGTGGTTCTTCTGTTATGGCAATCATTCGCTTTTCTAAAGCAATCAGTCGCCGCCCTTTTTCACAATAAATTTCATCCGGCCAAAAGGCGTTTAATGCTATGGTGCCCTGCAGGGTGCGGCAAGAGACAGTTGTTAGCTTTAGGGAAATTGCCGAGGGACAATCAGCCTCTGGGAATAAGGGTTTTAGGCTTTGCCATTCGGCCACAATAATTCCTTTTGCTTTGCGGTCACAAAGCAAATTGCCGCTGTCATAATAGCCCCGCAGCAAAGCGGTGCGGTTGTTTATACCGATTCGTACCGGAATAATCTGCTTGTTTATTGTCGTTAATTTCATTCCCACAGCGAACACCGACTTTAGCAAAAAATAACAAAGTCCACCAATAAGCAAAAGTAAATAGGCGGGTATATTCATGTAAACAGAGCCGTTGCGACAGATAACGCCGGGCCATGCGCCTGCACCGGCATACTGCAACAAACAAATGGTGGCACCGCCGATCATAAATACGGTAACGTAAAACACACTGATATGTTGCAGGCAATGTTTTAAACACCCGGGGCGAAAAGCCAAAACGGCCATGAGTGCACCAGTTATGAGTCTGCCAACTATGCTGTAAAGATAGGAAGAGGGCAGAAAAAAGATGCAGACAGCATAGAGGCCGCCTAAAAAAGCAATGACTATCAGACGTAATGTGGTTACTTGCCGATGTAGCAATAACCCTGTTATCCACAAGAGAAGATAATTAAATATTGTGTTCATCAGCAGTAAAATATCTACATAAATTTTAATTTCCAACGGCTTTTCCTCCGTATGTTAACCTCTTTCTCACATTATAGCATGTGCTTTTCCAAAAATTTGTCACATCCTGACAGGAATTTGAAAAAATTTCCAATTTTGTAAAAAAGAAATTTAACACTTAAATATTGCAAAAGATTTTTTATATTTCGTTGAAGTTTTTTTTAACATGTGATATACTAACAATAAACTTATAATTTTAAGAGGTGAGCGGACATGTTTATTACAAACGATATTCGTTATGTTGGTGTGAATGACCATCAGGTGGATTTATTCGAAGGGCAATATGTGGTGCCGAATGGCATGTCTTATAATTCTTATGCTATTATGGATGAAAAAATTGCCATTATGGATACGGTGGATGCTGCCTTTACCCATGAATGGCTGGATAATATTCAAAATGTGTTGGAGGGAAAAAAGCCGGATTATTTGGTTGTACAACATATGGAGCCGGACCATTCAGCCAATATTTTGAATTTCACAAAAAATTATCCTGAAGCTAAAATTGTTTCTTCCACTAAGGCTTTTGCCATGATGAAACAGTTTTTTGGTACCGATTTTGTGGAAAATCAAATAGTTGTAGGGGAGGGGGACACCCTTTCGTTAGGTAAACATAATCTTGTTTTTGTAACAGCCCCCATGGTGCATTGGCCGGAGGTTATTGTGACCTATGACAGCACCGATAAAGTGCTGTTTTCGGCAGATGGTTTTGGTAAATTCGGTGCTTTAGATGTGGAAGAGCCATGGGCTTGCGAAGCCAGACGATATTACATTGGCATTGTGGGAAAATATGGTGCACAGGTGCAGGCACTTCTTAAAAAAGCACAAACGTTAGAGATTGAAACAATTTGCCCCTTGCACGGACCTGTTTTAAAAGAAAATTTAGGGTATTATCTTGATTTATATAACACCTGGTCCAGCTATGAGCCGGAGGAAGAGGGCATTGTGATTGCTTATACCTCCGTTTATGGCAACACCAAAAAAGCGGTTTTGCAGTTAGAAGAAAAATTAAAAGCCAACGGATGCCCCAAAGTTGTGGTGAACGATTTGGCTCGTTGTGATATGGCAGAAGCGGTTGAAGATGCGTTTCGCTATAGCAAGCTGGTGCTGGCTACCACCACATATAACGCGGACATTTTCCCCTTTATGCGGGAATTTATCCACCATTTAACAGAGCGGAATTTCCAAAACAGAACCGTTGCCTTTATCGAAAACGGCAGTTGGGCGCCAATGGCGGCAAAGGTGATGAAAGCCGGCCTTGCCAGCAGTAAAAATCTGACTTTTGCAGAAACAGAGGTTAAAATTTTCTCGGCTTTAAATGAAGATAGCAGTGCACAACTTTTTAAGCTTGCCGATGAACTTTGCAGAGATTATTTGGCACAGCAGGATGCAACGGCGAATAAAAATGACCTGAGCGCTTTATTTAATATTGGGTATGGCTTATATGTCGTGACTTCTAATGATGGGAAAAAGGATAACGGTTTAATTGTGAACACCGTGACACAGGTCACCAATACACCCAACAAAATTGCCGTTGTGATTAATAAAGAAAACTATTCTCACCATGTGATTCGACAGACGGGCAAAATGAACATTAACTGCCTTTCGGTGGATGCACCGTTTTCTGTTTTTGAAAAATTCGGATTCCAAAGCGGCAGAAATGTAGATAAATTTGCTGACTGTGAACCCATGCGTTCAGATAACGGATTGGTATTTTTACCCCGTCATATCAACTCGTTTATGTCTTTAAAAGTAGAGCAATATCTTGATTTAGATACCCATGGCATGTTTATTTGTTCAGTGACAGAATCCCGCGTGATGTCTTCTGCTGAAACCATGACCTATAGTTATTATCACAGCCATGTTAAGCCCAAGCCGGAAACAGAGGGCAAAAAAGGATATGTTTGCAAAATTTGCGGGTATGTGTACGAAGGCGATACCCTGCCGGAGGATATTGTTTGCCCCTTGTGTAAACATGGTGCTGCGGATTTTGAAGAAATAAAGTAAAAAAATAACGGGTTGTCATTGTGACAACCCGTTATTTTTTTGTTGACGTTTTTCCATGGAAAGCCAGGCAAAAAACCCATAAAGGTCATTAATAAGAAACACAAGAAAACATACTGCAACAGGTATGTAAGCCATGTTTGCCATGCTAGCCAAAACCCACAGAACAATTAATACTAAATCGTTAGCGGCATATCCCAAAGCAAAGTAAGGGGTGCGCTTAGCCGAAAGATAAACGGCAATAAAACTGGTGGCAATGGAAATGGTGCTGGGAATCAGGTTTGCCGTGTGAAATGCCTTTAAAATATAATAAAATAAAACAGTACCCAAGAGAGTGATTATCATCATAATGGCAAGGTCTTTTTTTTGAAGCTTGCCCACAGAGACCTCTTTTTTGTTGCCTTTATAGGGGTTTTTATACCAGGCCAAAAAGCAAATGACAGACATAGGTAAAGACATGCCCAAATAGGTAATCATTTCACCATAATAGGCAAAAGAATAAGAAATAACCCCATAAATGATGCAAAAAATAATCATTAAAAGGGGCCCTGCCGGGTTTCCCTTGGCACAAAAAATCAAGGAGGTGACACCCACCAAAGAGGCTAAAAGCGTTATGTAATTACTGCGGTCAAACAAGATAAAGGAAAGTGCAATTAAAAACACAGAAACACACCATAAGACACGTTCCCATATTGTAAAATAGCGGATAAATGACGAAAGTTTTTGCATAAATACCTCCAAAAAAATATGCACCCGAAAACACAACTTCAAAGACCTAACGCTGTGTTACGAATGCAAATGCATTATTCTACCCGGTGGCAGTATTCTCAATTTTTTTATTTATTGTATCATAGATATTTGTGAAAATCAATATTTTTAAAGAAAAAAGAGGGGTCGTAGCAAAAGGCTACAGCCCCTTTGTCCTTATTCTAGTGCATCATAATTTTCCCAAAATTCTTTAACTGCTTTTTCGTATCCAGCCTGATCCACCACATAGCTTAATGCGTGGGTGGCGCCGGGCACAACAAACAGTTGTTTAGGTCCGTTGCAGGCTTTATAATTTTCATATGTCATTTCTATAGGCACAAAAGTATCATCCGTTCCATGGATAAACAAAACCGGCACATCACATTCCTTCAAAGCATCTAAGGTGGTGTAATCTTTTGAGCCTACCTGAATTTTCTTTTTACACATATCATCAATTATTTTTTGGTAGGGATTGTAGGAGAGGTAAGTATTTTCTTCTACAACATGCTTCCAAATGGCATGGGCAGAGGTGAATCCGCAGTCTGCCATAATGCCTCGCACATTGCCGGGCAGTTCAAAACCGCCTGTCATTAAAACCGTTGAAGCCCCCATAGAAATACCGGCAAGATAGATGGGCAGGCTGTCTTCGGTGCGTTCATTCACCCAATGAATCCAGTCTAAACAATCATAACGTTCAATCATGCCAAAACCCATATAAGCGCCGCCGCTTTCACCTTGCCCTCTTTGTTCGGCATATAACACACTGCAACCGCTATCGTGCCAAAAATCAGCAATGCCGGCAAAATCGTGATCCCACGAAGAGCGCCAGCCGTGCATGGCAATGATCACACGGGTGTTGCCCTCTTTGTGATACCAGTGCCCCACCAGTTTTTCGCCGTCTTTTGCCGTGATTTCCACCGTTTCCATATCACTATTTTTTAATTTATCTGACAGCGTTTGTAAGGTTTCTGTTAAATTTTCAGGTACAACATTTTCGTCAGGTGTTTTGGCTAATTTTTGTTTTGGCCGTTCTCTGTTTAAAGCTGAATCCACCACAAATTTACTGATTTTATGAGAAACAAAAGCAGCCACAGCGGTAGTGGCAGCTACAAAACCAGTGCTAAGTAATACCCATTTTGCCGTTTTTTTCATAATTACATCTCCTTTTTTCCATAATTTTCTTATTATTGTATGTAATAATGACCATTATATGCAAATTATATTATAACAAAACTAAAAACAAAATGGATTAATAAATCGTAAAAATATTGTGAATAATGAATAAAAAAAGAAGCCTTTATGCGAAACCGACGCCAATCAATATCATTTGTTTGGGCGGTCGATTCGTCGGCTTCGTTTTTATCCATATTATTGTTACCTATTCCGGTTTATACTCCGGTTTTTTATACAAATGCTTTTCATCCTTCATAATTTCGGGATAAAACACCTTTTCGCCCCATTCCTTGGGGTCATAGTCATAAATTGAAACGCTCACGTGTTCATCAGTACAGCCTAAAACACTTTTTAACGCTTCGCTTAAAGCTTTTGTAACGGCTTGTTTTTGTTCTTCTGTTCGTCCTTGATACATCTTTAAAGTGATATGTGGCATGATTTTCTTTCTCCTTTTATTTGTTTAACGACGCCTCCATGTAGAGGGCGCTAATAATACAACCATGGGTAATAATTCTAAACGACCTGCCAGCATATCAAAAGACAGAATCAATTTAGAAAAAGCCGAGAAACCAGAGAAGTTACAAACCGGACCGACGGCATCTAATCCCGGGCCAACGTTGTTTAAACAGGTAGCAACAGCCGAGAAATTAGTTGTATAAGAAAAAGTATCTAGCCCCAATAATAACTGAGATGCAATAAACACAAAAACATAAATGCACATATAGGACATCACGCTGCCAACCACCCGTTCATCCAGCACTTTGCCGCCCAAACGGACAGGGGTAACAGAACGGGGCCGTAATTGGTGGCGCATTTCGCAAAAGGCAGATTTTAATAAAATTATCACGCGGGAGATTTTAATACCGCCGCCGGTAGAGCCGGCACAGGCACCCATAAACAGCAAAATCATTAAAATAGTTTGGGATAGCACCGGCCACTGTTCATAGTTTGCCGTGATGAAGCCGGTTGTGGTGATAATGGATACTACCTGGAAGGAAGCATAGCGCAAAGCTTCCCAAAAATTTTGATATTGGGGCATAATATTAATACCAATCAAAAGCATGGCAACAATAACAATGGCAAAATACCAATGCAATTCTTCATCCTTTAAAACCTGCAGCATGTTGCGCGTTAACAGCAAATAGAACAATGAAAAGTTAATGCCGAAAAGTGCCATAAAAATAGTGATAATTACATCAATAGACACGCTGTTATAAGCGGCAACGCTGGCGTTTTTAATGCCAAAGCCACCCGTGCCGGCAGTGGAAAAAGCATGGAGTAAGCTATCATAAAAAGGCATGCCGGCAATCATAAGGCAAATAACCTCTATGGCGGTCATCACAATATAAATTCCATACAGAATCCGTGCCGTTCCGCGCATGCGTGCCACTAATTTTCCTGCTTGCGGCCCGGGCACCTCGGCACGCATAATGTGAATAGACTGGCTCACATGTGCTTTTGGCAGAATTGCCATAACAAAAACGAGCACGCCCATACCGCCTATCCAATGGGTGAAACTACGCCAAAACAAAGCACTATAAGACAAGGATTCCACATCGTTTAAAATGCTGGCACCTGTTGTGGTAAAGCCGGAAACAGTTTCAAAAAAGGCATCCATAAAAGAAGGGATTTCGCCGCTTAAATAAAAGGGAATGGCGCCAAACAGAGAAGTGAGCAACCAAACACCGGCCACAATAACAAAACCTTCTTTTGCATAAATTTCTTTATGTTCCGGTTTTTTAAATACGCATATACTACCTAATAACAGTTGCAGCATTACCGCTATAACAAACCCAAAGCTGGTACGTTCTCGTAAAACCAAGGCGATGATCATGGGCAGACACATAAGACAACCCATAATAATCAAAATACGACCAAGTAAATAGGCCACCATTTTATAATTCATTTTGTTTCAATGCCTCCAAAGGAATTTGTTCCTTATCTTAAATAAAAATATCTTCTAAATTTCTGATAAACTCGTTGTTGGTTACAACAATGACACTGTCGCCGGCTTCTAAGTGATCATCACCGCTGGGGATAATGACACGGCCATGGCGAATGATACTGGCAACCAAAATTCCCTTTTTGGTTTGCAAATTTTTAATGGGAACATCAGTATAGTTTGTTTTGGCAGGGATGGAAAATTCCAGTGCTTCTGCCTGATTATTAACAATTTTATACAGAGTTTTTATATTAGATTCACCAGATACCTGCATAGAACGCACATAGCGGACAATGCGGTTAGCAGTGATTTCCTTGGGGGAAACAAAACTGTCGAGCCCTACGCTTTCTACCATATCCACAAAGGAAATACGGTCAATCTTAGTAATGACCTTATCTACACCTAAAGACTGTGCAAAAAGAGAAACGATAATGTTTTCTTCGTCAATGCCGGTTAAAACCACGCAAGCATCAGAAGACTCAAGACCTTCTTCTTGAAGCGTAGAACGGTCAGTACCATCGCCACAGATAACAGTTGCACGAGGCAAGGTTTCAGAAAGCTCAAAACAACGGTCTTCGTTTTGTTCAATAATTTTAATATCCACACCTGTGTCTGCCATGTGTCGTGCCAAATAATAAGCAATTTTTCCGCCACCAATAATGAGCACGTGTTTCGATTTGTCTTTAAACATGCCAATAGCTTTAAAAAAAGAAGCCAAAGCTGCATGAGAACCGGTGATATGAATTTTGTCGCCGGCGGCTAACACAAAATTACCGTCCGGAATAATAACTTGCTCATCCCGCTGAACAGCACAAATTAATATTTTTTCTTTACAAACCTTATAAAGTTCAGATAAACGACGACCGGCCAAATGACCATTTTCCGGCAAACGAATTTCTGCCAGTTCTACGCGGCCTTTTGAAAAACAATCCAGTTTAATCGCAGCGGGAAAACGAAGAATGCGGGAGATTTCTCTGGCGGCTTCCAACTCAGGATTAACCACCATACTCAGCCCCAATTCTTCACGGATGAATACAAGTTGTTGAGCATATTCCGGATTGCGCACCCGGGCAATAGTATGCTTTGTGCCGATTTTTTTTGCCATTAAACAACTTAAAATGTTCACTTCATCAGAACTGGTGGCAGCAATGAGCAAATCAGCTTTTGCAGCGCCCGCCTCAAACAGTGTGTTGTAATTGGCACCGTTACCACTCACGGCCATAACATCATAAGAATTCATTACGTGTTCTACCACTTTTTGGTCATTGTCAATAACGGTAACATCATAACCTTCCATTGCTAAATATTCTGTTAATGTCATGCCAACTTTGCCATCGCCGACGATAATAATTTTCATTTTATATTACCTCCTGCACTGTTGCGCGTTATTGTTTGGCAGACTCATAAAGAGCTGTCAAATCATCTTTGTTTAAACGATAAACCTTAGGGCAGAACTGGCAGGTCACTTCGGCGCCACCGTCTTTTTCAATCATATCTAAAAGTTCATCAGCCCCCATGCTGATGAGTGCGCGGGAGATTTTTTCCTGACTGCAATCGCAGCGATATTCATAATTTGCACCATCTAAATATTTAATGTCAAAGCCTTTTGCAATGGCTTCGATAATCTGTTCGGGGGTTTTGTCTTCTTCTAATAAAGTCGTTACCGGCGCTAATGCACGCAGGTTATCTTCTAATTGAGTAGCAATGCTATCGGAAGCACCAGGCATTAATTGCACAATAAATCCGCCGGCTTGTTTGACAGATAAATCAGTGTCCACCAAAACACCCAAAGCAATGGCAGTAGGCGTTTGCTCCGATTTGGCATAATAATAGGTAAAATCTTCACCGATTTCGCCGGTTACCAAAGGCACACGACCCACATAAGGATCTTTTAAACCCAAATCGCGGGAAATAGCCAAAGAACCTCTTCCCACAGCACCGCCCACATCTAACTTACCTTTTTTAAGGGGAATATCTACCAAGGGCTCATAAGCATAGCCTTTCACCATGCCCGCCCCATCGGCTGCGGTAACCATCCCTTTAATGGGGCCGTCGCTTTTAATATAAACCGTCATGTTATCTGTTGATTCCTTTAAAAGGGAACCCATGAGGGCTGTAATTGTTAAGGTTCTGCCCAGTGCCGCCGTTACCACAGGGGAGGTGTGATGAATGCGTTGGGCGGTATTCACAATATCACGGCTGTTTATAAAACAGATGCGGATGTTTCCCTCTACATCAATGGCTTTTGTAATGTTTCCCATAATCATCTTCCTTATAAGTAATTTTTCCATGTACATTATATTGCATTTTGCTGTTAAATGCAATCCTTAACTTAAAAAATCTTTAAAAAACGGGATAATAACAGTGCTTTGGGCAAAATAAGAGAGAAATATGCAAATCATTCCTCTTGACAGGGGCATAAAGAGTGAGTATAATAAATATACACGGGGACGCAACGGTTTCGACGGGGATGACAAAGGCCTGGGAGCGAGTAGCGGTGCGGTGCCGCTATAAAAATCGCAATTTTAAATTTAAACGCTAACACTGAATTAGCTGCTGCCTAATTAAAGGCAGCTGTCCTGCCTTGAAGGACTGCGGTCAGGGATAGGGCATCATTTAGCAGTGAACATGCGCCGGTAAAGCTTTGAACCGGCCAGGTATAATGAAGCTACCGAAGCGGTCAGCTTGCTTGTGAGCTTGCCGCCGGGGGAATCCTGATCACAAGCTGCACTCGGAGAGCCCAGGTTGGCGACATTTTCGGACAGGAGTTCGATTCTCCTCGTCTCCACCAAGAAAAAGGGATGATTTTACTGTCGGAAAAATCATCTCTTTTTCAGCAAAATTCGCATTTCGCTAGCTAAATTGAACAAGTTCAGCTAAATTGTCTGGGACAGCTAAATGTGCTTCGCACGCTATTGGCGAATTTAATTTAGCTGTTTTGAAAAACAATTTATCTATCGAATGGAATGAGATAATTTAGCTTTGCAACTTGTTGCAAAATTTAGCTCAAATTTACTTGACAGTAAAATTATTTCTTTTTTAATGAAATTGATTTGATTGATTTTTAGATTATTCCTCATTTTCTTTTAAATATTAAAAATTTTAAAAAAGTCTTGACAATAAAAAATTATTATGATACAATACAACATAAATTTAAACGCTATGATGCGGAATAGTATGCAAAAACTTTCGCCTTGAGAGAGATGCCGGGTGGTGCGAGGCATTGGGAGAGGTTTGCTGAACTCACCGCGGAGCGGCTGCTATGAAAAGGATAAGTAGTGGCAGACGGGAACTCCCGTAATAGGGTAAAGGTGTGTTGGCATCTAAAGGGCATCCTGCTTGGGATGAAGAAGAGTGGTACCGCGGAAACAAAGAATTTTAACGTTTTCGTCTCTTTGAATAGACAAAGAGATGGGAACGTTTTTTTTGTTGGTAAAAATTTTATTTCTATACATTGTTAGAGTTTGAAAGGAGTTTTCAAAAATGAAAAAAATCAACATCACAGACATCACGCTTAAAAAGCTTTCAGAGGTGCGAGAAGTTTCACTACTGTTCCGTGAAAAATCTGCCATTGCCAATTGTGCTGACTTGCTTGGTGTAGATGCTATCGAATTACCTGCTATTAAAAATCTTCGTGAAGATACTATTATCTATAAAACAATCGCACAGAATGTACAGAATGCAACTCTTGCAATTCCTGTTGGATTTAACAAAGAAGATGTTGTATCTGTGTGGGAATGCATTAAGGATGCAAAGAAACCTCGCCTGCAGATAGAGCTTCCCATTTCAACAATTCAGATGGAATACACATATCATATTAAGCAAGCAATAATGCTCGAAAAAATTGCAGAGCTCACAAAAGAAGCAAAAGCATATTGTGATGATATAGAATTTTCTGCACTTGATGCCACAAGAGCAGATGCAGATTTTTTGATTGCAGCAGCAAAAGAAGCAGTGGCAAACGGCGCCGGCATTATTACGGTGTGTGATGATGCAGGCGTATCAACACCTGAAGAAATTGTTGCATTGGTTGCTAAGGTGAAAGATGCCGTAAGTGTTCCTGTATATGTGCAGGTTTCTGACCGTATTAATATGGGTGTAGCGTCTGCCTTTTCAGCAGTTGCAAAGGGTGCAGATGGACTTAAATGTGCTATGGTTGGAAAAGATGTTCTCTTAACAGGTGAAATGTCTGATGCATTCAGTGCTTGCGGCACGCAGATAAATGCAAAGATTGCGCTTGACACCACCAAACTCCACGCAAGTATTGACGATATGCTCTCAAGCATCAATCACAAAGCCTATGAAACTGAAAAAGCAGTCAGCGAAAAGAAAAAGATTTTACTTGATTCTGATTCTTCTATGGCTCAGGTTGCGCAGGCAGCCGAAGTTTTAGGCTATGAGCTTTCCGATTCAGATATCGGGAATGTATATAAGGCACTGATGCAGGTATGCGAAAAGAAAGGTGCCGTTGGGGCAAAAGAATTTGAAGCGCTCGTTGCAAGCTCTGCTATGCAGGCACCGTCAACATATCATTTCGAAACTTATACAACCACCAGCAGTAATGTTTCAAGCTCAATGTCACAGGTGACATTAAAATGCAATGGTGAAATTATTTGCGGTGTGAGCAATGGAGATGGTCCGATTGATTCAGCCTTCCGTGCCATAGAGCAGTGCATAGGACATCATTATGAGCTTGACGATTTTCAGGTTCAATCTGTAACGGAAGGAAAAGAAGCATTAGGCTCGGCGTTAGTAAAACTTCGCAATAACGGAAAGCTTTACGCAGGGAACGGCACATCAACCGATATTGTGGCAGCTAGCATTAGGGCCTATATTAATGCACTGAACAAAATAGTTTTTGAGGAGGCATAAAATGAAGATTGTATTTTCAACCAAGAATGTAAGTCGTGCTTCCTTTCTTGATATTTGCCGTTATGCCTATGATTATGGTTTTAAAGGGTTTGAAATATATGATGCAGTAAAAGAAAGAAGCGTACACCACGATAGTATTTTAAGACGTGACAGAATTTCCGATGCGAAGAGAAAGCTTGTTAACAGAAATATTGCAGTTTCAGCACTTCGGATGGCAGAAACAATTGAAAATGAGCAGACTACATCTGATTTGCTTGTTAAATATGTGGATATGGCTGCTGCATCGGGCATCCCGAATGTCATCCTGCGCATGGAAGAAAAGCTCTCTTTTGACATTTTAGATGAAAAGCTTTCTGCTGCGATAAAACGTGCAGAGACAGCCGATGTCAACATTTTATTTGAAACAGTAGGATATCTTTCTGATACCGAAAATGTAATTGATATCATCAATCATTTTTCATCTGCGGCTATTGGTGCTTCATGGAACGTAAGAGGTACATATTTCGGTGCAGGAGAATCTTCAGAAGCCACCATCAAAACTTTGGGCGCATACATAAAATATGTGCGTCTTGGCGATATGAAGGACGGAAAAACGGTGTTAATCGGCGAAGGTGAACTTGATGTTGCAAAGCTTATAGGCGCACTTTCATCCCTTAACTATGAAGGATATATCTGTGCTGCATGGAATGAAGAAATAAATGATGCAGACATCGTTTTAACACATTTTGCAAATTACATCGCAACCCTTAACCGTGAGAAAAAAACATTTGAACATGCATATTACAACAGAGATAAGACCGGTACATTTGTGTGGAAAAAATATGATGTTATTGATGCGACTTTTTCTGAAGTTTTGGATACGATGGTAGAAAATTATCCTGACCAGTATGCATTTAAGTATCCTACATTAGATTACACAAGAACTTATGAGCAGTTCCGCCGTGATGTGGATGAATGTGCGGCAGCTTTAATATCCCTTGGTGTGAAGAGTGGTGACCATGTTGCCATTTGGGCGACAAATGTACCGCAGTGGTTTATCACTTTTTGGGCCACGACAAAAATTGGTGCAGTTTTGGTGACTGTTAATACGGCCTACAAAATTCACGAAATAGAATATTTGTTAAAACAATCGGACACGCATACACTCATTATGATTGAAGATTGTAAGGATATAAACTATAAAGAGATTATACAGGCGCTTTGTCCTGAACTTGAAACGCTTGAACCCGGAAAACCATTGTATTCAAAAAATCTGCCATTCCTTCGCAATGTGATAACGGCAGGCTTTTCAATGCCCGGTTGTCTTACGTGGGAACAGATGCTTTTGCGTTCAACACTTGTTCCCCGTGAAGAAGTAAGACGTCGTGCATCCTTAGTTAAGCCGGATGATGTATGTAACATGCAATACACATCAGGTACAACAGGTTTTCCCAAGGGCGTTATGCTTACTCACCGCAACATCGTTAATAACGGTAAAACAATTGGTGACAGAATGGATTTATCCACAGCAGACCGTATGATGATTCAGGTGCCTATGTTCCATTGTTTTGGTATGGTGCTTTCAATGACCTCTATGATGACACACGGCGGCACCCTTTGCCCGATTCCTTATTTTTCTCCAAAATCATCACTCGCCTGTGTTAATGACGAGCATATCACTTGCTTTAATGGTGTGCCTACCATGTTTATTGCTATGTTTTCTCATCCTGATTTTGCAAAAACAGATTTTTCCTATATGAGAACGGGTATTATGGCAGGTGCAAACTGTCCCGCTGACTTAATGCGCAGAGCGGCTGATGAAATGAATATGCGAGAAATCATTTCCGTTTATGGTCAGACCGAGGCATCACCCGGTTGTACAATGGGTGAGGTGAACGAAGACCTTGACCATCGTGTTGAAACAGTTGGTAGTGCTTTTCCTGGCGTTGAATGTAAGATTATTGATCCCGAAACAGGAGAGGAGCTTCCCGATGGGGAAAGCGGTGAATTTGTAGCCCGCGGCTTTAACATTATGAAGGGTTATTACAAGATGCCGGAGGCAACTGCGCAGGCAATTGATAGCGATGGCTGGCTTCACTCCGGTGATATTTGTATGAGAACACCTGACGGTTATTACAAGGTTACAGGTCGTCTTAAAGACATGATTATCCGTGGCGGTGAAAACCTGTATCCGAGAGAAATTGAAGAATTTTACTTAACAAATCCCAAGGTTCGTGACGTTCAGGTGGTTGGCGTTCCTGATGAAAGATACGGCGAAGAATGCTGTGCATGGATTATTCTTCACAAGGGCGAAACCGCTGACGAAAACGAAATGAAGGAATTCGGGTATGCTTCAATCGCAAGACATAAGGTTCCGAGATACTTTATGTTTGTCAATGAATTCCCAATGAACGCAGCAGGCAAAATATTAAAATACAAAATGCGTGACGAATCCGCAGAAAAACTTGGATTGAAAAAATAATCAAAATTTTTAAGAAAAAACTCTTGACGGTTCATTTTTATTATGTTATAATGTTTAAAAATTTGAATATCACAAAAACAACTATGACGAAGACGGTCGGATTGCCGAACCTTGAGAGAGTTGGCGGGTGCTGCGAGCCAACGGTAACGCTTTCCAATGACCTATCACTTCTGAGTTGGAGGACCGAAAGTTTCTAACGAGTAGATTCCTTCCGTAATGCTGCGTTAAAGCAAAGGGCTTGCTAGAGCCCGGTAAGTGACGGAATTTTTCCGTAATTTGAGTGGTACCGCGGGTTATTACAACTCGTCTCAAAGTTATCTTTGAGGCGAGTTTTTTGTTTTATTCAAATTAGTAACCAAATATCAAATTTGTCAAAACTAGAAAGGAGACAAAAATAATGGATTACAGTTTGAAAGAAGTAGCAGGCAGAATCAAAGACCTGCGCGAAGCTAAAGGCTATTCACCTGAGGAATTAGCAAAATTAACAGGTGTTTCAGTTGAAGACTACAAATTGCTGGAGGAAGGCGAAACCGATTTCAGCTTTACCTTTATTTATAAGTGTGCCAAAGCCTGCAATGTTGAAGTTGTTGACCTGTTAGAGGGCACAAGTTCAACCTTAACCTCTTTTGCCATTGCCAGAAAAGGCGAGGGTCTTAAAATTATTAAAAAGCAAGGTGTTGTGTATAACAACTTAGCACCGAAATTTAAAGATAAACTGGCAGAGCCTTTCTTGGTTAAGTTCCCCTATCTTGCCGAAGAACAGAACGCGCCCATTAAACTGGATTCTCATAATGGTCAGGAATTTGACGTTATCGTAAAAGGCTCTTTAAAGGTTCAGGTTGGCAACCATATTGACATTTTAAACGAAGGGGACTCTATTTTCTATAACAGCATCATTCCTCACGGTATGATTGCAATCAGCGAGGGGGGTTGTGAATTTCATGCCGTTGTATTAAACCCGCAAAACGGTTTAGTTAACGAGGCATATCCCGAAGCGCCTATTATCGCTGCTAAAGCAGAAAAGTCAAATAAAAGCGGAGCCCAAACCGTGGCGGATAATTTTCTTGAATCCTCTTATGATGAAAATGGCGTATTCAATGGCATAACCTTTAAAAATGACGATAAATTTAACTTTGCTTTTGACTGCGTGGATGCTATCGCCGAAAAGAATCCCGAAAAATTGGCTATGATGTGGGTGGCAAACGATAAAACAGACAGACGCTTCACTTTCAGTGATATGAAAAAGTATTCTGCAAAAACTGCAAACTACTTTGAATCGCTTGGTATTAAAAAAGGCGATACGGTTATGTTGGTTCTTAAGCGTCATTATCAGTTCTGGTTCTGTATGCTTGCTCTTCATAAAATCGGTGCTATCGCTATCCCTGCAACCAATCAGCTTGTTGAGCACGATTTCGCATACAGATACAAGGCAGCAAAGGTTAAAGCCATTGTATGTACGGCAGATGGAGATGTATCAACCGAGGCTGAAAAGGCAACAACAGAATTTCCGGGCATGGTCAAAATATTAGTTGGTGGTAAAAAAGAGGGATGGAACGACTTTAATGTTGAAATGGATCGCTTCAGCACTCACTACCGCCGTACAGAAAATACGCCCTGCGGAAACGACCCGATGTTGATGCTCTTTACATCTGGCACAACAGGCTACCCCCGTATTGCAACACACTCATACAAATATGCACTCGGTCATTATCCCACTGCAAAACATTGGCATAATGTTAACCCCAACGGCCTCCACTTTACCATTTCCGATACTGGTTGGGGCAAAGCACTTTGGGGCAAGCTTTATGGTCAGTGGCTTTGTGAGGCGGGCATATTTACATATGATTTTGACAGATTCCATTCAGAAGACATTCTGCCCATGTTTGCCAAATATAACATTACAACTTTCTGTGCGCCTCCTACCATGTATCGTTTCTTCATTAAAGAAGATTTGTCAAAATATGACCTTTCTTCTATTGAATATGCAACAACAGCAGGGGAAGCCTTAAATCCTGAAGTGTTCAACCAATTCAAAAAAGCTACTGGGCTTACCATTATGGAAGGCTTTGGACAAACGGAAACAACACTCTCTATCGCAAACTTCGTTGGCTCCACACCGAAAATTGGTTCTATGGGCAGACCGAGTCCTCTTTATGATGTAGTTGTGCTTGATCCTGATGGCAACGAATGTAAGACCGGCGATACAGGTGAAATCTGTATCCGTGTAAAAGATGAAGGTCCTTGCGGACTCTTTATCGGTTATTACCTTGATGAAGAAAAAACAAACGAAGTATGGCATGACGGATTCTATCACACCGGCGACCAGGCAACGATGGACGAAGACGGATACCTTTGGTATGTGGGTCGTATTGACGACGTTATTAAATCCTCTGGCTACCGCATTGGACCTTTCGAGATTGAAAGTGTTATCATGGAGCTTCCTTATGTTTTAGAATGTGCTATCACTCCCGTTCCGGATGAAGTTCGTGGTCAGATTGTAAAGGCAACCATTGTTTTAGTGAAAGGAACAGAAGGCACAGATGGACTGAAAAAAGAAATTCAAGAATATGTTAAAACCCATACGGCACCTTATAAATATCCAAGAATTGTAGAATTTGTGGATGAGCTTCCTAAAACCATCAGCGGTAAAGTAAGACGTGTGGAAATTCGCAAAAACGATTTGGAAAAATTCAATCAATAAGCTTTGCAAACGGAGCTAGGATGGTCTGCCTGGCTCCGTATTTCTTTAAAGTGGATACAATGATTTTTTTATTTAAAAGATTGACTTTTTTATCATTAAGTGATATAATATAGTTTAATTTAATAATGAATTACACAATTAAATGCGATTGAGCAGAACTAAGTAAACTTGGAAAGAGCCTTTAAGAGAGTTGCCGGTTGGTGCAAGGCAATGGTAATGACCATTTTGAATTCCTTCTGTTAGCAGTGCACTGAACGAAATAAATTTCAAGTAGGATGCAACGGGTGTTCCCGTTATAGAACTAAGGTATGTTAGTACTTGATAAGGTCGCTATCGTGAGGTGGCGGCGAACTGAGGTGGTACCACGGGAGTTACAATTTCTCGTCCTCTGCATCCAAAAAGGATTGCGGAGGGCGTTTTTTTATCCGGAATATGTAAGAGGCTTTCCTTGTTTAAAAAAAATTATCGAGAGATTACGGAGTGGATTTTAGATTTTATTTGAAAGGAAAATTGGACATGGCAAGTAAGTTGGAAGAAGCAAGAAAAATCATAAACGAAGTAGATGTTCAAATGGCGGCGCTTTTTACCAAGAGAATGAAAGCTGCCGAAATGGTTTTTGATTATAAAAAGGAATATGGGCTGCCAATTTTAGACCAAAAGCGAGAAGATGCAGTTGTTGAAAAGAACGCAGCATTGATTCAAGATGAGGTCATTAAAGAATATTATATTGACTATATCAAAAATCTTATGTCAATTTCACGCACGTATCAATACCGCATGCAAAGGGGTTTAAAGGTTGCCTATAGTGGCGTTGAGGGGGCCTTTGCCCATATTGCGGCGGGAAGAATTTTTCCTGATAGCAACAGAGTGTCGCACCGTGATTTTAAGGCTGCCTATCATGCTGTTTTAAACGGTGAATGTGATGTGGTCGTTCTTCCTATTGAAAACAGCTATGCCGGTGAAGTGGGGCAGACGATTGACCTGATATTTTCAGGTAATTTGTTTATAAACGGCATTTATGAACTTGAAATTCATCAAAACTTGCTCGGTCTCCCTAATACAACAGTTGAGGATATTAAAAAGGTTACAAGCCATCCACAGGCTCTCGGCCAGTGCCATGACTATATTGACTTTCGTGGATTTGATGCAGAAGAGGCCAACAACACCGCTGTTGCGGCTAAAGTGGTTGCAGAACGCCAGGATACATCCCTTGGCACCATTGCAAGTTTAGAGACAGCTGAGATTTACGGACTTAAGGTTTTAGAAGCAAACATCAATAAAAGTGGAGAAAACACCACACGTTTTGCGGTTCTTTCAAAAGTAAGGGCAAACGCTTCTTCTCTTTCTAATTCGGTTTTAATGTTTACCGTTAAAAACGAAGCAGGCTCTCTTGCAAATGCCATCAGCATTATAGGCAAATATGGTTATAATATGACGGCACTTCGAAGCAGACCACTTAAAAAACATTCATGGCAATATTATTTCTATGTGGAAATTGACGGCACGACAGAAACAGAAAAAGGCAGCATGATGCTTAAAGAATTAGATGCGGTGTGTGATAAGCTTAAAGTAGCCGGCTCTTTTGCACCACACGTTGAAATATAAAGGTGATGAATATGAACATCCATATGAATTTAAAAGAAAACAGTTACGACATTGTTGTAGAAAATGGTATTCTAGAGCACGCCGGAGACTATTTGAATCTTAACAGACGTGTTCTTGTGGTCACCGATTCAGGCGTTCCTGCAATGTATGCACAGGCCGTTGCAAAGCAATGCAAAGAACCCATTATCTGCACAGTAGAGACGGGAGAAGGATCAAAAAGCCTTGAGGTGTTTGGCATTCTTCTTCAAAAAATGCTTGCCAATAACTTTTCACGAAAGGACTGTGTTGTAGCGGTTGGCGGCGGTGTTGTAGGAGACTTATCCGGTTTTGTTGCCTCTGCCTATATGAGAGGTATTGATTTTTATAACATACCCACAACGCTTCTTTCGCAAATTGATTCCTCCATTGGTGGCAAAACCGCAATTAATTTTGGAAATGTTAAAAACATTGTAGGTGCTTTTTATCAGCCTAAAAAAGTTTTGATTGATTCAAAGCTTTTAAAAACGCTTCCTAAAAGGCAGATTGCAAACGGACTTGCCGAAGCGGTTAAAATGGCACTTACTTCGGATCGTCAGCTTTTTGATCTGTTTGAAAGTCATGATATTGAAGAAAATATAGATGAAATTATCATTCGCTCTCTTAATATTAAGAAATCCGTTGTTGAGCAGGACGAAAAGGAGTCAGGACTTCGAAAAATTCTCAATTTCGGGCATACAATAGGCCACGGTATTGAAAGCAGTGAAAATATGTTAGATTTATATCACGGTGAATGTGTCGCTCTTGGACTCATACCCATGTGTGCTGAAAACATAAGACCGAGAGTGATTGAAGTGCTAAAAAAATGCAGTTTATATAATTTGATAGAATTTGATTGGGATAAGATAACAGAAGCGGCGTTTCACGATAAGAAGGCAGATGGCGAATTTGTCACCGTAACAACGGTGCGGGAGATTGGCAGTTTTGAGCTTAAAACTATGAAATGCAGTGAAGTAATAGAAATGGCAAGAGCCTGTTTTGAAGGATGATGTTGATGAAAAAATATGGTTGTATTGGAAAAAAGCTAACCCATAGCTTTTCTAAGGAGATTCATGCAAAACTTGCTGATTATGAGTATGAACTCATAGAACTTACTGAGGAAGAAATAAACCCTTTCTTTGAAAAAAAGGATTTTGAAGCTATTAATGTTACCATTCCGTATAAGCAGACGGTGATACCGCATCTTGATTCTGTAAGTGCTGTGGCAGAAAGAATTGGCGCTGTTAATACAATTGTGAACAAGTATGGAAAACTTTGCGGATTCAATACCGATTACTACGGCATGAAAGCCCTTATTGAAAAAATAGGGATTGATTTACAAGGTAAAAAAGTTCTTATTCTTGGGACAGGGGGCACCAGCAAGACAGCACGAGTTCTAGCGGAGGATTTAGGCGCTTCCAACATTTTGACAGTCAGCAGAAGTAAAAAAGAAAACTGCATCACTTATGAAGAGGCAATGAGCCAACACGCTGATGCCAATGTAATTATAAACACAACACCATCAGGGATGTATCCAGATTGTGATTCCAAGCCGATAGATATTTCTGCTTTTGTAGCGTTAGAGGGTGTTGTGGACGCGGTATATAATCCCCTTTCGACCAATCTTGTCTTAGAGGCAAAGAGAAAAGGAATGAAAGCGGAGGGCGGTCTTTATATGCTTGTTATGCAGGCAGTGGTTGCAGTAGAAAAGTTCCTGGATATTAAAATATCGAAGGAAACGGCTGACAGTGTGTTTAAATCCATTCTTGCATCAAAAGAAAACATTGTTTTAACAGGCATGCCCGGAAGCGGAAAGAGTACCGTTGGAAAACTTCTCAAAATTGACGATTTTGCGTTTGTGGATACGGATGCTGAAATTGAAAAGCGTGCAGGATGCACCATTAAAGAGCTGATCAGCACGAAAGGAGAGCAGTATTTTCGTGATTTAGAAGCAGAAGTGATACGAGAGGTTTCTGCCAATAGTTGCTGCATTATATCAACAGGCGGCGGAGCTATACTCAGGGAAGAAAACGTAAATTGTCTTAAACGGAACGGAAAACTGTTTTTTATTAATGCAGACATCGAAAGGCTTCGTGTAACCAATGACAGACCACTGTCGGACACATACGAAAAGCTCAAAAAGCTTTACGCAGAAAGATTGGAGATTTATCAATCTACGGCAGACGTAATTGTACCCGATATGGAAACACCTGATGCGGAGGCAAACTTTATTATTGCAAAGCGAATGGAATCGATATGCTAAAGCTTTTTGTTACAAACGAACCCAATCTGCATAGGATAGGGTTTAGGAAATTGGACTATTACGTCAATAGGATTATACTTTAATGATCTATCTCGGATTTTTAAAGTAAAAAAACAACTAAACAGAGGTAGAAATTAAATGATTGTAGATGTAAGTAAAAAAATATTGATAGTCGGACTTGGGCTTTTAGGTGGTAGTTATGCAAGAGTGTTGAAGCGATTTGGGTTTCATATCAGTGCGATTACCAAAGAGCAAAGTGCAATCGATTATGCCCTGCGTGAAAAGATTATAGACGCGGGTTCTGCAGAAGTGGATAAAGCAATGATTAAAGAAGCAGACCTTGTGATTTTTGCTTTATATCCTCACGTGTTTGTGGAATGGATTGAGCAAAATCAAAGTCTCTTTAAAAGCGGAGCAATTATAACGGATGTAACCGGTGTTAAAAGAAGCATTGTATATACAATTCAAAAGATTCTTCGACCGGATGTTGAGTTCATAGCCGCCCATCCTATGGCAGGAAGAGAGGTTTCGGGTGTTGAAAACAGTACAGATACGATGTTTACCGGTGCAAACTATATTGTTACGCCTACAGACAAAAACACGCCGGAAGCAATTAGCACATGCCTTGAGCTTGGCAGATTGTTAGGGTTTTCAAATGTCACCACGCTTTCGCCGGAAGAACATGACGAGATGATTGGCTTTCTTTCGCAGCTTACCCATTGCATTGCCATTACGCTTATGACCTGCAACGATAAAGAGGACATGGAAAAGTTTACAGGTGACTCATTCAGAGACCTGACACGAATTGCCCGTATCAATGATTTAATGTGGAGCGAACTGTTTGTTGCCAATAAAGAGGCTCTCTTAAATCAAATGGATATGTTTATGGATAAATTTAAAGAATTAAAAGTAATGCTTGAAGCAGAAGATATTGACGGAATGAGGAAAATGATGCGTCATTCAACACAGCGCAGGGCCTTGTTCGATAAAAAATAATCATGCTGGAGGGATTTAACAATGAATATGGAATTCAGGCGCAAGTTGCCAATTCCTAAGGAGATAAAGGAACAATATCCAATCACGCCGGAGCTTGAAGCAATAAAAATAAAACGTGATGAGGAAATAAAGGCTATATTTGAAGGCAGAGACGATAGATTTATTTTGATTATAGGTCCCTGTTCAGCAGATAAGGATGATAGCGTTATTGATTACATTTCCCGCTTAAGAGGCGTTCAGGAAAAGGTGGCCGATAAAATACTGATTATTCCGCGAATTTACACGAACAAACCGAGGACTACCGGTGACGGCTATAAAGGGATGCTTCATCAGCCCGATCCTAACAAGAAAGAGGATATGTTGAAAGGTGTTGTAGCCATTAGAAACCTACACATTAGAGCCATGAAAGAAACAGGGTTTACCTGTTCTGATGAAATGCTCTATCCTGAAAATTACAGATACTTATCCGATATTTTATCCTATGTTACCATTGGTGCAAGATCTGTTGAAAATCAAAAGCACCGCCTTACGGCAAGCGGTCTTGATATTCCTGTTGGTATGAAAAACCCAACAGCTGGCGATATTTCTGTTATGATGAATTCAATTACTGCAGCACAACATTCCCATACATTTATCTACAGAGGATGGGAAGTGGAAAGTCATGGCAACCCCCTTGCACATGCAATCCTGCGAGGCTATATAAATAAACACGGTCAGTCCATGCCGAATTATCACTACGAAGACCTTATTCATCTTGCAGAAATATATGAAAAATCGGAGTTATCTAATCCTGCGGTTATTATTGATACTAACCATGCAAACTCAGGCAAACAGTGGATGGAACAACCAAGAATTGCCAAAGAAGTTCTTCACAGTTGTCGTCATTCAAATGACGTAAAAAAGATTGTGAAAGGTCTTATGATAGAAAGCTACATTGAAGACGGGGCACAGAAAATAGAAGAATGCATTTATGGTAAATCCATTACTGATCCTTGTCTTGGATGGGAAAAGACAGAAAAACTCATCTGCGACCTGGCTGATGTTCTGTAATAGGAGTGAATACGCGTGTTAGGAGTTATAATCAATGTTATAACAGTTGTCATAGGTTCGTCTATCGGCTTGCTGTTTAAAAAAAGTATTCCTGAAAAAGTAAGTACCACTGTTATGATTGGCTTAGGGGCGTGTACTCTGTATATCGGCATTTCAGGAAGCTTGTGCGGTGAAAATGTTCTCATTGTTATTGCATCCGTTGTGTTGGGGGCAATAGCAGGAACACTTTTAAATATTGACGGCGCAATCAACAAGCTTGCAAAGAAAGTAGAAACCAGATTTAAAAAAGACGGACAAAAGGTTTCCCTTGCTGAAGGACTTATCACAGCAACCCTTTTGTTCTGCGTTGGTTCCATGACGGTGACAGGCTCCCTACAGGCAGGCCTTACGGGAGAACATTCCGTTCTCATTACAAAAGCCACCCTTGATTTAGTATCTTCTATGATGCTTGCATCAAGCCTTGGTGTTGGCGTGCTTTTAGCCTCTGCAACGGTGTTCGTAATACAAGGCGGTCTTGTTATGCTGGCAGGTTTTATATCACCCTTTATGAGCACCGGTGCCATCAATGAAATGACTTGTGTTGGCTCGATTTTGATTATCATGATAGGTACAAATTTAATGGGTATTACCCAAATTAAGGTTGCCGATTTTTTGCCTGCCATGCTCTTTGCACCTATTATCTTTAATATGATTTCGATGCTAATGAATTTAGCTATGTAAGCACTTGTAATCAAATAAGTATAAACGTATCCTAAAGGAGTTTTTATGGACAGAGAAAGATTTTGGAAGCAGTTAAACTTTATATTGGAAATAGATAAGGAAAAAGAAATATACAGGCAGACCCATTTGAAAGGGTATAGCAGGCAGGAAAACGATGCCGAACATGCCTGGCATATGGCAATCATGATTTATTTGCTGAAAGAATATGCTAACGAAGAGTTTGATGTGACAAAGGCAATGATCATGGCTCTCATTCACGATATTGTTGAAATTGATGCCGGAGATACGTATGCATATGACGCTGTCAATCTCGAAACACAAAAAGAAAGAGAAACAAAAGCTGCAAACCGAATTTTTGGCATGCTTCCCGATGAACAGAAAAAAGAAATGATTGCTTTGTTTGAAGAATTTGAATCGGGAGAAACCCCCGAAGCAAAATTTGCACGTGTTATGGACAACTTTCAGCCATTGCTTTTGAATGATTCTAACAACGGTGAAGACTGGAAAAAGCATAAAATAAAAAAATCTCAGGTTATAAACCGCCAAAAGAAATCACAACTGGGATCGGAGAAAATTTGGGCATATACAAAAGAGCTTATAGAAAGAAATGTGCAAAAGGGAAACCTCATCAATGAATAAGTTTATCACCTAAGAGCTTTGAGGTAAGAAATCACAGCTCTTTTTTGTGTCTTTTCGTAAAAAATGCACCGCTAAAAGTGTTTGCCTTTTGGCGGTGCATAACATGTGGTGTTTTTATATGTTCTGTTTATATTACAAGCGAACTTTCACAACAATTTTAGTAACCGATTCTGAATGTTTATACAATTCACCAGGACGATGCAAATCTTGAGGAAAGAAAATGCCAAAGGTGCCACTGTGGAGCACAATCGGGCTTTTGGCTGCACCGGGATATAGATAGCGGTCATTGACTTCGTCAAAAGTAGCATCTTCCGGCACGTTGACAATGTTATCCCAGGAAATAATTTCCGTTCCGCTATGGATAAACTGAATATCAATATATTTTTTATGTGCTTCCCAGCAGGTTTCATTGGTGGGGACGGTGTTAAATTTTTGTACCATAGCGAATATGTCATCACCGTCTATTTCATAACGTCCTTCAGCGGGAAGTTCAGCATGCGCTTTTTCTAAAAAAGCAAAAGCTTTGGCAAAACGGGGATGCACATTTGTATAAAAATTGCTATTCTTTAACACATCAACAATCATGTCTAAACATCCTTTCATAACTTAAAAAATATGCTTTATAAAACAACTAAAGTATAACACAGTTTTTTTAAAAAATCAAGATTTTAATCGGGGTGCGTGGACATTTTTATAGTAATAAAACCTAAAAAAGTTGCTTTTAAAGGCAGAATGCGGTATAATGATTTCATCGAAGATGAAATCAATGAATTGCCTTACGGCGTGAATTGAAATCTGCGATTTCATGAATTGAGCCTGCGGCTCATGAATTGCACCTAACGGTGCATAAGGGCAATTCAATTCATGGAGCGTAGCGAGAATTCATGGCTTTAGCCAATTCATGACAACGATAGTTGTCGATTCATTTAAAACATTTGGCATCTAATTCGTTCACTGATTTTAAAGTTTGATATGTAAGGAATAAAAAGCCTTCCCCTTGAGGGGAAGGGGGACCGCTTGCGGTGGATGAGGTGGAAAAGCAATAACGATTGCTACGCAAT